>JAWXBS010000207.1:0-17144 GCA_034440275.1 Alphaproteobacteria bacterium
CGCCGCCGGCGCCACGATTGCCCGCATGGCGAGCCCGCATCGCGTTTCCGCCAGCCTCGCGATCCCGATCACGATCTGCTCGGTCGCTGCGGTGACGATCGGCGGCCGCGCTGTGGAGGCGCAAGGGCTCACCGGCGTCGGCCTTGTGCTCAGCGTGCTGTGCGTCATCGGGCTTGCGCTGTCGCTGCTCGCGCCCCGCACGGCCTTCGCGCCAGCCGCACATATTCCGCCGCTTACCCACATGGTCGGCCTGCTGCGCAATCCATACGTTCTGGGATCGGCGCTCAGCTTCATCGGGTCGACGGCGGTGTGGAGTTTCTTCGAGCGCAAGGGCGTTTCGCTGGGTCTCTCGCAGTCGCAGATCGGCGACCTCATCGGCCTCTCGTCCATTGCCGGCGGCATTCTGGGTACGCTCGCCATCTTCGCAGGTGACGCGCAGGTGCGTGTGGCGGCGGTCATCGCCATCATCGTGTTCGGCATTGGCCACGCTGCGCAGGCCTTGGCGCCAACTGTAGCGCTTTACGCCGCTGGCGCTTTCGTGACGGCGGCGACGTTCAGCTACATCCAGTCGTTTACCGGCGCGATCGGCGTGCGCCTCGACCGCACTGGGGGCCTCAACGCAGCGGGCAACGGATGGGCGTCGTTCTTCAACGCCTTTGCGCCGGCGATCGGCGGCGCGCTGATCATGACCGGATCGTTCGCACCGATCGCTCTCCTGTGCATCGCCTGCATGATCGCCACGACCGTCCTCATGTGGATCGCCGCGCGAAACCTGCCTTCGGCAAAGCTCACCGACGAAGAGGTCGCCGCCAGCGCGCGACCGGCCACTGAACCGCCGGAGCCCGTGCACGCGCCATAAGCGCTACTCAGCGAGGTGCGCGCGGAGCATCCATGCGGCCTTTTCGCTGATGGCGGAGCGTTCGGTCATCAGGTCGGCGGTGGCCGGATCGTCGGCGACCTCGGCGGCCTTGATCGCGCTCTTGGCCGACTTCACAACCGCTTCGTTGGCGCTCAGCATGGCCCTGAGCATGGCGTCGGCGGCGGGCGCGGGATCGTTGTCGGCGGCGATCGTGGAGCGCTTGGCCATGTCGGCGTGCGACGGCGCATAGACGCCGAGCGCCCGCACGCGCTCCGCGATCAGGTCGATGGCTGTCCAGAGCTCGTTGTATTGCGTCTCGAACAGCAGGTGCAGCGCGCCGAAGCGCGGGCCCTCCACGTTCCAGTGATAGAGGTGCGTCTTCTGGTAGAGCGCGTAGGTGTCCGCCAGCGTCTGGACAAGCGCATCCGCCACCGCTTCGCGCTTCTTCTTCGCGATACCAATATCCGGTTCCATGGGGGCTTCCTTTTTCTGGAGAACTGGAGAAAACGTTCAGCGATTGTGGGAGTTCCGTTCGTGCACAACCAGATTGCCGCCCTTCTCACCCTCTGCGTCGCCTTGACGCCGGTTTCCGCCAGCGCCATCGCCCCCGCGGACGCATTCGGCGTCTGGGCCACCCAGGACGGGGACGGCCACGTGGAGATAGCGCCCTGCGGCGCGAGCGCATGCGGGACCATCATCTGGGGCGACCGCGGCAGCGGCCCGCGCGTGGACGTGAAGAACCCCGACACCAACCTGCGCTCACGACCCCTGCTCGGCATGCGCATCCTCGAAGGTTACCGATCCAGCCCCGCAGGCTGGGTGAACGGCCGCGTCTATGATCCGAAGACGGGCAACACCTATCGCTCCGAATTGCTGCCGCAGGACAACGGCGCGCTGCGGGTGAAGGGCTGCCTCGGCCCGATCTGCCGCACGGAGACGTGGCGGCGCGTCCGTTAGAAGAAACCGATCAGCATCGCGCCCGCAGCGACGAGCGCCGCCCCAGCCCAGCGCCGCGTCGTCACCACCTCCTTCAGCATTACCGCCGCGATCGCCGCGCCGAACACGACCGACGTCTCGCGCAGCGCCGTGATCGGCCCGATCGGCGCGCGCATCTGCGCCCAGAGCACGAGCGCGAACCCCGCACTTGAGAGCGCCCCCGCGAACGCGCCGCGCATCCAGCGCCCGCGACCGGCCTCGACGAATTGCGTCGGCCCGCGGCGCATCACGATGAACGCGAGGATCGGAAGGAACGTCGCGATGGTGCCCCCACTCTTGTAGGCGAGCACATCGCCCGCCACGCGCGCGCCCAGCGCATCGACGAGCGAGTACGATGCGATCGCTGCGCCCGTCAGCAAAGCCCACGCGGTCGCGCGCCACGGCGCATGCAGGCTTACGCCCACCGCGCACACGCCGATGCTGACGAGAAGCACGCCCGCCGCCACCGGCGCGCTCGGAATTTCACCGATCGCCAGGAAGGCGCCGACGGTGACGAGCGCAGGCGCCGAACCGCGCGCAATCGTATAGACGTGGCTCATGTCGCCGGCGGCGTAGCCGCGCAGCAGCGCCGTCCAGTAGACGAAGTGAATCGCGCTGGAGCCGAAGATATAGGGCCATGCCGCCATCGGCGGCGCGCCGAAGAACGCCCACAGCACGACGCCGAACAGCACCCCGCCCACCGCCATCTGCCCGAGATCGATAAGCCGGTCGCCCGGCGACGCCTTGAGCGCGGCGTTCCACCCCGCGTGGATGATCGCGGAGAGCAGCGCGGCGGCGATGGCTTCAGGGGCCACCCTACAGTCCTACGCACGTCGCGCCCACGGAACGCAAGACGTGGCCCGATTTTCAGCGGGCGCGCGCCTTCGGGAGTCTCAGGAGATCATGCCCGTGCGCCTTGCCGTCATCGCCTTCGCCTTCCTGCTCGCCGCGTGCGGGCCGCCGCCGTGCGTGGTCAAGCGCGCAGACGCCACGCAGACCGTCACCGCCGCCGACGCGGCCATGCGGAAGGCGATCGAAGCGCGCGACGGCGGCGCCGCTGCGGCCTTCTTCGCCGACAACAGCGCCACGGACGGCACGGCGCGCTTCAGCGCGGCGGTGCGCACAAGCCTCGACGCCCTCAAGGCCGATCCGCACGGCAAGGTGCAATTCCGGCCCGCAGGCGAGTCCGTGGCGTCGGAGGCCGGCGACATCGCCTACACGCTCGGCCAGCTGGACTGGACGGCGTCCTCCACGCCGCAGCACGAATACCCCGTCACGCGCAGCGTGAACTATCTCTACATCTGGCGTCTCCAGACGGACGGTTCGTGGAAGGTCGTGCAGGCGGTCTCGCAGGAGATCCCGTACGAAAGCCCGTACAAGCGGTTCGAGAACAACGCCGCGCCCCGCGCGCCAGCCTTCCCCTAACGGCACGCTCGCGCGGTTCCTTCCGGCGCGCTACAAGGGCGTCGCTTCAGGGAGGAAAACATGTCTGTAGATGGAAACTGGACGATCGTCGTGAAGTCGCCGATGGGCGAACAGCCGAGCACGCTGACGGTGAAGGCCGACGGCGGCGCGCTGACCGGCACGCAGGCCGCGCAAGGTCAAAGCCAGGCGATCGCCAACGGCAAGGTCGACGGCAATACGGTGACGTGGTCGAACTCGATCACGCAGCCCATGCCGATGACGCTCGAATTCACCGGCACGCTCGACGGCGACACGCTGAACGGCAGCGTCAAGGCCGGCGCGTTCGGCGCGTTCCCGTTCACGGGCAAGCGCGCGTAAGCGCATAGGTTTTGAGTCAAGCGAGAGGCGCGGAGCGAGAGCTTCGCGCCTTTATGCGTTAGGGCGCTACCGGACATGTCAAAGACAAACCGAATGCTGCGATGCCCAGAATGCCCATCAACAACATGATCGCACCGGCAATTCGCCGCCACAGCAGCGGCACTTCAAATGGCGCCGGCAGACTGCTCAATTTCGCAATGCGACGCATCTCGTCACGAGATTGTTCGGCTTGAAACAGACCCACCCAACCGAACCAGAACAAGCCTGAAAGCACCAGCCCGTTCCAGATCAGAAGAGCTAATTCCATACGCTCCAATTACCCCACGCTCGCGCAGAACCGCTGTATCCGCGCGCACGCGTCTTCGAGGATCGCGTTCGACGTCGCGTAGCTGATGCGGAAACAGGGCGACGTACCGAACGCCGCGCCGTGCACCACCGCGACGCCTTCATCCTGCAGCAGTTCGCGCGCGAAATCCTCGTCGTTGCCGATCACGGCGCCCTTGGCGGTCTTCTTGCCGATGAGGCCGGCGAGCGAGGGATACACATAGAACGCGCCTTCCGGCGTCGGGCACTTCAGGCCGCTCGCCTGATTGAGCATCGACACAACGAGATCGCGGCGGCCCTTGAACAGCTCCTGGTTCGGCTTGATGAAGGCTTGCGTGCCGTTCAGCGCTTCCACGCTCGCCCACTGAGAGACCGAGCACGGGTTCGACGTCGACTGGCTCATGATGCCCGACATGCCCTTGATGAGATCGGCGGGCCCGGCCGCGTAGCCGATGCGCCAGCCCGTCATCGAATAGGCTTTCGACACGCCGTTCATCGTCAGCGTGCGCTCGTAGAGCGCGGGCTCCACCTGCGCGATCGTTGCAAACTGGAAGCCGTCATAGACGAGGTGCTCGTACATGTCGTCGGTGAGGATCCACACATGGCGATGGCGCAGCAGCACGTCCGCGAGCGCCTTCAGTTCGGCGGCCGTGTACGCCGCGCCTGAGGGGTTCGACGGCGAATTGAGCAACACCCACTTCGTCTGCGGCGTAATTGCGCGCTCCAGCGCTTCGGGATCGATCTTGAACTTCTTCTCGAGCGTCGTCTCGATGAATACCGGCGTCGCGCCCGCGAGCAGCGCCATGTCGGGATAGCTCACCCAGTACGGCGCCGGGATGACCACTTCATCGCCGGGCGAGCACGTGGCCACCAGCGCGTTGAAGATCACCGCCTTGCCGCCCGGCGACACGTTCACCTGCGCGCGCGTGTATTCGAGCCCGTTCTCGCGCTTGAACTTCGCGACGACGGCGTCCTTCAGCTCCGGGATGCCGTCGACATCGGTGTACTTGGTCTTGCCTTCCCTGATCGCGCGGATCGCGGCGTCCTTGATGTTCTCTGGCGTGTCGAAGTCGGGCTCCCCCGCGCCAAGGCTGATCACGTCGCGGCCTTCGGCTTTCAGCGCACGGGCCTTCGCGGTGACGGCGAGCGTCGGCGAGGGTTTGATGCGGCGAAGGGCGTCGGACACGGGTGCGGCGGGCATGGGTTTGTCTTTCGGGACAAGGGAAAACCGTCGAAACGGAATGGCGCTCATCTACCGGGCGTCGCGCGGCGTGTCGATGCGCGGAATGTCGACCGCCTTGGGTCTCAGTGAATCGGAATGAAGATTTCCGTGCGCCGCTGCGCGAGATCGCCGGAGGGCTGCACGTAGACTTCCCACGGCTGGCCCGAGGACTCGATGCGGTGTGCTTCAAGCCACGCGCCGATCATCTGGTAGGTCGCGCCCATCGCCGAGCTCGACCCCGTGTGGACGAACTTGAGCGCGCGGCCCGCGGGGGTCTGTCCCGTGGACACACGGGGATCGTTCGCCGGGGCCGGCCCCGTGAAGGGATATCCGGCGCGGAAGACGATGCGCGCCTCGTCCGCCGACACCGTCACCATCACGCGCGGGCCAGCGATGGCTGCGCCGGCTTCGGTGATCTTGGCCTCCACGACCGAGAAGGATTCCGCCGTCGCCGCCTGTACGCGCTGCGCATAGGCCGCTTCGAGATCGGGGCCGCCCGCCGAAACCGGGATCGCGTCCGCAGGCGGTTCGTCGCGCGTCACGTCGTTCTCGACGAAGGCGTAGTTCATCGCCGTCGGCTGCACGTACTCCGGCGCCAGTCGTTCGAAGTCGGTTGTCGGGAGCTGTTCGGCGAGGGCCTTCAGGCGCTGCAGGCCCGCGACCAGATCCTGCCGGATGGCGCCCTGCGTGAAGAGATTGAGATAGCGGCAGCCGACATACATCGGATTGCCCGAACAGTCCGAGATGAAGGACCACGTCACCGTCGAGCCGACCGGCGCGCGCTCGAGTTCGTAGATCGTCTTCGCCGAGCCGCGCACGCCGAAGTCGAGCAGCGTCTCCACACGTGAATTGGCGACCGAGCGCGTGATGCGCTGGCTGCCCGAACCGATGCGCCCGCCCTTGGACACCCACGTCGCCTTCTGGCCGGCGCTGCTCTCGCCCTCGAACTTGTATTCCGCCTGCGGGTCGACGGCGAACCACGGCGACCATTCGTTGAAGGTCTTCAGATTGTCGACGAGCGCATAGACCGCCGCGCGCGGGCGCGCGATCTCAACCTCTTCCTTCACCGTGAGACTCGCCGGCAGCAGGAAGTAGCCCACGCCGAACAGGACGGCGGCGGCGATGGCGAGCACGGCAATGGCGATGGCGATCCAGCGCATCAGCCTAATAATCTCCGGGGACGGCGGGAAGCCGGACTACCATCGCAGGCCCATGCACGCCACGGGCCACGACAGATGCGGAACTCAGGCGGCGGTGCGGATTTCGGCGGCGAGCGCGGGATCGACCCCGAGCCTGCGCGCAAGGTCGGCCAGATAGGCCTTTTCCGCAGGCTTGTCGGCGTCGATGGCGAGCAGCGAGGCTGCGTAGATCTGCGAGGCGATAGCAGGGCTCGTGGCCTCGCGGACAAGGCCGTCGGTGTCCATTGGACGCGCCAGTTCTTCGAACAGGAAGTTTCTTTCGTCTTCCGAGAGAGAAACCTGCCCCAAGCGGTCGAACAGACGCGCCTTTTCCTCGGCGTCGATGTGTCCGTCGGCCTTTGCGGCGTTGATCATGGCCTTGAGCGTCACCCGCGCGAGGCGTTGGGAGTCCGTGCCCGAAAGCGGCAGGAAATGCGGCGGCGGCGCTTCGAGCGCAGCCATCTCCGGCGGGGCCGTCCCCTTCTGGTTCGCCTCGTGGCGCTTCCAGGCATACCAGGCGAGACCGCCGAGCGCGGCCAGACCGCCCAGTTTTGCGACAGCGCCGGTGAACTTCGGCGCGCCGGCGCCGGCGATCATGCCCGCCACGACGCCGCCCGCGCCGGCGATGGCGGTGTTGCGGGCGTCAGGATCGGTCTTGAGGCGTTCGATGACGTCGCCGCCAGCATTGGCCGCTTGCCCGCCAAGCTCGCGCAACGCGGCGGCCGGGTCGGTCTGGAGGGCCTTCAGGATCTTGTCGGCGTCGATCATGCGCACAGGTGCTCCGAACGCCCCCGCGCCCAGCAGCGCTCCTTTAGCGCGGATCAGCCGTGACGCAAACGCGCCGATGCAGCCTGGCGCCTATTTGCCCACGAGTTCGAACGGCGCCCAGTAGGCGGGATGCGCGGCGCGGATGTCGGTCGCACTGGTGAGCATTTCGGACATGACCAGCCGCAACGCCTCGGCGCGGTCGCGTGTGCCGCTGTACTCGACCGTCTTCGGCGAAAGCACCATCCCCGCCCCGTCCGCCACCGGCCAGTGCGATACGAGCAGCGCGTCGGCGCCCGCGTAGAAGAACGCCCGCGCCAGGCCCGAAAGCCCCTCCGCTTCCACCTTGTCGCCACGAGCGGTGTCGCACGCCGAGAGGATCACGAAATCCGCGGTGATCGAAAGCTGTGACGCTTCCGACACCGTGAGATAGCCGTCGTCGAGCGCACTCGGCGAGCGCGCGGGCGATTGCATCGCCGGCGCCGTAAACGCGAGGCCCGCTTCGCCGGTGCCGGCGCCGCTGCCCGCCATCAAGCCGTGCGTCGCAATGACGATGACATTGGCGCTGAGTGCTTCTCCCTTGAGGCGCGCCTCCGTCGCAGAAGCGCCGGTGTACAGACCCTGTCCCTCCGCGACGCCGAACTTTCCTCCGATCGACCGCAGTTCGTCAGCCGAACCCGGCAATGGATTCAGCATCGGAATGCAACGCTGGTCCACTGCCGGCGGAGTCGAAGCCGCGCCTGTCACGAAGCAGGACGAATAGATCTGGAACGTCGCCTGATCGACGACGTTTGGAAGGCCGTTGAAGCGCGGCGCGCCGATGCCAATGAAACGCGCGCGTGGCGGCGCACGGCCGGTGCGCGGCGCACACACCCCGTTGACGAAACCTGCGGGGCACCGAAGGGAACGCAACGCCGATGGCGCAGGGATGATCGCCATCGCCTTCTTCGTGCCCAGCCAGTCCGCGCGCAGATAGTCGCCCAGCCCCGGCGCGCCCGCAGGCGGGGGCGTCGGCGTAAGGACCGCGAACGGGAGCCCGAGAAGCGGTCCCGACGGCGCGATCACGATGCGCGCTTTCGCAGCGAACGTTGCACTGACCGGTGCAATCAGCAGTCGATACAGATCGTTCGAGGCGGCGAAATCAAACTTTGGCGCACGGCCGGCGCGCACGGCGGCGTTCACGTCGTCCGGGTTGAGGCCGTCACGCAGCGCCGTGATCTTCCGGCGCAGGACGTTTTCGCCGACATCGATCCGACGCCACTCGACGCTCTCGCGGCTGACAGCCCATACATAACTTGTCTGCGGGCCAACCATGTAGAATACGAGCGCCTCGTCGGGAGCCAGAAGCGTCTGCGTATCGCGAATGCTCACGGGTTTGGGACGCGCGAGTTCCTGATAGGAATTGTAGTTCGCATCGAGATAGGCGTCCGCCGCTTCGAGCCGCTCCTGCGCGGCGGCCAGACGTGCGCGCAATGAGGTCTGCGCCGCCGTGTCGCCACGACCCAGCGCGGCGACCAACTCGGCATCCAGCGTCTGCACTTCGGTCGCGTGGCGCTCGCGTTCGGTCACGCGGCGACCAAGATCGCTGTTCTGCGCGGCGAACCGCGCCCCGACACGACTGAGCGCCGCGGCTGTGGCATTCTGCACCGCCCATTGGGCGGACTCGTAGGCCTGCGCGCGCAAGCCGTCGCGGCATTCGGTCGATCGTGGCGCACGCAGGCACGCGCGGGCCAGCGAACAGGCCTGCGAGCCCGGATCGGCAAGGCAGACCTCCGGCGTGGTGATCGGCGCTGCTGCGACCGGCGGCGGTGCGCCTGGCGACTGCGCGATCGCGCCGTCCGTGAACGGCGCGGAGGCCGCCACAAGCGCCGCAGCAACGGCCACCGACAAACGCCGCCAGTTCATGTGCATCCCCTCCGGTGTCTTGCCGGGGGACTCTAGCGACGCACGGGAAGGCTGCAAGCCTGCGCCGCGATTGACACGAGGCGACGTGTGGTCGTTTTCTGAGGTCATGGATCGGGACAGCCATACGATCATGCGCCGCGCAGGCGGGGGCCTCATCTCGTTGGCCTTTGTCGACGCCTACAGTGCGCTGCGCGAGTCCTTCTCCAGCCGTTTGTCGCGCGCCGATGCGGCGATGAAAGAAGCGCCCGCCCGCGCAACGGCGCATGACCTCGTGGACCGCGCCTGGATACTGACGCAATGAAAACCCTCGCAGCATCGGTGCTGGCGCTTCTGGCGCTCTTTTCCTCGCCCGCGCTGGCGTGCGTCGGCATGTCACCGGACGCCTTGCCCGCCGGCGTGGCGCCGACACAGGACCTCGCCCAGTGCCTGCGCTATACGCAGACCATGCGTGTCATCGCGCGCAGCGCGACCGGCGACATGGGCAACGCCAGCATCACCTGGTTCCGCAACCAAAAAGCCTATTTCGAAGGCTACTGCCGCAACCACCCGGAAGCGGCCGCGTATGTCCGCAACGCCGAGATGAACATCCGGAACGCGGAAGCCTATGTGCCAACCGATTGGGAGCGCGAACTGCGTGCGGCGCACGCGGCTTCGCAGGCCAATGATTTGAGTGGCGCGGCCCGCCATGAAGCTGCGGCGCTGCGCCTCCTGCCTGCATCGCTGACGCCGCACGACGTCGCCAACGTATATGCGCAGATCGGCTGCCTGCGCGGATCACGGGATGATATCGCCGGCACGCTCAGCGCCTATCGCGACGGCCTCGCGCGCATCGGCGACGCCCAGCTTGTGGACCGCACGCAACAGGTCGAGATGCTGTTTCGCGGATCGGCGTTGTTGGTGCAGATCGGCCGCGAAAACGAGGCGCTCGATTTCGCGCAACGCGCCGGCGAAGCGTATCTGGCGTCCCAGATGCGGACGATCACGCAAGGTACGCAGTTGCAGGGGTTGCTCGCGATACTCGCGATCCGGCGCCCCGACCCCCTGTTGGATCTCGCCCGCAAAGTGAGGGAGGCCATGACACAGCATACGGGGCCTTTCGTCGACCGCCCGCCCGTCGCCGACAATCGCGCGCCGGCACAGGAGGAAGCCGAGGTCCAAAGAACGTTTGGGCAGCTGGGCGAGATGCAGCGTGACACCGCAGACCGCAACATCGCAGAAGCGCGCGCGAAGGTGGCCGCCGCAGAGGCGCGCCTGCGGGGCGGCGACGCCGGTGCTCGGCCAGCGCTCGAGGCGGATGTCCATCGGGAACGAACGGTCCTTGCCGCCCAACTCCTGTCAGCAGGATACTTTGCGTACGGCTTCAAGAATCCGGAGCGCGCACGCGTTCTGCTCAACGAGGGCTTGCGGGCATGGGCGTTGCTGCGCCTCGCCGACGATACAAGTACGCTGGGCCGCCATCAGGAGCGATACGCGCTGTCACCACCGGGACCGGCGGCGGTAGATGCTTTCATGACGATGGCGCGCGCGTTCGCAACGGTCAGCGCCAATGGACGACGATCCGCCAACGACGGCGTATTCCGGAATGATGCAATCATTCTAACTGACGCCGCCTGGGCGCTTTCGCAGTAAGCGCACTCACGCGTCCGTCACGCCCGTCTCTTCCTCGATCTCCTCGTCGAGGTCGGCTTCATGGATCTGCATGATGACTTCGGCGTCGGGATTGGCTTCAGCCTGCGCCTGCAGTTCGTCGACCTTCTCGCTGTAGACGTCGAAGTCCGCTTCGAGCTTGTCGCGCGCGGAATCGATCGCGACGTCGGCCTCTTCCATCTTGGCGTCCCATTCGGTGGTGACGGTTTCCAGACGCGTCTGCGCGTCGGCGACCTCGGCCTGGTCCGCGCCCTCCATGTTGGCGCGTGCGTCGACGAAATCCTGCGCCATGCTCGGCAGGTCCGTGCCGATGACCTCGACGAGCTGGTCGGCGCCGTCGAGACCCTTCTCCATCAGCGGCTCAAACACCTCGAGCGTCTCAAGCGTGTCGGCGACGACGGCGAGCTTTGGGTGGCCCGACTCCATCTCCTCGACGAGATCGGGGTGCTTTTCCTTCAGGTCATTGATCGCTTCGACTGCTTCGGGCGTCCATTCCTTGAAGCTCTCGACGATGTCCTGCCCGGTCTCCTGCAGGTGCGTCTTGAAGTCCTCGATCTTGGCTTCGCTCATGTCGCGGAAGGACTGGTAGTCGGCCTCGGTGATGCGGCCTTCGGCGTAATCGCGCGCGACGGCGGCCTCCTGCTCGACCATCAGCTTGATCAGCGGCGCTTCGCTCATTTTCTCCTGCGCGGGCGGCGTCTCGCGCACCCAGCCGGGGATTTCCTGGGCCTTGGCTTCGGCCTCGGCCTGCTGCCTGGCGGCGGATTCTTCGGCTTCGCGCACCACCTTGGTGAACGGCATTTCCTCGGGAAGCTTGGTCTCGGACATCGATCGCCCCTGCTGGTGTTACAGGGAGAGGCGTGGCCGCCCAGGATTTGGGGTCATGCCCGCAGGTCGAATTTCTCGAACGCGCAGGCCACCGGAGGCCGGCGGCCTCTGCGTTGGCGCGTACATTGTCCGGAACCCAACAGGCCAAGCCGACTCAGGCGCCCATCAGCACGTTCTCGTCGCTGGCGGCATACGATTTTATGAGCAGTTCGATCACGCCGATCTTGCCGAGAAACTCGTTCATCCGTTTTGCGTGGGCCGTCGCCAGATGGGCCTCGAACGCCGCCTCGTCTTCCCAGCGCTCGATGACGTGGAGCACGGTCGGGTCCAGCATGTCGTGCGCCACGGCATAGTGCAGGCAGCCAAATTCGTCGCGGGTAGCGGGCGCGTACTAGGCTATGGCCGCGCGGACGCGTTCCAAGTCTTCGGCGCACACGCGCAACAAGCCCTGCACCACAATCATCCGCTGTCCCCGCCCCACGTTCAAGATGGCGCACGCGGGATCGCCGCAGCAGCTCCCGCGCGACCGGAAAAACCACTCTCCGCCAACAAACAGGCCTCAGGGCGCCGGCGCTTGTGCGGCCGCCTTGGCGCGTGCGGCGTCCTCGGCGGCCTTCGGATCGGCGATTTCGTCAAGCGAGATGATCTGGCATCGACGTCCATCGACAATCACTTCGGTGAACTTCGATACGCTCGTCATCGTGCGATCGGCCAGTCCAACAGACTGTTCCCAGCGCAGATCGGATTTGCACGGTTCGGCGATCTGCGCGCGATACCAGCGGTTGCCATTGCCTTCCAGCAGCAGCGACTTGTCGGAACCGACGCGGAAGTTGCGCACGCTGCTGGTGAACGGGATGGTCGCATCCGCCCTCACCACGGTGTATTCCACTGGTATCGCAGACGATGTGGACTCCGTGCTGGCGCAACCAGCGGCGGCCATGGCCGCGACCAGCGCGGCGGCGATCTGTGCATTCCTCATGAACGGGTTTCCTTGACTGACGTGTTGCGGGGCCCCGTCCCTCCGGCTCGCACGCATCTTACCATGCGCCGGAGCGACCAGCCAAACGGGAACGATGACAGGGCAACGGAAAAGCGACCGCCCCGGATTGCTCCGGGGCGGCCTTTTCCAAGGGGTGTCGATCACGCCTGTCGGTCAGTTCGACAGGATCGCGGAGAGCACAACGCCGGTGGCTATGCCGACGAGCAGGATCGTGCCGCGATCGTCACGGACGTAGGTGTAGCCGCGCGGCGGAGCCCGCAGGTTGCGGTGCTGGCGGTAGTCCACCCGATGCGCACGGTCGCGGTAGTAGGCCGGGACGCGGTCGCCGCGGTTCCAGGCGCGATAGCCTGACTCAAAGCCCTGACGACCGTAGTAGGCGGTCGGCGCGGGGCCGTAGCGCCACTGGCCGTTGTAGCTGTAGCCGTTGTGCTGACGCGCATCCCAGCGGGCTTGCTGTCGCGCATCACGGCGATCGTCGCGCCGGTCGTCTCGGCGCTCATCTCGGCGGTCGTCTCTGCGATCCTCGCGACGTTCAGCCTGCGGGCTGTTCTGCGGCGCGGTCTGATAGCGCGGATCGGCGGACGCGGTCGGCGCGATGGCGAGCGGCGCAATCGCGGTCAGCGCGGTGATGGCCATGATGGCGAAGCGCTTGGTGGATTTCATTTCAGTCTCCTTCATGTGCTCGCCGGATGACAACTCGGCGGGACGGGCTGGCGTTCCGTCTCTGGAAAGACATTCGCAGTTGTCGCGTGAATTGAGCCTGAACCAATGATGTATTCGCAAGAAATAGTGTTTTGAAATGGCTTCATTTGTTGCGTGATTGTTGCAGGGTTCCCGGAACCGAAATCTGTCAGCAGCATTGCAGCACGCAGGACATGCGCTGGAACACAACGCGCACGCGACCTACATTCCACCAATGCCCAAAGCTCCCCCCAACGGCGTCGCCGAGGCCTCGCCCGACTTCCAGTTCGACAAGACGGTGGCGGTGTGGGAGCCGCACCGGCCGCAGCGCAAATGGGAGAAGCTCGAAGGCGGCAAGCGCTTCGTCCTTGAGAGCGACTACGAGCCCGCCGGCGACCAGCCGAATGCGATCCGCGATCTCGTCGAGGCGGTGGATCGCGGCGACCAGGACCAGGTGCTGCTCGGCGTCACGGGCTCCGGCAAGACGTTCACGATGGCCAAGGTCATCGAAACGGTGCAGCGCCCGGCGCTCATTCTCGCGCCGAACAAGACACTCGCGGCGCAGCTCTACGGCGAGTTCAAGAGCTTCTTCCCGCACAACGCCGTCGAGTATTTCGTCTCCTACTACGACTATTACCAGCCGGAGGCCTACGTCCCGCGCACGGACACCTATATCGAGAAAGAATCCAACATCAACGAGCAGATCGACCGCATGCGCCACTCGGCGACGCGGGCGGTGCTCGAACGCGACGACGTGATCATTGTCGCCTCCGTGTCGTGCATCTACGGCATCGGCTCGGTGGAAACCTACACGTCCATGACCTTCACGGTGAAGGAGGGCGAGAACATGGATGCGGGCGACCTCATCCGCGGTCTCGTCCAGCTGCAGTACAAGCGCAACGACATGGCCTTCACGCGCGGCATGTTCCGCGTGCGCGGCGACACCGTCGATGTTTTCCCCGCGCACATGGAAGATCGCGCGTGGCGCTTTGCGTTCTTCGGCGACACGGTGGAATCCATCGAGGAGTTCGATCCCCTCTCCGGCCGCAAGATCGCCAAGCTCGATGCGGTGAAGATCTACGGCAACTCTCACTACACGACGCCGAAACCGACGCTGCATCAGGCGGTGGATCACATCAAAGAAGAGCTGAAGCAGACGCTCGATCTCTTCCGCCAGCAGGGCAAGCTGCTGGAAGCGCAGCGCCTTGAGCAGCGCACCATGTTCGACATGGAGATGATGCTCGCCACCGGCTCGTGCGCGGGCATCGAGAACTATTCGCGCTATCTCACCGGCCGCAAGCCGGGCGAGCCGCCGCCGACCATGTTCGAATATCTGCCCGACAACGCGCTCGTGTTCACCGACGAAAGCCACGTCACCGTCCCGCAGATCGGCGGCATGTACCGGGGCGACTTCAACCGCAAGAAGACGCTGTCCGACTACGGCTTCCGCCTGCCCTCCTGCATCGACAACCGCCCGCTCAAATTCGAGGAGTGGGACATCATGCGCCCGCAGACGGTCCACGTCTCGGCGACGCCCGGCGGCTGGGAGCTGGAACGCACGGGCGGCGTGTTCGTCGAACAGGTCATCCGCCCGACGGGGCTCATCGATCCGCCGGTGGAAGTGCGCCCCGTTTCGACGAAGGGCCACACGCAGGTCGACGACGTCATCGCGGAAGTGAAGGACGTCGCGAAGAAAGGCATGCGCAGCCTCGTCACCGTGCTCACCAAGCGCATGGCCGAAGACCTCACCGAGTACATGCACGAGCAAGGCGTGCGCGTGCGCTACATGCACTCCGACATCGACACCATCGAGCGCATCGAGATCATCCGTGATCTCCGCCTCGGCGTGTTCGACGTGCTGATCGGCATCAACCTGCTGCGCGAAGGCCTCGACATTCCCGAATGCGGGCTCGTCGCCATTCTCGACGCCGACAAAGAGGGTTTTCTCAGAAGCGAAACCTCACTGGTGCAGACCATCGGCCGCGCCGCGCGCAATGTGGACGGTCGTGTCATCCTCTACGCCGACAAGGTGACGGGCTCGATGGAGCGCGCGATGGCCGAGACCGCGCGGCGCCGCGAGAAGCAGGAAGCCTACAATCTCGAGCACGGCATCACGCCGCAGACGATCAGGCGCGGCATCCAGGACATCATGGGCAGCGTCGCCGACCGTGACAGCCTCACCATCGATCCGCGCGACCCGATGGCGCTGAAGCGTCTCGGCAAGGCCGGCAAAGGCGTGGGCGATACGTCCACGCCGTTCATCGGCCACAACATCAAGAGCTACATCGCCGATCTCGAAAAGCAGATGCGCGACGCGGCGAGCAATCTCGAATTCGAGGAAGCGGGACGGATACGCGATGAAATCCGGAGATTGCAGGAAACGGAGCTGCTCATCGCCGACGATCCCCTCGCCCGCCAGAGCGATGTGAGCGCCAGCGCGGAAGACGGCGTGCGCGCGGCGCGGGGCAAGGGCATGCCGGCGGGTGGGAAGAGTGGCGGGTTTAGGGGAAGAAGGCGGAAGTGATTGCGATACCTAGCCGGCTTTCGCGAAGCTGTCCTGCAAGTCCCGCATCGTTTTGTTCAACAAGTTGAGCTTCACTAGGTCGATTGTTTCCGGATTGTTTTCACGCGTGAATTTTCGACTATCTGCGATCTCCACAAGCTTCGCCTTTTGATCCGGCCCAATAATACTCAACTCGGCAAGCTTGTTGATGTAGGGCGCGTATCCCGGCCATTTGCCAGCAAACTGGGCTTTTGTGCTGGTCCACCGATTTGAATCGGCTAACGCGTTCTGACAAAGGATTGCCGCGCTATTTTGAAACCCGAGCAGAATGTGTTTCGCGTTTTGCAGATCGGCATCAGTGAATCTGTCCACGAACCCCATCATGTGAAGCGCATGATTTTGAAGAACAGTGAGAGCGTCTTTCGACTGTTCTGCTATCTCAAGCACCCGCGCGCTGGACTTTTGCTGATCATCCGTAAGCGTGTCCAACTTCGAGCGTAGCTCGTCGAATAGATCTTCACTCGCCTTTTCCAGATTGCTCACCTGTCCTCTGAATATTAGAGGCGCGACTGTTGCTGCAAAGGCGGCGGCATAGATAGCGGTCAGAATCGAAAGCAATGAAGCTTGCGTATCGGTTATGTTGCGCCAGTAAGGTTCAATCCAACCATTCAATATGCCGTGCGCGACTGCACCGACGGCGGCTGCCCCGACTAGTCCCAATGCTATGGACGCAAATACTAGAGCCCAAGGCGCGCTTCTTTTGCGTTTGCCGTTCTCCGATAAACTCATGCCCCACCTCGTTGCACCGTGCGCGTTCAACGGCGTCTACAACTACTCCGATAGGCTACCGCCCTAACCCAAACATCCCGAAAATCCGGCGCTTCTTCACCGCCACCGGCGGCGCGTAGTCCGCGAGCCTCGGGTGATACGGCGTCTGCGTCATCACCGCGTCGAGCGCGATACGCGTTGGACCGCGGAATCGGAGGTTGGGATCGGTCTCTGACGTGCGCACGGCCCACTTGGGGCGCGTCGTCACGAGTTCGGAAATGCTTGAGACGATCTCGCGCGCGTTGCGGTCGCAGATGCGGGAAGCGAGGCCGACCTTGCCCATGTCCGAGACAAGCTGCGCGTTGTACTTCTGGTCCGGCTTGCCGACGAAGATGGCGGGAACGCCGTAGTTTACCGTCGCCGTCTGGATTTCCCAGGTCAGCCACGGCGACCAGCTCACTGCCACGCCGCTCGGCGCGATGAACACGTCGGACGAATAGATGCGCGCGGCGATCTCCGCCTGAATGGCCAGCGTCGGCAGCTTGCCACCGCGCGGCCCCTTCTTCTGTTTGTCCTTCGTGAGCGAGAGGTCCTGCACGGAGAAGCCCTGACGGTTCAGCGCCTCGATGACGCTGTCATACAGCGTCTCGTCCTTGTCATAGCGATGGCTGATGAACACCCGCAGCTGGCGCTCTTCGGCGCCCGGC
>JAWXBS010000208.1:0-5635 GCA_034440275.1 Alphaproteobacteria bacterium
AAGCCAACATCGTCGGCGGCGAGGCGATGTGGAACAAGGGCTGGAAGATGCTCGCGGGCCGCGCGCTCGACGTCGAGAAAATCGAGATTTCCGCCGCCGCGTTCGGCGTCGCGCAAGCGGCCGTCGAGGAAGCCTGGACCTACGCGCAGGAGCGCACGCAGTTCGGCAAACCTGTAAGCGGGCATCAGGCGGTGCGCCACGCCCTCGTCGATGCGCGCACGAAACTCGAGGCCTGCCGTCACATGCTCTACCACGGCGCGCGCCTCGCGCAGGCGGGCGAACCGTGCGCGGTGGAGACGTCGATGGCCAAGCTCTTCATCGGCGAAACGGTCGGCGAGATCGCGCTCATCTGCCAGAAGGTCATGGGCGCCTACGCCCTCTCCGACGCCTACGACATGGAACGCCACGTGCGCGACCTTCTCGGCATGGCCATCGTCGGCGGCTCGTCGAACATGCAGCGCAACAACATCGCCGCCCTCATGGGGTTAGCCACATGACCGATATCGTCACCGCAGCACACGACTTCGCGCCATCCCTCGCCGGGCGCTCCGACGAAATCGAGAGCGCACGCCGCCTGCCGCCGGACATCGCGCAGGGCATGGCGAAGGCGGGGTTGTTTCGCGCGCTCGTGCCAAAGAGTCTCGGCGGGCATGAAGCG
Organism: Alphaproteobacteria bacterium; assembly: GCA_034440275.1. Lineage (GTDB taxonomy): Bacteria > Pseudomonadota > Alphaproteobacteria > Caulobacterales > Aquidulcibacteraceae > VFBF01. Next base: position 659 of record JAWXBS010000208.1, read on the forward strand.
CGTCCCGATGCACTCGCCGAGATGATCGAGATGATCGCGCGCGCCGATGCTTCTACGGCCTGGTGCCTGATGATCGGCTCCACGACCGCTCTCAACGCCGCCTATTTGCCCCTGGACGAAGCGCGCACGATCTATGGCGCGCCGGACGCGATTGCGTGCGGCGTCTATGCGCCGCTCGGCCGCGCGATCCCGGACGGCGACGACTACATTGTCACCGGGCGCTGGGCCTGGGGTTCGGGCACGCAGAACGCGCACTGGATCGCCGGCGGCGCCTTCGTGATGGACGGCGAAAAGCCGGCGCTGGGGCCGGACGGTGCGCCCTACCAGCGCATGATCATGTTCAAGGCCGAGGACGTCACGTTCCATGACACGTGGCACGTCATGGGCCTGAAGGGCACCGGCAGTCTCGATTTCTCCGTCGAAGGCGTGCGCGTTCCGAAGTCGCGATCGGTGTCGCTGATCCACGACAAACCGCGCGAAAGCGGGCCACTCTATCGCTTTCCGCCGTTCGGATTACTCGGTATGGGCATCGCCGCCGTCGCACTCGGCAATGCGGCGGGCGCGCTCGACTCCTTCCGCGACCTAGCAACATCGAAAAAGCCCGCCGCATCGCGCCGCACGCTCGCCGAACGCGCGCATACGCAGATGACATTCGCCGAATCCTTCGCTGCACACGCAGGCGCGCGCGCCTTTTACTACGCCGCCATCGCCGACGCATGGAGCGATGCAGAAGCCGGCAATGCGATCAGCCTCGACAAGCGCGCTAAGCTTCGCTTGGCTGCGACGCACGCCACGCGGACCTGCGCGAAGATCTGCAGCGACCTGCACGATCTCGCCGGCGGCTCGGCGGTCTATCTCAACAATCCGCTGCAGCGCCGCTTCCGCGACTCCCATGTGATGACGCAGCACATGATGGTCGCGCCGCCGACGCTGGAAGTCGCGGGACGCGCATTACTGGGTCTGCCGACGGAAGATTCGATGCTCTAATGCGTCAGGCCGCTTCGGCCATGACGCGATTGCGGCCGGTCTGCTTGGCCTTGTAGAGCGCCTCGTCGGCGCGCTTGATCAGGCGGTCGGCGGAGTCTGCGCCCGTCATCGAGACAGCGACGCCGATGGAGACCGTCACGTCGATGCGTTCCGCGCCGCCGCGAATGGGAAACGGCGAGCCCGCCACGTGCCGTCGCAGACGTTCCGCCACGAGACACGCATAGTCGCCGCGCGTGCCGGGCATCACCACGACGAATTCCTCGCCGCCATAGCGGCAGGCGATGTCCATCGGCCGGAAGTTCGTCGCGAGGCGCGCGGCGAACTCCCTGATGACTTCGTCCCCTACATCGTGGCCGAAGCCGTCATTGATGCGCTTGAAATAGTCGATGTCGGCGACGAGCAGCGACACGGGCTCGCCGCCGCGCGCCGCCCGCTGCACCAGCGGCTCCAACTGGGAGGTAAGATAGCGGCGGTTGAAAAGCCCAGTCATCTGGTCGGTGACCGCGAGTTCGAGCGACTGGTCGAGCGACTGCCGCAGCGCATCGACATAGCGCTTGCGCCGGATCAGCGAGCGCGCGCGCGCGGCGAGTTCATCGGGATCGATCGGGCGGTAGATGATGTCGTGCGCGCCGAGTTCGAGCGCTCGCACTGCGCGCTTGGGATCGTCGGGATCGACCACAGCGAGGATCGGCAGACGCTTGGCGCCTTCGCCGGAATGCAGGCGCGCGATGAGCTTCAGCCCGTCGAAACTCTCCGCCGTGATTGAGACGATGAAGAGGTCAAGACCGCCGCGACCCTCCTCGGCGTCGCTCATCATCATGACCGTGTGCTCGGGTTCCAGCGCGCGACGGATCTTGTCGGCCTGGCGCTGGGCGTCGTCGACCACGAGAATGCGTCCGCCGAGCCCGGCGTCGTCCAGCGCTTCCTTGTCGATGACGCCGATGCGCCGGCCCGACGCCTCGCGCGACCGGAGTTCGTCGATCACCACCTTGAGGCGTGCCAGACTGCGCACGCGCGACAAGAGCTGCACATCATCGAACGGCTTGGAGAGAAAATCCTCGGCGCCTTCCGCCAGACCGCGCAGGCGATCCTCGCGCTGGTCGAGCGCGGTCACCATCACCACCGGGATGTGGCGCGTCTCGGGATCGGCCTTCAGGCGCCGGCAGGTCTCGAAGCCGTCCATGCCGGGCATCATCACGTCGAGGAGGATGATGTCGGGCTGTTCGCGCCATGCCTTGAGCAGCGCCTCCTCACCGCGCGAGGCGGTGATCACGTCGTAGTATTCGGCGCCGAGCTTGGCTTCGAGCAGGCGCAGATTCGCCGGCACATCGTCGACCACGAGGATGCGCGCGCTCATCTGGCTTGCTCCTCAGGCCGCGTATTTGCGGACGGTTTCGATGAAGACCTGGATCGAGATCGGCTTCGAGAGATACGCCTCGCAGCCCTCCGCCCGGATCCGCTGCTCGTCGCCGCGCATGGCGAAGGCCGTCACGGCCACGACGGGGATACCCTTCAGGTCGTCGTCGCCCTTCAACTGGCGCGTGACGTCGAGCCCCGAGATGTCGGGCAACTGGATGTCCATGATGATGAGGTCGGGCCGGTGCTCGCGGACGAGGCCGAGCACGCTCTTGCCATCCCGCGTCTTGACGGTCCTGTATCCATAGGCCTCGAGGAGATCGTTGAAGAGCTTCATATTGAGCTCGTTGTCTTCAACGATCATGACGGTCTTGGTCATGGCATGCGGACCGCTCGGCGCGACCCCTCCGTCGGACGCCGTGTGGCCGTCCCGCGCTGCGATGTGCTTAGCCTACAGCTCTTAATCAAGCCTTGCCTGGCCCCCGTATGCGTTAGGATTTGTCATGAGAATCGGAATCGATTTGGGCGGAACGAAGATCGAGGGCATCGCCCTTGACCGCCAAGGGGTCGAGCGCGCGCGGCGACGGATCGCGTCCCCACCCGGCTATGAAGCCGCGATCGCAGCGATTCGCGACCTGGTTTCGGGTCTCGGCAGCGAGGTCGGCGAGCCTGTCCGTGCGGTGGGGGTCGGCATGCCCGGCTCCATTTCCCCGGCCACAGGCCTTGCCCGGAATGGGAACTCGACCTGGCTGAACGGCCAACCCTTCGCCCGGGACCTGCAGGCCGCGCTCGAATTGCCCGTCCGGGCGGAGAACGACGCCAACTGCTTCACCCTCTCCGAAGCGACCGACGGCGCCGCCGCCGGCGCACAGATCGTGTTCGGCGTGATCGTCGGCACGGGCTGCGGCGGGGGCGTCGCGATTGACGGCAGGGTGCTGACCGGGGCGGCGGGCGTCGCGGGCGAATGGGGTCACAACCCGCTGCCGTGGCCCGCGCCGGCCGAATATCCCGGCCCCAGGTGCTGGTGCGGCAAGCACGGCTGCATCGAGCAATGGATCAGCGGCCCGGCTTTCGCCGCCGACCACGAACGCATCGCCGGCGAGGCGCTGAAGCCGCGCGACATCGAAGCTTGCGCCAAAGACGGTGATCCCGGCGCCATCGCATCCATCGAACGCCTGAGTGATCGCATGGCACGCGGCCTCGCCGCGATCATCAACGTCATCGATCCGAACGTGATCGTGCTGGGCGGCGGCGTCTCCAACATGGCCGCCATCTACCCGCAGGTGAACGCACTGCTGCCGCGCTACGTCTTCTCCGATCATGTCGCGACGAAGGTGGTGAAAAACATGCACGGCGACTCCAGCGGCGTGCGTGGCGCGGCGTGGCTCTGGCGCGCCGACGAGATCGGCTGAGGCGATGAGCGCCGCGCTCTGTCGCGATTGCGGATCGTCTGTCGCGGACGACCGTTGCGACGCGTGCGGATCGGACCGCATCGCGCGGCACGCGGAACTGACGGCGCTCTCTATCGCGCACCTCGACTGCGACGCCTTCTACGCCCAGATCGAGAAGCGCGACGATCCCTCGCTGGCGGCCAAGCCCGTCATCGTCGGCGGCGGCACGCGGGGCGTGGTCTCCACCTGCTGCTACGTGGCGCGCGCGTTCGGCGTGCGCTCGGCGTGCGCTCGGCGATGCCGATGTTCAAGGCGTTGAAGCTCTGCCCGCAGGCGGTGGTGGTGAAACCGAACATGGCCAAATACGTGGCCGTCGGGCGGCAGGTGCGCGAGGCGATGCTGGAACTCACGCCGCTGGTGCAGCCGCTGTCCATCGACGAAGCGTTCATGGACCTCACCGGCACTGATGCGTTGCACGAAGGCCCGCCGGCGAAAACGCTGATCGCCCTGCAGAACCGCATCGAGGCGACGCTCGACATCACGGTGTCCATCGGTCTCTCGTTCAACAAGTTCCTCGCCAAGACGGCATCCGACCTCGACAAGCCGCGCGGCTTCTCCGTCATCGGCAAGGCCGACGCGCTCGATTTCCTCGGCCCCCGCAGCGTCGGCACGTTGCCCGGCGTCGGGCCAGCAAGCGTCGCCACCCTCGAACGCGCCGGCTACCGCCGCATCGGCGACATCCGCGCCGCCGGCATGAAAACGATGATCGCCAAGTTCGGCGACTGGGGCCTGCACCTCTACCGCCTCTCCATCGCCGACGATCCGCGCCGCGTGGACCCTGAAGGCGAACGCAAAAGCGTCTCGGCGGAGACGATCTTCTTCAGCGACATCGAGGACCACGCGGCGCTCGAAGACATCCTCTGGTCGCTCTGCGAGAAGGTCTCCTCCCGCGCCCGCGCCGGCGACACCGCCGGCCGCACGATCACGCTGAAACTCCGCCGGGCCGACTTCCGCATCATCACCCGCCGCCGCACGCTCACCGAGCCGACGCTGCTCGCCCATCGCCTGTTCGAGATCGGGCGCGCGCTGCTCGCCGCTGAAACCGCCGGCGTCTCCTACCGCCTCATCGGCATTGGGCTGTCTGATCTCACCGACGCCAGCGAAGCCGACAAGGGCGATCTCATGGACGTCGAAACCCCGCGTCGCGCTGCCGCCGAAGCCGCCATCGCCAAGGCGCGGGCGA
>JAWXBS010000209.1:0-8816 GCA_034440275.1 Alphaproteobacteria bacterium
CCGCGTCCTGCACGCGCTGCATGATCGCTGCGGACGGATCGAGCCGCTGTGCGAGCGAGGCGCGATAGGCGTCCATGTCGGCGATGGGCTTGCGCGCGACGCCCGTGTCCATCGCCGCCTGCGCCACGTAGGGCGGTACGGTGGAGATGAGGCGCGGATCGAACGGAGAGGGGATGATGTAGTCGGGGCCGAACTTGAGCTGCTTGCCCTGATAGGCGGCGGCGACTTCGTCCGGCACGTCTTCCTTCGCGAGCGCGGCCAGCGCACGGGCGGCGGCGATCTTCATCTCTTCGTTGATCGTGCGGGCGCGCACGTCTAGCGCGCCGCGGAAGATGTAGGGAAAGCCGAGGACGTTATTGACCTGGTTGGGATAGTCGCTGCGGCCCGTGGCGATGATCGCGTCCTTGCGCACGGCGAGAATGTCTTCCGGCGTGATCTCGGGATCGGGATTGGCCATCGCGAAGATGATCGGCTTCTTCGCCATCGACTTGACCATTTTCTGCGACACGGCGCCCGCAACGGAGAGGCCCAGGAAGCAGTCCGCACCGGCCATCGCCTCTTCGAGCGTGCGCAATTTGGTGTCCACTGCGAAGGCGGATTTGAACTGGTCCATGCCTTCCTTGCGGCCGAGATAGACGACGCCCTTGCTGTCGCACATGATGACGTTGTCATGCGGCACGCCGAGCAGCTTGATGAGCCCCGCGCAGGAAAGCCCCGCAGCGCCAGCGCCGTTGACGACGACCTTGAGGTCCTTCAGCTTGCGGCCCGTGACTTCGCAGGCGTTGAGCAGGCCGGCGGCGGCGATGATCGCGGTGCCGTGCTGGTCGTCGTGGAAGACGGGAATGTCGAGTTCGTCACGCAGACGGCTCTCGATGACGAAGCACTCCGGCGCCTTGATGTCCTCGAGATTGATGCCGCCGAAGGTGCGCCCGATGTTGCGCACGGTGCGGATGAGATCTTCGGGGTCTTCGGTGAAGACCTCGATGTCGATGGAGTCGACGTCGGCGAAGCGCTTGAAGAGGACCGCCTTGCCTTCCATCACCGGCTTCGACGCCAGCGCGCCCAGATTGCCGAGGCCGAGGATGGCGGTGCCGTTGGAGATCACGGCCACGAGGTTGCCCTTGGCGGTGTAGTCGTAGGCTTTGTCGGGGTCTTCCGCGATCGCCTTCACCGGCACCGCGACGCCCGGCGAATAGGCGAGCGAAAGATCCCGCTGCGTCGCCATGGGCTTGGTCGGCGTGATCGAAATCTTGCCGGGGGGATGCTGGCGGTGGAACGCCAGCGCCTCTTCATCGGTGAAGGTGCGCTTTTCGTCGGACATGGAGGGGGCCTTTGGGGCGTGAAATCAGTGGCGCGCACCGTAGCGGTCGAAGGGGGAGGGTCAATCGTGGCTGATGGTCCGCCGTCGATTTGTCGCCCCGGCGGCAGCGAGCGGCTAGTGTGCCGCCATGGCTGATTCCGCCGATCCTATTCCGCCGCAGAATGCGGTCATCAAGCCCGAGCACGTGACGCCGTTCATGGCGCAGTTCTTCGCGGCCAAGGACGCGCATCCCGATGCGATCGTCTTCTTCCGCATGGGCGACTTCTATGAGCTCTTCTTCGACGACGCGGTGAAGGCGTCCGCCGTGCTCGGCATCACGCTGACCAAGCGCGGCCATCACAAGGGCGAGGACATTCCGATGGCCGGCGTGCCGATGCACGCGGCGGACGGGTATCTGCAGCGGCTGATCCGGCACGGCTTCCGCGTCGCAGTGTGCGAGCAGATGGAGGATCCGGCCGAGGCGAAGAAGCGCGGCTCGAAGTCCATCGTGCGCCGCGAAGTCACGCGTGTCGTCACGCCGGGCACGATCACCGAGGACAGCCTGCTGGAATCGCGCGCGGCGAACATTCTGGCGGCCTTGGCGTTCGCGGGCGATCGCGCGGCGCTGGCGTGGGCGGACGTGTCGACCGGCGCGTTCGTCGTGCGCCCGATCCGTGCGGCGGCGGCGGAGGAAGAACTTGCCGCGCTCGCGCCGGCGGAGGTGCTTCTTGCGGAAGGGGAAAGCGCGCGCGGCAGCGCGCTCGTCGACGCGAGCGGCGCGGCGCTGACGCTGCAACCCGGTCCGAAGGCCGATGTGAAAGCCGGCGAACGACGGCTGAAGGCGCTCTACGAAGTGGCGACGCTGGAAGCCTTCGGGGACTTCGCGGCGGAAGAACTCGCCGCGATGGGCATGCTGCTCGACTATGTGGAACTGACGCAGGCGGGCGCCGCGCCGCGCCTCTCTGCGCCGCGCCGCATCGAAGGCGCGGCGTTCATGGCGATCGATCCGGCGACGCGCGCCTCGCTCGAAATCGAGCGCACGCAGCGCGGCCAGCGCGAAGGCTCCCTGACGCATGCGCTCGATCGCACGGTGACGTCTGCCGGCGGGCGCATGCTCGCGGAACGTCTGGCGCGGCCGCTGACCGATGTGGGCGCCATCAATGCGCGGCTCGATGCGGTGCAATGGTTTCTCGATCGCGACCGGCGCGACGGCGTGCGGGCGGCGTTGCGCGGCGGCGGCGATCTGGCGCGTGCGCTGCAGCGGCTTGCGCTCGGGCGCGGCGGCCCGCGCGATCTCGGCGCGTTGCGCGATGGATTGCGCGCAGGCGAAACGGCGGCGCGTGCGGCGAACGGGGAGGGCGCGCCGGCGGAGGTGCAGGCCTCGATCCGCGCGCTGACATTGGCGTCGCAGCCGGAACTCGCCGCGCTCGCGCAGAATCTCGATGCGGCGCTCGGCCCCGAATTGCCTTTGCTCGCACGCGACGGCGGTTTCATCGCAGCGGGCGGCGATGCGGCGCTCGACGCGGCGCGCGGGCTGCGCGACGACAGTCGTCGCGTGGTTGCGGGGCTGCAGCAGACCTATGCGGATGAAACAGGCCTGCCGCTCAAGGTGCGCCACAACAACGTGCTTGGCTATCACATCGACGCCACGTTGAAGCAGGCCGAGACCCTTTCGCGTGAGCCGCATGTGGGCCGCTTCATCCATTGTCAGACGACGGCGACGAGCACGCGCTTCACCACCACCGAACTCGCCGATCTTGATGCGCGCATCGCGCGGGCCGGGGAGGAGGCGCTGGCACGCGAACTCGATATTTTCCGCGCCTTTGCAGCGCGGGCCGAAGCGCTTGCTGCGCCGATCCGTGCGGCGGCCGATGCGGTCGCTGCGCTCGATGTGGCCTCAGCCGCCGCTGAATGGGCGATCGAATGGGACGCCGTGCGGCCCGAGATCGACGAGACCTGCGCGCTGCTCGCCGAAGGCGCGCGTCATCCGGTCGTCGAGCAGGCGCTGCGCAAGCAGGGGCAGGGCTTCACGCCGAATGATTGCCGCCTCGACGGCGATGCGCGGGCGGGCGCGCGACTGCTGATCGTCACCGGCCCGAACATGGCGGGCAAAAGTACGTTCCTGCGCCAGATCGCGCTGCTCGCGATCCTCGCGCAATCGGGGCTTTATGTGCCGGCGCGCCGGCTCCGTCTCGGCGTGGCGGATCGTGTGTTCTCGCGCGTCGGCGCGTCGGATGATCTCGCGCGCGGGCGCTCTACGTTCATGACGGAGATGGTGGAGACGGCGGCGATCCTCCATCAATCAGGTCCGCGCGCGCTGGTCATTCTCGACGAGATCGGCCGCGGCACCGCGACCTATGACGGCCTCGCCATCGCGTGGGCGTGTGCGGAGCATCTGCACGACGTGAACCGTTCGCGCGCGGTGTTCGCCACGCACTATCACGAGCTCACCGCGCTCGCCGACAAGCTCAGCGGCGGCGCCAACGCCAACCTCCGCGCGAAGGAATGGAAGGGCGATCTCGTCTTCCTGCACGAGGTCGCGCCGGGGCCGGCGGATCGCAGCTACGGAATCCAGGTGGCCAAGCTCGCGGGGCTGCCGAAGTCGGCGGTGGATCGCGCGCGGTCGGTGCTCGGGCGGCTGGAGGCGGGGAAGGGCGGCAAGGCCACGATCGATCTCAACGCGGCGCTGCCGCTGTTTGCGGGCGTTGCGGAGGAACCTGAAGCGTCGGCGGTCGAGACGGCGCTGGCGGACGTTCAGCCGGATGCGCTCACGCCGCGCGAGGCGCTGGAGTTGGTGTACCGGCTGAAGGGGTTGATGGGTTAGGCCTCCACGAACGTTCGTGCAGCACGTCAAACCGCACGCGTTTTCACGCTGCAGGCACAAATGGGAGGGCCGGGGACGCGGACGACATCCGCGAATTTGGTAGTGAGAGAGATGCGACTGCCGTCCGCGTCCCCGTGATCGTTTCGCGCCAGCATGTCACCGGGCCATATTAGGACCCATGCACAGTCAGGCCGACGCGCGTGCGGGTCCGCGCTGTTCGTCGCAGATCCCCCGAAGACTTCTTAGGACCCTTCCGGGCCCCGGTTTTCCCTCGCATTCCTCCGGGGTGCTCATCCCCCCGGTGCGAAGGCCTTCACGCTCGATCACCACACCTCCGCGCCAACAGAACAGGGTACCCGCTGCCCTCCCTGCGGAAGTGATGCCGCAATCTAGGAACATAAGCAGAACGAGTCAACACCCTTCGCGCTCCCGCGAGGGGGAACGGTGAGCTTAAGGCGCCGGCCGGACCGGTGGTGCGGGCGGGGGCGTGTCGACGCGCTCACGGCGGAGATTGGCGATGATCTCGCCCTTGGAGATGGCTTCCTGCGCCATATCGATGGTCGACATGGACGCGTAGTACATGCCCACGCCGCCGAGGACCGTGCCCAGGATCAGGCCCAAGATCCCCCACTTGGTGGCGGCGAACCAGTAGGCGGAAGAGCGCTCCCGGTTGAGGAAGCGGTTGAGCTTGCGGTCTTCGTCGAACGCTACCTGCTGGTCGACCTGACGACGCATGAAGTCTTCGTCCACCGGAGTGATTTTGCTCTTGCGCCCGCCGTTGCCGACCATGACTGCTCCTGCTCGCGTTTTCCGGTGTCCAACGCTCTACAAATAGGGCGACTTTGCGTCTCGCCAATGACTGTGGCGCCTAACGACAGCGACTGCGACACGATGCATAGTCCTGAGGCGCCTTTCGTCACCAACCCAAGTTTTTTGGCCACACTCAATCTCATGCCCAAGCGCTTGCCACCTGCCCGGATCGAAGACGTCGTCGACGGCGCGAAGCTGCGCAGCCAGCTGACGGCCGCTGCCCTCGATCACATCGGGCAGGAGAGTGCCGCGCGTGCGCGTGCCCTCGACCTGCTGCATGGCGCGCTTTTTCGCGGCCGCATGATCGCCAAGGATCGCCTCAACGACGGCGCGGGCGGCCACGAGACTGCGGCGTTACTGTGCCAGGTGGCCGACGAAGTCATCACCGCGCTCTATGCCTATACGACCACACACGTTTTTCGCTCGCGCAACCCGACAGAAGGCGAACGCTTCGCGCTCGTAGCGGTGGGCGGTTACGGGCGCGGGCAGATGGCGCCGTCGTCGGACATCGATCTGCTTTTCCTGCGTTCCTACAAGGAGACGCCGTGGTCGGAGAGTGTGACCGAGTTCATGCTCTACATGTTGTGGGACATGAGCCTGAAAGTGGGCCATGCGTCGCGCACGATCGACGAATGCCTGCGGCTCGCGAAGGAAGACCACACCGTGCAGACGGCGCTGCTTGAAGCGCGCTTTCTGGCGGGCGATCGTGAACTTTTCGAAGGATTCAAGACGCGCTTCCGCAAGGATGTCGTCGAACCGGGTCATCGCGCCTTCGTCGCAGCGAAGCTGAAGGAACGCGACGAACGCCACACCCGCGCCGGCGCCTCGCGCTATCTCGTGGAACCCAACATCAAGGAAGGCAAGGGCGGCTTACGCGATCTGCACACGCTGCTCTGGATCCAGAAAAACCTGCACGGCTGGACCGATCCGTTCGAATACGCGCGCACCGGCAGCTTCACCCGCGAGGAAATCGCCATCGGCATGCGGGCGTCGGAGTTCTTCTGGCGCGTGCGCTGCCATCTGCACTTCCTGACGGGGCGACCCGAAGAGCGCCTGACATTCGACGTGCAACCGGAACTCGCGCGCCGTCTCGACTTCGGCGAACGTGGCGGGACCCCAGCGGTGGAGCGCTTCATGAAGCGCTACTTCCTCGCGGCCAAAGACGTGGGCATTCTCACGCGCGTCATGTCGGCGAAACTGGAGGCCGACAACGCCAAGCGCATCCCAACGGGGTTGTCGCGGTTCATGTCGGGCGGCAAGCGCGTCAAGGTGGATGCTGAGGGCTTCAAAGTGGAGTCCGGGCGCCTTGCCGCCGAAAGTTCCGCCGTGTTCGACGAGGATCCGGTCAACCTGCTGCGCGTGTTCCGCATCGCCGATGCGCGTGATCTCGACGTGCATCCCGATGCGCTGGCCGACGTCACGCGGCGGCTGAAGAAGATCACGCCGGCGGTGCGCGCCGATCCCGATGCGCAGGAAGTCTTCCTGCAGATCGCGGCCTCGCCGAACAATCCGGCGGCGGTCCTGCGACTGATGAACGAGGCGGGCGTGCTCGGCCGTTTCCTGCCGGAGTTCGGCCGCATCGTCGCGCAGATGCAGTTCAACATGTACCACCACTACACGGTGGACGAGCACACGCTGCGCGCCATCGAGGTGATCAGCGATATCGAGAAGGGCCGGTGCGCGACCGAGCACCCTCTGGCTACGTCCATCTTCCCCAAAATCGTCAACCGGCGCGCGCTCTACATGGCGATGATGCTGCACGACACCGGCAAAGGCATCGGCGACCAGCAGGAAGAAGGTGAAAAGACCGCCATGTCGGCCTGCGCGCGCCTCGGCATGCCGCAGGAAGAGGTCGAGCTCGTCGGCTGGCTCGTGCGCCACCACCTCGAAATGAGCGACACCGCGCAGAAGCGCGACATCGGCGACCCGCGCACGGTGGCGAAGTTCGCCGAGAGCATCGGCACGCTGGAAAGATTGCGTCTGCTGCTGGTGCTGACCGTGGCCGACATCCGCGCCGTGGGTCCGGGCGTGTGGAACGGCTGGAAGGGTCAGCTGCTGCGCGATCTCTATCGCCTGACCGAAGCAGCGTTCCACGGCGGGCGCACCGACGAAGTCGGCGTGCGTGAGCGGCTTGCGGACCAGGCGCTGGAGATCAAGACCGAACTCATCGCCGCTGCAAAACCGGGCCCGCGCCTCGTGCAATGGCTCGACACGCTCGACGACGCCTATTGGCTCTCCTTCGACCGCGAGGCGCTCCGATGGCATGTGGAGGCGGCGTCGGCGTTCCTTTCCGGGGGCGGGGACGCGCTCGGCGTCCACGTGGCGGCGCGGGCCATGCCGAAGAAGGGCGTCACGGAAATGCTCGTGCACGCGCGCGATCGCCCCGGATTGTTTGCATCACTGGCGGCGGCACTCGCGGCGGGCGGGGCGGATGTGTCCGACGCGCGCGTCCACACCACCCGCGACGGGCAGGCGTTCGACGTGTTCTCGATTCTCGACGCGGAGGGCGCGCCGTTCGGCGGGGACGATCCCCGCGTGCTGCAGCGTCTCGTGGCGCGCGTGCAGGCAGCGGCCGAGGGCGCGCCGCAGCCGGCGCCGGGCAAGAGGCCGGTGCAGCGCCGTGCGGCGGCGTTCACCATCGAGCCGTGGGCGCGCATCGACAACGATCTCTCCCGCACGGCGACGGTGATCGAGGTGTCGGGCCGTGACCGGCCGGGCCTGCTCGCATCTCTCGCGCAGGTGCTCGCGGATGCGGAAGCCTCCATCGTCTCCGCGCACATCGACGCCTACGGCGAGCGCGTGGCTGACGTCTTCTACGTCACCGAGTCCGGTGGTGCGCAGATCACCGATCCGGCGCGGATCGCGCTGTTGCAACACCGGCTGACGGAAGCGCTGCGCGAGAGCGAGCCGGATGCGCCGGTGGACCCGGCAAGGCAGCGGCTGGCCGTGGCGAAGGCGAGTACGGGGCGGTAGCGCCCCCATCCCCCGGCTATGCCGGGTACTTCCCCCGCAGGCGGGGGAAGAAAAAGGCTCCGGTGCTTTCCTCCTCCGTGAGCGCAGCGAAACGGGGGAGGTGGCAGTCGCGGTACGCGACTGACGGAGGGGGCGTGCGGCCACCCGATTTCACTCCCGCCAAAACCCCTCTACAGCCACCCCCATGAGTCTCGCGCGCAATACCTTTGTTCAGACGTTCATGACGCTCGGCAGCCGGGTGCTGGGGTTTGCGCGCGATCTCGCGCTGAACGCCCGTTTCGGCCAGGGGCCGATGATGGATGCGTTCGCCACGGCGCTGATGTTTCCGAACCTGTTCCGACGCCTGTTCGCGGAGGGCGCGTTCGCGCAGGCGTTCGTGCCGATCTACGGCAAGGTGCGGGCGGAAGAGGGGGAGGAGGCCGCCGCGCGCGTGGCGTCGCAGACGCTCTCGTTCCTGCTCGCGGTGGTAGTCGTGTTCTGCATCGCAGCCCAGGTGGCGATGGCGTGGATCATGCCGGTGCTGCTGTCGGCCTATGCGGCGGACAAGGAGATGATGCAGCTCGCCACGCTCGTGACGCAGCTGACGATGCCGTACCTCGCGTGCATGACGCTGGCGTCGCTGTTGTCGGGCGTTCTGAACACGGCGGGAAAATTCGCGCTGTCGGCGGGCGTGCCGATTTTGCTGAACGTCTGCACGCTCGCGCCGGTGCTGCTGCTGGAGGACAGGGAAGCCGCGCTCATCGGCGCGGCGATCGCGGTGTCCGTGGCGGGCGTGTTGCAGGCGGGGTTTCCGTTGGGGGGGGTGGGGGGCAGGGGGGGGGGGACGTACATCAGGCCGTCGCGCCCCTTGGGGCCGCGTAACGCGGGGGTGGGGTGGGGGCAGAGGCGCGTGGTCCGGCACCTGGAAGA
>JAWXBS010000210.1:0-5663 GCA_034440275.1 Alphaproteobacteria bacterium
GACCCCCGCCCTGATTGTTGTTTGAGCCGCCGCCGCGGCCCCCCGATTGGTCGTTCCACGGCATTTTCGGTTTCGTGCCCTTCCGACGCCCTTCTGGCGTCCATGCGCGCCGGAGGCCCTTGCGGGGGCCGGGTGCGCGCCGGATATGTGGGGCCAAGCCTTACGGATCAAGCATGAACACCTCCTTGATGGCGCAGCGCGAAAGGATTTCGCGTGCCCTGAATGCGATCAAAGATCCGTTATCCGGCAAAGGCTTGGCCGATGCGGGCCGGATCCAGGGGCTGGCGGTCACCGCCGAGGGCCGGGTCCGCTTCGCCCTGGAGGCGCCCGAGGGCGACGCCCGCGCCTATGGGGCCGTTCGCGACGCCGCCGAGGCCGCCGCCGCCGCGGTCCGGGGCGTCACCCAGGTGACCGCTGTGCTGACTGCCCATCTCGCACCCAAAGCGCCCACCGCCCGCACCGCCGAAGGCGTCGCCGGGGTCCGTGCTGTAATCGCCGTGGCCAGCGGCAAGGGCGGCGTCGGCAAATCCACGATCGCTGCCAATCTCGCCTGTGCGCTGGCCGCGAGCGGCCGCAAGGTCGGCCTGCTGGACGTGGACGTCTATGGACCTTCCCTGCCGACCCTGTTCGGCGTCGGCGCGACCCGGCCGGTGATGCGGCCCGACAAGAAACTCGAGCCCGTCGAGCGCTGCGGCCTCAAGCTCATGTCCATCGGCTTCATCGTCGATCCCGAGCAGGCGATGATCTGGCGCGGCGCCATGGCGACGAGCGCCGTGCGCCAGCTCCTCGATGACGTCGCCTGGGGGACCGACGCCGATCCGCTCGACATCCTCGTCCTCGACATGCCGCCCGGCACCGGCGACGTGCAGCTCACCATCGCACAGCGCGTGCCGCTGGCGGGCGCGATCATCGTGTCCACGCCGCAGGAACTCGCGCTCGCCGACGTCCGGCGCGGCATGGCGATGTTCGAGAAAACCCACGTGCCCGTCATCGGCGTGATCGAGAACATGGCGTGGCTGGAGACGCCCTCGGGCCGGATGCACATTTTCGGCGAAGGCGGCGCACGGCGCACGGCCGAAGCCCTCGGCGCGCCCTTCCTCGGCGAAATCCCCATCGACATCGGTCTACGCGAAAGCGCCGACAATGGCGCGCCGTTCGTTGTCGCGCGGCCCGACCACCCGATATCGAAGGGTTTCGTGGCGATGGCCGAAGCCGCGCTGGAAAATGCCGTGCGCGCGGCAAAGCCGGCGCCGGTGATCAGGTTCGAGTAAGCATCGCAAACCCTTCTCCCCCGCGAGGGAGAAGGGACGGCACCATCCATGTTCACGCATCGCCCGCCGCACCGTAGAGTAGCGCGCAACAGAAAGACCGCCCCATGATCCACGTGCGCCAGTTCCCCTGTCTGAAAGACAATTACGGCTTCCTCGTCCACGACGATGCGAGCGGCGAGACCGCCGCGATCGATACGCCGGACGCCGACGCCTACCTCGCGGACGCAAAAGCCGCCGGCTGGCGCATCACGCAGATCTGGAACACGCACTGGCATCCCGATCACGCGGGCGGCAATGCCGCGATCAAGGCCGCGACCGGCGCGGTCGTCATCGGTCCGGCGGAAGTGGAACGCATCGGACGGGCGCCGGACCGCGTGGTGGACGAAGGGGATGTCGTCTCACTCGGCGCACACAAGGCGCGGGTGCTGGACGTCGGCGGCCACACGCTCGGGCATATCGCGTTCGTGTTTGACGCCGAGAAAATCGCCTTCGTCGGCGATGCGCTGTTTGCCATGGGATGCGGACGCCTGTTCGAAGGCACGCCGCAACAGATGTGGACTTCGCTCTCCAAGCTGACCGCACTGCCGGACGACGCGACGCTCTACTGCGCGCACGAATACACCGAATCGAACCTGCGCTTTGCGCTCAGCGTCGATCCCGACAACGCCGCGCTGCAAGCGCGCGCCATTGAAGTGAAAACGCTGCGCGATGCGGGCAAACCCACCGTGCCGATGAAGCTCGCGCAGGAAAAAGCCACCAATCCCTTCCTGCGCGCGCCGCTGCTGAAGGATCGCATCGGCAAGGCGGGCGCGGCCGACTGGGAAGCGTTCGGCAAGGTGCGCGAGATGAAGGACAACTTCTGATGCCGCGCGCCGCGATGTCGGCGGACGAGATCATCACGCACCTGCGCATGAAGCCGCATCCCGAAGGCGGCCACTACGTCGAAACCTTCCGCGATCTGCCCGTGGGCGATCGCGCGCGCTCGACGGCGATCTATTTCCTGCTGCGCGCTGGCGAAAACTCGCACTGGCATCACGTCGATGCGGTTGAGTTCTGGCTGTGGCACGCGGGCGCCCCGCTCGCGCTCTCTGTCAGCGCCGACGGCGATATGGCCTATACGCTGCGCCTCAGCGGCGATCTCGCCGCCGGTCACATGCCGCAAGCCGTGGTGCCTGCCGGCGCGTGGCAAGCCGCAGAAGCGCTCGGCGACTGGAGCCTCGTGAGCTGCATCGTCGCGCCCGGCTTCCGCTTCTCCGGATTCAAGCTGGCCCCGCCCGGCTGGGCGCCGAAGCACTGGCGACCCGTTGCGCGCTGACTACTGCGGCGGGCCTTCGACGCGGCCGTCGTTCTCGGGCGTCGCCCGGCGCGGATTGCGCAGGGCCTGCTCGATGGCCGCCGCGGAGGGACGGCCCGCATAGCCAAGGCGCGGATCGACGACGACGGTCAGGGACTCGTTGACGACATAAGCGCCGGGCTGCGCGCCGTAGCGGATCACCACGCGGCGAACGACGACGCCCTGCAACGGCGCAGCCGCGAGGCCCTCGGCGGCTCGGGCGGCCGCGTCGGCGACGACGCCCGAGGCGGGCCCTTGCACATTCTGTGGCGCATGGAAGGTCACGGGCCTGCCGCGACGGGCGCTTTCGCGCTGCAACGCCGCCATGCGCGCATCGAGGCCGCCCTGCGGCGCGCTCGGCGGCGGCATGGGACCCGCGCGCCCAGCCAGCGAGGCCGGCGCGCCGGTGCGGGCGCTGTCCGTGTAGACGATGACGCTGCCCAGCGCGGTCACGCGCAGGAGCACATCGCCGGTGTCGGTCTTGAAGAACTCGTCGCCACGCGGGCCCGGCACTGAGCGCAGCACATGCACCTCGTCGGAGCCTTCGAACCGCACCAACGCGACGCGCGCGCCGGACCGGTCCAGCACAAAACGCACGCGTCCGTCCGGCGTCTGGTAGCGCTCCGCCGGCGGGCGGTCGTTGGCGGGGAGATCGAGCAGACCCTGCGCGAGCGGGCTGTCCTTGCTCTGCGCCACAGCGTTCGGCGCGATCGCCAGAGCAATGGTGGCCGCAAAGGCGCCGGCGACGCGCGCCCCGAAATGGGAGAATCCGAACTGCGGTGGCGTGTCAGCGGACATGAGCCCAGTGAAAGCCCTCCGAAACCGGCGCTTTCGTGGCGTGGGGGCGGCGTTGTGGCATTCGCCCGAAAGGCGTGGCGAAAACGTCACGCTCTTCCGGAGCGCAGCCGCATCAGCCCGCGATGTACTGCGCGCCGTTTACCGTAAGCGTCGCGCCGGTGATGAACCCCGCGTCCTCGGCAGCCAGGAACTGGACCGCGCGCGCGATTTCCGCAGCCTTGCCGAGACGACCCGCCGGTATCGTCGCGATGATCTTGGCAAGCGCGGCTTCCGGCACCGCCGCCACCATCTCGGTGTCGATGTAGCCGGGGCAGATGCAGTTCACCGTGACGCCCTTGGAGGCGCCTTCCTGTGCGAGCGCCTTGGTGAACCCGATCATGCCGGCCTTGGCGGCGGAGTAGTTCACCTGCCCGGCCTGACCCTTCTGGCCGTTGATGGAGGAGATGTTGATGATGCGCCCGAAGCCGCGCGCGCGCATGCCGTCGATGACGGGGCGCGTCATGTAGAAGAGGCTGTCGAGGTCGACGCGGATGACTTCGCGCCACTGGTCGGCGGTCATCTTGTGGAAGAAGCCGTCCCGCGTGATGCCGGCGTTGTTGACGAGTACGTCAACCGGGCCGATGTCGGACTCGACCTTGCGCAAGCCCGCCGCGCACGCGTCGTGATCGCCCACATCCCACTTGTAGCACTTCACGCCCTCGTTCTCGGCTTCGGCCTTCGCCGCCGCCTTGTCGTTGCCGGCGTAGTTCGCGGCCACCTTGTAGCCCGCCTTGCTCAGCGCTTCGGTGATGGCCAGACCAATGCCACGGGTGCCCCCCGTGACCACTGCAACGCGCGACGACATAGGCGAACTCCCCTTTGATTGGGGATCAACATAGCGGGCGTCGCGCCGCCGCCAACCCACATCGACGCGATTTCCGGCCTATTTTTCGCGCGCCGTCTCAGCCGCCGGCTTCGCGCCCGTCCCGGTAGTCGGCGTAGGCGCGCTGCACTTCGATGCTCTCGATCCGGACGAGCGCGGTCTGCATCGCCCGCTCGTGACACATCCGATATTGCCCCATCGCATAGGTGCGCGTTACGCGATTCTCTGCAGAGATCATCTCGCGGTAACCGCAGACGCGACGCGCCGCACCGCACCGTCGAGACGCTCGACGAGGATCGTGGCGTCCTTCGCGGCGGCAAGATCGAGATCGTCATATCGCACGGCCATCCGAACCGTTGCATCCCCGGCATGCGCGACGCTCGCAAACGCCAGACCCGCCGTCGCAATCACCAACACTCCAATGCACTTCATGACCGCCTCCTCTTCCTGTCACACCGACGCGATGCAGCGGGTGTGAGGCGCAGATGCGGCGCGCGTGCGCCTGATCGACGAACAACGATGCTTTCGCGACCGTCCATCACGCAACGCGACGAATGCAGGCTTTGTTAAGCGGGCTTCACCCACGCCATCACGCAGAACCACGGCGCGCGTCGAAAGCGCGCCGCACGTTCGCGCGGCGCATCGGGGTTCGGCGCCGGTTCCGAAAAGTGCATCAGCACCAGACCTTGGTCGATGCAGAGTTTTAGGTATGTGCTGAGAGGACGGTGGTGATTGATGATCCGGATTCCGCGCCACTCGGTCCAGACCGCGCGTTCCTCCAGATAGCGATCCATCGCGAAGTAGAGGCTGTCGCCGCGTTCGCCCTGCACCCAGCCGGTCTCGAGTCCCGCCGTGTTGAAGCCGTTGAGATTGGCGATAAGCAGCCGCCCGCCCGGCGCGAGCCCGCGCGCCATCTCCGCGATCGCCGCCGGCACATCGACGATGTCAATCAGCGCGAGATAGCCGACCACGAGATCGAAGGCGCCGTCGGCAAACGGCAGAGCCTCCGCGCCCGCTTCCAGATAGACGCCCTCGGGATCGCGCCGGCGCGCCTCTGCGATGAGCGCACGCGTGGGATCGACGCCTGTCGTCGCCACCCCGCGCGCCTTGAGAATCCGGCAGAACCGGCCCTCGCCGCAGCCGACGTCGAGCGCGTTGGACGGCGTCCCTGCCAGTTCGAGCATCGGCGCGTCGAGCACGTAGCGCCGCCCAAAATCGCCTTCATCGCCCAGCGACGCGATCCACGCCTGCGCGGAGGCCTCCCAACCGTTCTCGCCATCGTCTTTCATGCCGCCACGCAAAGCGCGTCACGCCTTGCGGCGCAAGCCATCCTTGACGCTTGCCCCAACCCCCGTCAGAACCCGCGCTTTCCGGTTCCGGGCCCACGGCCCTGCCAGCC
>JAWXBS010000211.1:0-7148 GCA_034440275.1 Alphaproteobacteria bacterium
CCGCGCGTGCTGTGCCGCTCGCGGTGCGCACGCGCGCGTCGTATCGGAGATTGCGGACGTCGATGCCGGCGGCTTTCGCGTCGTCCTGCGTCAGCGCCATGATCGCGCGACGCTCGGCGTCGGTGAAGCGCGTCCAGCCGCCGATCTCGGCGAGCGTGCGCCCGCAGCCGATGCACTGGTTGGTCATGCCGTTCACCGCGCAGACCTTCAGGCAGGGCGTTTCAATTACGGCGGGGCGCGGGCTGTCCATGGCGCTCGTCGCTAGTCCGCCGCCGCCCGTCGCTCAAGTCCGCCACAATTGATCATATTGTTTGTCGATAATTTCATATTGACAGTCGATGGGACATATCGTAAATCGATAACATCGAAATTCGATGAATGAGCCGCATCCAACCAGAGGCTCCGCTGCATCGAAGGTGTGTGGAACGGGCGGCCGCGATTGGCGCGGATCGCCGAAAAGCAAAAGGAAACCTCGTCATGAAACCGGCTGAAATCGTCACGGCGGTCGTCAGTGTCCCCGTCGTCGCCGCTTTCCTCGTGTCGGCCATCGCCGGCCCCGTGGAGCGCACGGCTCCGGCTGCGATCGCGATCGAGGCTCCCGCCAGCGTCGCAGACAATGTCGCCGATGAGATCGTCGTCATTGCCAAGCGCGCTGTCGCAAATCCGTCGACCTGATCCCGCTCCCGGGCTCGCTGTCCATCAGAACTCAAATCCAGAGGAGAATGAAATGTTGAAGTCTCTCGCTCTCGCCGTCCTCGCCCTGCCGTTGCTCGCTGCCCCGGCGCTCGCGGATGCGGAGCGGCTCTCCAGCGCTGATTTCCAGCGCGCCAACCGCTGCCTTGCCTACGCAAACCTGCAGGCGCTCGCGAACCATCCGATCGATCTCGGCGATCTGAACGCGCGCTTCGACACCGCCAAGGCCGCCGCATTCCATGAAGCCAAGACCGAAGCCGACACCGAAGCACGCGAAATTCGCGCCGCCGGCCGCATGGCCACGAACCCGGCGCGTGTCGAGCGCCTGAAAGCGCGCCGCGACCAGGCCTGCGCGTCCTTCACGGCGGGCGTCACCATGGCCGAGAAGTGAAGCGGGAGGTGACGCACCGGCATCGTCCATGACCCGCGCGTCAACTTGATGCGACGCGCATAGGCCACCATAGTCGCGGCACGGCGAGGCGCCCGCCTGCCGCGATGAGGGGCCGGGTCTGATGAACCTAGAATACTCGAAAGAAGAACAAGCGTTCCGGGACGAAGTCCGGGCCTTCATTCGCGACAACTACCCCAAGCATCTGCGCGACATCGAATCCCGCGACAAGATGAACCGCGAGGACTTCCTCGCGTGGCACAAGATCCTCGGCAAGAAGGGGTGGTCGGCCCCCGCATGGCCCGTCGAATACGGCGGCACCGGCTGGACCACGACGCAGCGCTACATCTGGGGTGAGGAAAACGCGCTCGCGGAGACGACGCCGCTGCTGCCGTTCGGCCTCTCGATGGTGGCGCCGGTGATCTACACGTTCGGCACGCCCGAGCAGAAAGCGAAATTCCTGCCCCGCATCCTCTCCGGTGAAGACTGGTGGTGTCAGGGTTATTCTGAACCCGGCGCCGGTTCCGATCTCGCGGGCCTCCGCACCACCGCCGTGCGCAAAGGCGACAAGTACGTCATCAACGGCCAGAAAACGTGGACCACGCTCGCGCAGTACGCCGACTGGGGCTTCTTCCTCTGCCGCACCAATCCGGAAGGCAAAAAGCAGGAAGGCATTTCCTTCATCCTCGTCGACATGAAGACACCGGGCGTCACCGTGCGTCCGATCATCATGCTCGACGGCGGCCATGAGGTGAACGACGTCTATCTCGACAATGTCGAGGTGCCGGTCGAAAATCTCGTCGGTCAGGAAAACCAGGGCTGGACCTGCGCGAAATTCCTGCTCGCGCACGAGCGTTCCGGCATCGCTGGCGTTGCGCGTTCCAAGCGCGGCGTGGAGCGTCTGAAAGATCTCGCGCGCGCCGAACTCGCCGACGACGGCGCACCACTGATCAAGGACGACGATTTCCGCAGGAAGATCGCCGAACTCGAGATCGATCTCTCCGCGCTCGAATACACCGAGCTACGCGTGCTCGCGAACGAATCTGCGGGGAAGGGCCCGGGCGTGGAAAGCTCGCTCCTGAAGGTGAAGGGCACCGAGATCCAGCAGCGCCTGACGGAGCTGACGATGGAAGCGGTCGGCAACTACGCCGCGCCCTACTTCCGCTCAATGCCGGAAGGCAACGAATATCCGGCGGGGCCCGACTACGCCAAGCTCGCCGCGCCGCAGTATTTCAACATGCGCAAGACCTCGATCTACGGCGGATCGAACGAAATCCAGCGCAACATCATCGCGAAGATGGTGCTCGGCCTCTGAGGCCGCGCCACCCTCGAAGCACACCGGGAGGACTACATGGATTTCAACTTCACCGACGAGCAGACGATGCTCCGCGACTCGATCGCGAAGTTCGTCGCCGCCGAATATGACTTCGACAAGCGCAAGGCGATCCTCGCGTCCGGCGACGGCTGGTCCAAGAAGGCGTGGTCGACGTTTGCGGAACTCGGTCTGATGGCGGCGCCCTTGCCGGAAGAGTACGGCGGTTTGGGCGGCGGGCCGGTCGATACGCTCGTGATCATGGAAGAATTCGGCAAGGGCCTCGTGGTCGAGCCGTGGATGCAGACTGTCGTGCTCGGCGGCGGCTTCCTGAAGCATGGCGGCACCGAAGCGCAGAAGCAGCAGCACATCGCGGCGATCGCGGGCGGTGAGAGCATTTTCGCGTTCGCCTATGCCGAGCCGAAGGGCCGCTACAATCTCGCCGATCTCACGACGACGGCGAAGAAGGACGGCGCGGGCTACGTCATCAACGGTCACAAGGCCGTGGTCATCGGCGGCCCGCAAGCCGACCACTTCATCGTCACCGCGCGCACGGCCGGTGGTCAACGCGACGCCAAGGGGGTGTCGGTGTTCATCGTAGCCAAGGCTGCGAAGGGCGTGACCACGCGCGACTATGCGACCGTCGACGGTTTCCGTGCATCGGAAGTCTATTTCGAGAACGTCTCCGTCGGCGCCGATGCGCTGATCGGCGCTGCCGACAACGGCCTGCCGTTGGTGGAGCAGGTGACGGACGAGGCGATCGCCGCGCTCTGCGCGGAAGCGGTCGGCACGTTCCGCCTGATGCATTCACTGACGCTCGAATACGCCCGCCAGCGCAAGCAGTTCGGCGTGGCGATCGGCTCGTTCCAGGTGCTGCAGCACCGCATGGTCGACATGTTCATGGCGACCGAGCAGTCGATCTCGATGGCCTATATGGCGACGCTGAAGCTTGACGAAAGCGCCGAGGACCGCGCGAAGGCCGCGAGCGCTGCAAAGGTGCAGATCGGCAAGTCGGGCCGGTTCATCGGCCAGGCGGCGGTGCAGATCCACGGCGGCATGGGCGTCACCGAGGAAATGCGCGTCGGCCACTACTTCAAGCGCGCAACGATGATCGACGCCCAGTTCGGCAACGTCGATCACCACGTGAAGCGCTTCACCAACCTCTCGATGCCGCAAGCGGCGTAGTCCAATGCTGGAGATGCGTCCGAACTGCGAGTGCTGCGACGCCGATCTCGCGCCGGAGACGTCCGGCGCGCTGATCTGCTCGTTCGAATGCACCTTCTGCGCATCCTGCGACGAGAAGCTTCAAGGCAAGTGCCCCAACTGCGGCGGCGCGCTGATGGCGCGACCGACGCGGTCGGCGGTGCTGCTGGTGAAGTATCCCGCGTCGGGCAAACGCGTGCTGCGCCCGGAGCCGTGCTTTAGCTGACGGCGCCGTCAGATCGGCATGCGCAGGATTTCCTGGTAGGCCTGGATCACCTGATCGCGCACGGCCATGACCGTTTCGAGCGTCGTTTCCGCCTGTGCGATCGCCGTCACGACGTTGACGATGTCGGCCTTGCCGCTCGCTGCTGCGAGGCCTGCCTGTTCAGCGCCCTGTGCTGCGCCCACCGCGTCGCCGATGGCGTTCTGCACCATCTGGCCGAAGTCGACGGTGTCGCCGGCTTCCACGCCGCCGCCGCGCATCGCGTTGCGCGCGACGTCCATGTAGGCTTTCGAGGCTGACAGCGGATCGATGGCCATGGTCTATGTTTCCTAGCGGCGCAGCATGTCGAGGGCGCGCGTCGTCATCGCGCGCGCATTCTCGATCATGTTGAGGTTGGCTTCGTAGGCGCGCGTCGCCTCGCGCAGATCCATCATCTCGATGAGCGGATCAACGTTCGGCAGTTTCACGTAGCCGCTGTCGTCGGCGCCCGGATGGCTCGGATTGTATTGCAGGCGGAACGCGGAGGGATCATCGGCAGCGCCGGTGACGCGCACGCCGCGCACGCCGTCGGCGAGTTTGCGTTCCTCCAGCATCGGCATGCGACGGCGATAGGGATCGCCGCCGGGCGTTTCTGACGTCGAATTTGCGTTGGCGACGTTCTCTGCGGCGACGCGCATGCGCAATGTCTGCGCGCGCAGCCCCGAACTCGCCGCGTTCATGGTCGCGCGGATGTCATCCATCTTGCTGCGCCTTCAATTCATCATCGGCCGGGCGGACGCGCCGCCATGCGCATGAGCTGCAAGCCCTTCTGATAGAGCGAGAGGCCCGTCTCGAAAGACATACGCGTCTCCATCGCGCGCATGGCTTGGTCTTCGAGCACCACGGAGTTGCCGTCGAGCGTCGTTTCGCTGTCAGGGCGGTCTACGGCGCGGGCGCTGTGGATGCGTGTCGCGTCGCCCGATTTCGTCGCGCGTTCGATGGCGCGTTCGAAGGATGCCGAATCAAGGTCGCGGGGCGTAAAGCCGGGCGTGTTGGCGTTCGCAATGTTCTCGGCGATCAGCTTTTGCCGGTCGCCGAGGAAATCGAGGCGCGCCCGCAACAGTGCGAAGTAGGGAGTATCGCCGATGCTCATGCTGGCGAGACTCACTGAACATGGTTAACCGCGCCTTTACTGGCGCAGCGATGGTAACTTCGCGCGCGAAACGGAGCGTCCAGAATGGACATTCTCGACTGGGTGCGCGCGGTCTTCGCCCTCATCGTAACCCTTGGCCTGATTGGGCTTGCGGCGCTCGCAGCGCGCAGACTGGGCATGCTGCAGGGCGTCGGTCCGGGGCAGGTGCGGCGTATGCGCGTGATCGAGCGATTGATGCTCGATCCACGCCGCAGCGTGGTGATCGTGCGAATCGATTCGGAAGAGCACGTGCTGCTGCTGTCGCCCTTCGGCGAGCGGAAACTCGCGCGACGACCCGCCGCGCCGGACCCCGTTCCGCCTGCGCCGGAATCGTCGGCGGAGTCTGCGGCGTGAGGCAGGGTTTCAGAATCTCACCGCTGTGGGCGGGGCTGGCGGCGGTTGCGGCGGTCGTCCTCATGCCGGCGCTGGCGCATGCGCAGGACGCGGCCCCCTCGATCAACATCGACCTCGGCACCGGCGGCGGCCTGACCGAGCGCATGCTGCAGCTCGTCGCGCTGGTGACGGTGCTCTCCATCGCGCCTTCGATGCTCATCATGACGACGAGCTTCATCCGCATCGTCATCGTGCTTTCGCTCCTGCGCACGGCCATCGGTCTGCAGCAGGCGCCGCCGAACGCCGTGATCATTTCGCTGGCGCTGTTCCTCACCGCCTTCGTCATGCAGCCGACCTGGCAGGCGGCGTGGGAAAGCGGGGTCAAGCCCGTGATGGATCAGGAGATGACGCTCACCGAGGGCTTCCCGCGGATCGCGGAGCCGGTGAAGGCCTTCATGCTGGTTCACACGCGCGAGGCCGACCTCGCGCTCTTCCTCGACATGGCCAAGCTCGATCCCGCGCCGCAGCGCGCCGAAGACACGCCCCTGCGCGTGGTCATTCCCGCGTTCATGATCTCGGAGCTCAGGCGCGCGTTCGAGATCGGCTTCATGTTGTTCATCCCGTTCCTCGTGATCGACCTCGTGGTGTCGTCACTGCTGATGAGCATGGGGATGATGATGGTGCCGCCGGTGACGATCAGCTTGCCGTTCAAGCTGATCTTCTTCGTCCTGGTGGACGGCTGGCGCCTCGTGGCGGGAAGCCTCGTGGAGAGCTTCGTCGCCGGCGCGCCGCCAGGTGGATAGGGCGGCGGAGGTTCAGGCGTTAACGCGCGTTCAGACGTCGAGCCCGTAGTGCGACGCGAGGCGCGCACCAAAGTTGCACGGGCGCGGCGCGAAGAGATTGGCGATCGCCCGGAAGAATTTGGTCCACATGGTCGGCCCCCCGTTTCTGGTTGCTACCAGTAGAACGCATCTGGCCTACGATTCGGTTTCACTCCGAACACAATTGCACCGCGCTGTGGCGCGGCTGCATCACTCCACCATCAACGTGGCGGTGCGGGCGTCGGCGTCACGACCGTCGGCGTCTTCGTCGCCCGCACCAAGTTCGGGTTGAGTGTCTGCGCCGGCGCGAGGCTGCGGCAGACCTCGCCGAACGTTCCAGCCGCGCGACGTTCGGCGCTGAGGCGCTGCAAGCTCGCGGCGGCCGATGTACATGTTTTCAGGCGATCGGCGTTCGTCCTCGCGTTCGGGGCCACCGAGCCGAGGAGCGTCGTTTCCTGCCGTGACAGCGCGCCGTCGGCGCTGAAGCCCGTGGTCGGCTGCGGCGCGGGGCAGAAGCGCGACAGGGCGGCGACGCAGGCGTCGAGCGCCTTGGTCTCCTCGGCGGCGCGTGTGTTCACCGTGGCGGTGTTGCTCGGGATCCGCTCGGGATTGGTGGAGATCGAGGGCGTCGTCCGCTGCGGCGGCGTGGTGACGACGGGAGGGTTGCGCGTCGGCGAAGTCGTCGTCGCCGGCGGTGTCGTGGTGACGGGCGGGGTCGTCGCGGGCCATGTCAGCGTGGCGCAGGCGTTGGACAGCACCGTTCCCGACGAAGCGCGACGACGCAACACGGCGGTCTCGCCAAGGCGCGCCTTGCACGCGGCGGCGGTCTCGGTCGCGACCGGGCGCGACACATCGAACTGTAGCGAGACGAGGAATTTCTGCTCGCCGGCGGCGAGTGATCCGTCAGAACGGAAGCCGACGGGGGAAGCGTTCGCCACGGCGCGTGGACACAGTCGCGCAAACTCCTGTGCGCAGGAGTCGAGGCCATCGAGCGCGGCGCGATC
>JAWXBS010000212.1:0-4562 GCA_034440275.1 Alphaproteobacteria bacterium
CGCCACATCCACCTCCGCGAGATGCGCTTCGGCGTCGCGATAGGCCACGCAACTGCACGCCAGTGCTGCGGACGCCATGACGAAAAGCGCCGCAAGGGCGAGAACGGCGGTTTTCAGCATCGTTGGTTCCCCAAAAAGAAACTAGTCGATCGCTTCTCGTTTCTCGCCGGTCGGCGAGACGTAGATTTCCCCGCCCACGTCGCGGAATTTGTCGCTCATCTCCGCCATGCCGCGCTCTTTCTCTTCCTTCGCCGCCGCATAGTCCCGCACGTCCTGCGTGATCTTCATCGAGCAGAACTTGGGCCCGCACATGGAGCAGAAATGCGCGGTCTTGTGGGCTTCCTTGGGCAGCGTCGCGTCGTGGAAGTCGCGGGCGGTCTCGGGGTCGAGCGCGAGGTTGAACTGGTCTTCCCAGCGGAATTCGAAGCGCGCGCGCGACACCGCGTCGTCGTGGAAGCGCGCGGCGGGGTGGCCCTTGGCGAGATCGGCGGCGTGGGCGGCGAGCTTGTAGGTGATGACGCCGGTCTTCACGTCGTCGCGGTTCGGCAGGCCCAGATGCTCCTTCGGCGTGACGTAGCAGAGCATCGCCGTGCCGAACCAGCCGATCATCGCCGCGCCGATCGCGCTGGTGATGTGATCATAGCCCGGCGCCACGTCCGTCGTCAGCGGGCCCAATGTATAAAACGGCGCCTCACCGCACGCGGCGAGCTGCTTGTCCATGTTCGCCTTGATCTTGTGCATCGCGACGTGGCCGGGGCCCTCGATCATCGTCTGCACATTGTGCTTCCACGCGATCTTCGTCAGCTCGCCCAGCGTTTCCAGTTCCGCGAACTGCGCGGCGTCATTCGCATCCGCAATCGAGCCGGGCCGCAGTCCATCGCCAAGAGAAAACGAGACGTCATACGCCTTCATGATCTCGCAGATCTCTTCGAAGTGCGTGTAGAGGAAGCTCTCCTTGTGGTGGCTGAGGCACCACTTCGCCATGATGGACCCGCCGCGAGAAACAATCCCGGTGACGCGCTTGGCGGTGAGGTGGATGAAGGGCAGGCGCACGCCCGCGTGGACGGTGAAATAGTCGACGCCCTGTTCGGCCTGCTCGATGAGCGTGTCGCGGTAGATTTCCCAGGTGAGATCCTCGGCGACGCCGTCGACCTTCTCCAGCGCCTGATAGATCGGCACCGTGCCGATCGGCACCGGGCTGTTGCGGATGATCCATTCGCGGATGTTGTGGATGTTGCGGCCGGTGGAGAGGTCCATCACCGTGTCGGCGCCCCAGCGCGTGGACCACGCCATCTTGTCGACTTCCTCGGCCATCGAGGAGGTGACGGCGGAATTGCCGATATTGGCGTTGATCTTCACGAGGAAGTTGCGGCCGATGATCATCGGCTCAGCTTCGGGGTGATTGATGTTGCAGGGGATGATGGCGCGGCCGCGCGCGATCTCGCTGCGCACGAATTCGGGCGTCACGTAATCGGGAATGCTTGCGCCGAAATCCTCGCCGTCGCGGATGAACGGCGCATCGGGCGCGCGGCGGAGATTTTCGCGGATCGCGACATATTCCATCTCCGGCGTGATGATGCCGCGGCGCGCATATTCGAGCTGCGTGACGTTTGCGCCCGCCTTCGCGCGCAGCACGCGCGGCAGATCGGGGAATTGCGGCGTGAGTTTCTCCGCGCCGACATTGCCGTTGTCCTCCGGCTTCACTTCGCGGGCCTCGACATATTCCACGTCGCCGCGCGCCACGACCCACGCTTCGCGCGTGCGGGCGAGGCCCTTGTTGATGTCGATGACGGCGTCGGGATCCGTGTACGGCCCGCTCGGATCGTAGAGCGTGACGGGCGGTTCCTTCGCGCTCGGATGCAGCGCCACCTCGCGGAAGGGGACGCGCAGCTCCGGATGCGCGCAGCCCGAGGCATATACCTTGCGCGAGCCGGGGATCGGTCCCGACACGACGCCCGTTGCAATGAGAGTCTTGGAGTCTACTGGCTTGTTCATGTGCGCCCTCCCTCCGCCGGTAGTGAGCCGGATCAGGTTCGACGGGTCATGGGCGGATACCCAACTCTCAGCCGCTCGTGCGGCCCCCCGGGTGAAGCGCATGCTTTAGACCCGTGTGCGCGCCAGTCAATCGCGACGCGCGGGCGTGGTTCAGGAACCGATCTTCGGCGGGCGTGCGGAAAAGCCGAGCGTGGAAATCCACGCGCCGAAAAGCGCCATGCCGGCGCCGGCGATGGTCCAGGCGTTGGGGGTTTCGTTGAAGAGGGCGGCGGCGTTGTCCACCAGGCGCGGCGCAAACAGCAGGACGCCGCCGCGCACGACGACCATGATGCTGATGAGCGTGATTGCGAAGGCGCCGATCGAGGACACGCGGTTGTGGAACGCGAGCAGCGCAAAGCCCGCAAACACGGAGACGACGCCGGTGAAGAAAGCCGTCGCCGGCGTCTGCGCGAAGGCGTCGACGATGTCGACCATGTCGAGACGCCGCGCGATCACCGCCACGCCGACGACGATGGCGCTCGGGCCCAGGATGCGGGCGACAATGCGCGTGGATTCATGCTCGGCCATGGCCGGACTCTAGGTCCGGACGCCTGACCGTCAAGCGGGCGCACCTTGGCGCCTCTTCGGCGCGTTGACGCAGCACGGGGACGACCGCGCCACAGGAGTTTCCATGGATGAAGTCCATCTCGACCACGCGCTGTCGGAGGAGTTCGGCAGCCAGATCGACACAGTGCATCGGCTGAAGGTCTCGAATCCTCATTTCCGCGTGCTGATGGAGCGCAACCACGTGCTGTGGAAAGACATCCAGAAGATGCAGAACGGGTTGGCGCCGGCGGCGGACGAGGCCCGCCACGACCTCGAGAAGAGCCGTCTCGCCGTGCTCGATGAAATGGCCACGATGCTGGGCGACGCTGCGGCCGAGGAACCCGGTTAGGAACCCTGCCAGGCGAGGAACCGGCGCGCGTCGGGTGCGTAAGGCATCAGGGCGGGCTGTGAAGGTTGTGACATGTCTGGCTATCCGGTTCGCTCGCTCTGCGCAGCGTCGCTTCTGTGCATATCTGCGTGCGCCGCGAGCGATGCGCTGCCGCCACAATCCAGTTTCGGCGCCCAGCCCACGCTGCCCGCGCCGCGCGCGCAGTTCATCCCCACCGTGAAGATCGCGCCGGCGTCCTCCTGGGCGCAGGGCGAGGCGCCGACGCCGGCGGCGGGGCTGGCGGTGAACGCGTTCGCGAGCGGCCTCGATCATCCGCGCTGGCTCTACGTCCTGCCGAACGGCGACGTGCTTGTTGCGGAAACCAACGGCCCGGGCGAGCCGGTGCGCGGCATCCGCGGCTGGTTCATGAAACAGGTGATGAAGCGCGCAGGCGCAGGCGTCGAAAGCGCCAACCGCATCACACTCCTGCGCGACAGCGACGGCGACGGCGTCGCCGAGACGCGCACGGTCTTCCTGCAGGGCCTGCATTCGCCGTTCGGCATGGCGCTCGTCGGCGGCGATCTCTATGTCGCCAACACGGACGCCGTCGTGCGGTATCCCTACACGACCGGCGCCACGGAAATCTCTGCGCCCGGCGTGAAGCTCACCGATCTGCCAGCCGGTGAAATCAATCACCACTGGACCAAGAACATCATCGCCAGTCGTGATGGGACGAAGCTCCACGCAACCGTCGGCTCCAACAGCAATGTCGGCGAGAACGGCATGGCGCTGGAAGAGGGGCGCGCGGCCATTTGGGAGATCGACCGCGCGAGCGGCGCCAAGCGCCTGTTCGCCACGGGTCTGCGCAACCCCAACGGCATGGCGTTCGAACCAGTAACCGGCGTGTTGTGGACGGTCGCCAACGAACGCGACGAAATCGGCGACGATCTCGTCCCCGACTATCTGACCAGCGTGCGCGACGGCGCCTTCTATGGCTGGCCCTATTCCTATTTCGGCCAGAACGTCGATGTGCGCGCCAAGCCGCAACGCCCTGACCTCGTGGCGCGCGCCGTGTCGCCCGACTACGCGCTCGGCGCACACACGGCGTCACTCGGACTGGTATTCAACGAAAGCACGACACTGCCTGCGCCGTATCGCGGCGGCGCCTTCATTGGCCAGCACGGTTCATGGAACCGTTCCAGCCACGTCGGCTACAAGGTGATCTTCGTGCCGTTCGCGCAGGGTCGACCCGCAGGTCCGCCGCAGGACGTGCTGACGGATTTTCTCGACACCGAGGGCCACGCGCGCGGCCGACCCGTGGGCGTCGTCATCGACACACGCGGCGCATTGCTGGTCGCCGACGACGTCGGAAACGTGATCTGGCGGGTCGCGGCGCGCCCGTAGTGTCTATGGCGTCTTCACGACTTCGATCGTCTCGATCTCGGTCGCGGCCTTCAGCTCGAACGTCACCTTGTCGCCGACCTTGATGCCGTTCAGCAGCGTCGGGTCGGCGGTGGTGAATTCCATGGTCATGGCGCCCATGTTGTATTCGGGAATGGCTTCGTGGCGGATCGTCACCGCGCCGTATTCGGGCTGCAGGACGACGACTTCGCCGACGCCTTTCGCCTTCACTGCGGGCGTCGTTTCAGCGGCG
>JAWXBS010000213.1:0-3789 GCA_034440275.1 Alphaproteobacteria bacterium
GCGGCGATCGCCGCCTCGCCTTCGAACATGCCTGCCGTGGAGGTGCCGATGATCACGCCGAGGCGATCAGCACCGTGCATGGTCAGACGTTGCTCGACCATAGGGCGCAGCGGATCGAGCAGGTGGCCGACGAGGCGGTTGGAGCGCGTGCGCGCAGGCGCTGTCGAGACCGGCGCGAAGCCGAGTGGTCCGATCGTTGTGGTTCGCCCATCCACGAGGGGCGCGGTGACATGGAGCTTCGGTGGCGTCGTCGAGAACATCGCTCGCGCCAGCGCATCGGCGTCGACGCCGGCCGCACACGCGACCGAAAAATCCTGGATGAAGGCGCGCGCGCTCACGTGGCGCGCTGCGTGACGATGGTGAGGGAGTAGCCACGGTCGAGATTGCGCAAGACGTGACGCGTGACGCCCTCGCCAGCAGGCTCTTCGGTGATCTCCACAACGGTGCGATCGGCGGTGCGGATCGTGCGGACAGCACCAACAACGTCGATGCTCGCGCCGTCGCCAAGCGCCGTGCGGACAGCCTCTGCCGGCCAGAGGCAAAGAAAGATGTCGGCGAGCACGTCGACGCCGCGCAGCTGGTCGGGCGCCAGCATCGTGCGTTCTTCCGCGACGCCGGCTTCGGTCCACACTAGCGACAGAATGCGCGGCCCGCTCGGCGCGACGAGGGTCACGCGGGCTTCTGCATCCGAAAAGGAAAGCGCGGCCTGAAACGCGACCGTGCGGTCCTCGTGGCGCGCGACGACAGTCTGCGAAGCCTCAAGCGGTTCCGGATAGCCTGGGCGCAGAGGCAGTTTGAGTTTCACTTCGCGCCCGAACACAACGTCGCGTGGCGAGACCGCTTCGAGCGGCGCGATGGGAATGAGAGGCTCCTGGCGCGCCGAAGGCCACGGTAACGTCGTCGGCCACGACAGGCGCGGCAGCGCGGGCGTCGCGCAGCCGGCCGTCATCAGCACCGTCATCGCCGCCGCACACCCCCGCATGCGGCTCACTCGCACAATTGGTCGATCACCCGCAGGAAGCGCTTGGGCTGGCGGACGAGCGGATTCTCGCGATCCCACGCATAACCCGCGAGCACGGCGGTCAGCATCTTGGTGACGTCGTTCATCTCACGCGGCCGGTTGAAGATGATCCGCTGCAGCGACCCCGAGTACCAGGCCTCCACGCAGGCGCGGAAGGTATCGACGCCCACCTGTAGCTCCTCGACGAAGTCCTTCTGCCAGTCGACTTCTTGCCCATCGAGATGCTTGTCGACTAGATCCGTCGCGAGACTTGCGGACTTTACCGCGATGGTCACGCCGGACGAGAAAACGGGGTCAAGAAACTCCGCCGCGTTGCCGAGCAGCGCGTAGCTCGGGCCGACGAGCGAGGACACATTGCACGCAAAGCCGATGATCGTGCCGGCGGGGCGCACCTGCTCGGCATTCTTCAGTACTTTCGACATGCGATCAGCGCGTTTGATCAGATTCCAGAGGCGTTCCTGATCGGTCTCGCCGGCGCTGGTGATGTCGGCTTCCGGTCCGACTGCGCCTACTGACGACAGACCGTTGTGCAGCGGAATGAGCCAGTACCAGATCTGAGGTTGATCCGGATTGATCGAGACGAGGATCTTGTTCCGGTCAAAGTCGGGGTCGGTGATGTTGTCCTTGATGTGACAGAAAACCGAGCGGCGTGTCGGGAAGTCCGAAGGCTTGTCGAGCTTCAGGAGACGCGGCAGCACGCGGCCGAAGCCGGAGCCATCGAGACAGAAGCGGCCTTCGACGAAACGCGTATCCCCGGCTTCGTTCTTGACCGTGACCTTCACGCCGTCGGCGTCGCTCTCGAATGCCGTGACCTCTTCGCCGAACGTGACCTTCGCGCCTTTCTCCTGCGCGCCGGTGATCAGCGCCATGTCGAACTCGTCGCGCTTGACCTGATACGTCGTGCCGTAGCCCTCAGTCGATTTGTCTGGAAAATATATGTCGGTGTAGTTTTCGCCCCACGCGAAAGCGGCGCCGTCCTTGAACTGGAAGCCGCAATTCAGGACATGCGAGAGAAGGCCCGCTTCTTCGAGATAGTGCATGCTCTGCGGCAAGAGGCTCTCGCCGATCGAGAACCGCGGGAAGTGCTGGCGCTCGATCACCTCGACGCTGCGGCCCTTGTTGCGCAGCATAGCCGCCGCAACGGCGCCTGAAGGCCCGCCGCCGATGATCACCACGTCCGTCTTTGCCGTCATGGCGCGACTTCCCTCACAACCGTCCGCACGCTCCGGCGCGCGACAACCCTTGGCACATACGAAAATATAAGCGCCGCCGCCACACCGATCGCGATGGTGAGACCGAAGTTCCGCAGCGGCTGTGTCGCGCTGAACATGAGCAGGCCCATGGAGAGCGCCGTAGTGGCCGCATCGATGGGCAGGGCGACCGCCGTCCAGCGGTCTTCGTCCTCACCGCCGCGCCCTGCTTCCCACTGGAATGCCGAATAGTCGACGCCCACCCCCAGCAGCACGAGCGCCGCCACCAGCGAGAAGAACGAGATCGGTTCCCCGAACGCTGCCGGGATCGCGAGGCCCGCTGCGACCCCGGCCAGCGGGGCGACGAGGATCGCCAGGGCTGCCAGGCGCCGATAGACCGCCAGCAGGATCAACGCCGCCGCGACAATGGCGGCGAGCAGCGCGACGGTGGCGAAGCCCCGATAGGCCCGGAACGTCGAGGCGTAGTGCTCGGCCGGCGTGATTATTCTCGCGCCAGCCGGCAGCGCGCCGGTCGGGGTTGCTTCGCCGAGGATCGGCGCCACGAGAAAATGGCGACCGCCCGCCTCGCCGCGCCATGCCGCCATCCAGGCGGGCGCTTCGGCGGGGGACACACGACGTGCATCGACAGCGTTCGCGTCGAGGCCCATGGCTTC
This sequence comes from Alphaproteobacteria bacterium, assembly GCA_034440275.1. Lineage (GTDB taxonomy): Bacteria > Pseudomonadota > Alphaproteobacteria > Caulobacterales > Aquidulcibacteraceae > VFBF01. The sequence continues at coordinate 2,886 of JAWXBS010000213.1, forward strand.
GATCTGGGCGGGCAGACGCTGGGTGAGCAATGTCGCTTCGATGCGCGCAGCGTTGTCGGCGCGGCGTGCAACCGAAGGATCGAACCGGCTGGTGGCGAGAATGTCGCTGTGATCGATGCGCGCCAGCGCCGCTTCTTCCACAGCGCGCGCGGAGTCAGGTGTGGCCCCTTCCGAAAGCAGGAAGGCCGGAGCGAACGTATTTTCCCCGACGGCGCGGATCGCGCGCTCCTCCTTGAGCAGGACGACTTGCTTCGGCTGGAAAGCGCGGGGATCGTCGAGGAAGGTCACATGCAGTGCGCCCCACACCGCCGCGCCCGCGATGACGATGGCGCAGGCCGCGCTCAGGAAGGGCGGCACCACGAAACGCGCGCGAAGGTTTTCAAGGCGCGTCCAGTAGGCCGCCAGCGCATCTGCGTTGCGCGGTGTCGTGTCGATCAGCGGCAGCACGCCGAGCACGAACGCCCATGCGGTGACGAGGCCCGCCGCCGCAAACACCGCGACCTGCGCGAACAACGGCGCATTGAACAACGCCATGGCCGCGAAGGAGAGCGCCGTCGTGATCATCGAGACCGTGATCGGCCGCCCGACAAGCGAAAGGCGTTGCTTTGCCCCGGTCCAGCGTGTCGCGGGACCCGTCGCGAGGAAGTGCACCGCGTAGTCGGAGACCACGCCGATCAGCGTCGCGCCGAACACGAACACCATCACATGCACGGACGGGAAGACGAGCAGCGCTGCGGCGAGTCCGCCCACGAGCCCGACATAGACGGAGGCGATGGCGATCAGCACGGAGGTGAAACGCCGGTAGGCCAGCCAGAACAGCACGATGACTCCGAGCCCGCCGATGCCGCCGATGAGCGCGACCTCGGACTTCGCGCCGTCTGCTGCTGCGGCGGCGTGGAAGACA
>JAWXBS010000214.1:0-3263 GCA_034440275.1 Alphaproteobacteria bacterium
CGGCGCTGCGCGACTGGGGCGTCGACGCCGCGATCATCGACAAGCTGATGGTAGGCGCTTGAACATCGCCATTGGGGCGGGACGCCGCTCGCGGCGGCGCATCTATTTGATGCGTCACGGTCGCGTGGACTATTTCAGCGACGAGGTGCTGCAGGCGCGCGACCATCGTGTTGCACGTCTGACCGACGAAGGCCGGACGCAGGCGGAGACGGCAGGCATCGCCCTGGCGGAGCCTGTGCTGACGCGGGCGATCTCGTCGGGTCTGACGCGCACCCGCGAAACGGCAGAGATCGTGTTGGCGCAGCGCGCCAGGGCGCCCACGCTCGCAGCGGACGGCGAACTTGAGGAAATCCGGGGCGGCACCATCGCGTTCAATGGCCGTGCCGAGGCCGCCATCGCCATGGCGGCAGAGTTTGCGCGCGCCCACGAACCCGGCGCCCGGATGTTCGACGGTGAGACATTTGTCGAAGCGCAGGTCCGCACCGTCGCGGCGATACGCCGGGTCGTGCTCGCCGATGATCCATCCGCCGATCGCGGGGCGGCGCTGGTGGTGGCGCACGAAGGCGTGAACCGCCTAATCCTGAGCTGGGCGTGTGGCGCCGGTCTGGCGGCGGCGTCTGCGTTCGAGCAGGACACTTGCTGCGTCAACGTCTTGGACTTCGATCTCACGCCCGACGGCGCCGAGATCGGCCGCATCATCGTGAAGGCGGTGAACATCACGCCCTACAACTGGCTCAAGCACGGGATGTCGCGGACCAGCCTCGAAGCGATTTTCGCGGCGGACTGAACCGTTCATGCCGGGTTCAAGCTGTTGGAACCATTCTCTCCCTCGACGGCGCGCCTTTCTCGTCCCTCGCTCGCGTGTCCGTCCTGGGTAACCAGCAAGCGCCGGCCGCCGGCTCAGCGGCCGGCGCGACCCTGTTTTCTTCGGCGCGCGGCTCATGCTGCGGCGCCGTTGCGTCATCGCCCCTCGCGCCTTACACACCCCGATCCCATCCAGAGAGCGTGCAATGGCGAACAAAGTGCTGCCTGATGCGGCGGCGGCCCTTCAGGGGCTGACCTTCGATGGCATGACGGTGATGTCAGGCGGCTTCGGCCTCTGTGGCATCCCGGAGAACCTGATCGTCGCCCTGCGCGACACCGGCGTGCAGAACCTGACCGTCATTTCGAACAACGCGGGCGTTGATGAGTTCGGCCTTGGCCTTCTTCTGAAGACCCGCCAGATCAAAAGAATGGTCTCGTCCTACGTCGGCGAGAACAAGGAATTCGAGCGCCAGTATTTGTCGGGTGAGTTGCAGCTTGAATTCAATCCGCAAGGCACGCTCGCGGAACGCATCCGCGCGGGCGGCGCGGGTATCGCTGGCTTCTACACGAAGACCGGCGTCGGCACGCTCGTCGCCGAGGGCAAGGACGTGCGCAAGTTCGACGGCGAAGACTATGTGCTGGAGACGGGCCTGAAGGCCGACCTCTCGATCGTGAAGGCCTGGAAGGCGGACGCCGAGGGCAATCTCGTGTTTCGCAAAACCGCGCGTAACTTCAATCCGATGATGGCGACGGCCGGAAAGGTCTGCGTCGCTGAGGTCGAGGAGATCGTACCGGTGGGCGCACTCGATCCCGACCAGATCCACACGCCCGGAATCTACGTTGATCGCGTTGTGAAGGGCATCTTCGAAAAGCGCATTGAGCAGCGTACCATCCGCAAGCGGGAGGCGGCGTAATGGCCTGGACACGCGATGAACTGGCTGCCCGCGCCGCGAAAGAGTTGCGCGACGGCTTCTATGTCAATCTCGGCATCGGCATTCCGACGCTCGTGGCGAACTACATTCCCGCCGGTATGGAAGTGACGCTGCAGTCCGAGAACGGCATGCTCGGCATGGGGCCGTTTCCGTACGATGACGAGGTCGACGCCGATCTCATCAACGCCGGCAAGCAGACGATCACCCAGCTGAAGAAGACGTCCTATTTCTCATCATCCGACAGCTTCGCGATGATCCGTGGCGGGCACATCGATCTGTCCATTCTCGGGGCGATGGAAGTGTCCGAGAAGGGCGATCTGGCGAACTGGATGGTGCCCGGCAAAATGGTCAAGGGCATGGGCGGCGCCATGGACCTCGTCGCGGGCGTCAAGCGCGTGGTCGTGGTCATGGAGCACGCGGCCAAGGACGGCTCGCCCAAGCTCCTGAAGAAGTGCGGACTTCCACTCACCGGCGTGCGCGTCGTCGACCGCGTGATCTCCGACCTCGGCGTATTCGACGTCGACAAGAAGGGAGAAGGGGGCCTCGCCCTTCTCGAAATGGCGCCGGGCGTGACGCTTGACGAAATCCGCGCCAAAACAGAAGCGGAAGTCCGCGCGGGCTGAAGCACCGGCGCATGGATGGGTGGCCGAGTGGCTGAAGGCTCCAGTCTTGAAAACTGGCGTAGGCGCAAGTTTACCGTGGGTTCGAATCCCACCCCATCCGCCATGTTCATTGTCCGTTCTCATTCGCTATTGTTCGGCATTGATCGCGCAGAACGCATGCGCGCCATGGGGTATCGCCGGAAAATCACGCCATTATCCTCCGCCAAACCTCGGCGCTCCTCCGCGCGCGCCTGTGACGAGATCTCCGCCTGAAATCCGGTGGCGGCATGGTAGCTGCCGACAACGTTGAACGTACCGTAGAGGATGATGAGCCCGGCGCACGCCACTTGCCGCGACATGTAGCGGCCCGGAAGACCCATGACATAGACGCCCGCCGGGGCCATGAACTCGGAAACGATCGCGAGACCCACGATAGTCCAGCGGTACAGCTCGATGTCGAGATCGACGCGCCACCACGCGACCGCGCTCGCGGCGGCGAGGAGGCCGATCAGGAGCCACGCGCCTGCGATCGCGAGGCAAGCTACAATGGGTGTCTGCGCCATGGCGTCTTGCCAAGCCATTGACCGTCAGGCTCGTGCCTGACGGTCAAAGCTTGCTCGATCAGCAGCAGCGATCGGCGGGGACGGCAGGAACAGCGCCGAGCGGCGCACGCGCGCTCAAGCCGTTCGCCCACGCTTCCGCGGACAGGACGTCGACGCGCCGCGCCCGTCCGATCTTCACCGTGGCGACCAATCCCGCGCGGAACAACTCATAGGCCTTGGTGCGGCCGATCGAGTACAACGCACAGAACTCATTCACAGAGATATGTCCGTCGTCAGATGATTTGAGACATCTCAGCGTCTTCTGGAAAGGAGGCTCTGGTTCATCTGGGTTTCGTTCTAAGCGGCCTGCAGCTGATGCTGCA
>JAWXBS010000215.1:0-8906 GCA_034440275.1 Alphaproteobacteria bacterium
AGATAGACGAGACCCGGCGGACCAGCTGGACGGCTTTCTGCCGACCGCGACGCTCATCGCGCTCTACGTGGGCGTGAAGGAGGGGTACCTGTTCGGCAAGGACGGCGGCGCGAACCTGCCCGCAAAGAAATAGGACGACGGACATGGCGCAGGCTTGGGCGATGGCGCTGCACGGCGGCGCGGGCCCCGTGCGGGACAAGACCTACGAGCGCGAGGAAGCGCACATGCGCGCGCTGCTCGACGAAGGCGCGGCGGTGCTCGACGGCGGCGCGTCGGCGCTCGATGTGGCGACCGCGATGGTCAAGGCGCTGGAGGCGAGCGGCTTTCACATCGCCGGCAAGGGCGCCTCCGCCAACGCCGACGGCGTGTGGGAACTCGACGCCTCGATCATGGACGGCGCGACGCGGAAGGCCGGCGCCGTCGCGGCGCTCGTCGGATTTGAATCGCCGATCGAAGTGGCGCGCGCGGTGATGGAGAAGACGCCGCACGTCTTGCTCGCGGGCGCGGGCGCTGCGGCGTTCGCCGACAAGCACGCAATGACGCGCGTCGCCGATCCGCATGCGTATTACACGCCTGCTACATCGCGCCTCGTGACGCCGGGCGAGCTTGCTCACGGCACGGTCGGCGCCGTGGTGAAGGACAAGCACGGCGCCTTGGCTGCAGCCACATCCACCGGCGGGCTGCTCAACAAGATGCCCGGACGCATCGGCGATACGCCCCTCATCGGCGCGGGCACCTGGGCGGACACGCGTTGCGCGGTGTCATGCACGGGGCAGGGCGAGCTCTTCATTCGTGCAAACGTGGCCGCAGACGTCACCGCGCGCATTCTGTATGCACGCCAATCTCTGCACGCAGCGGCGGCCGGCGCGCTCGCGGATATGGCCGCGCTTGGCGGCGATGGCGGCCTCATCGCGGTAGATGCGGACGGAGAAATCGCCACGCCTTTCGTCAGCGAAGGCATGAAGCGCGCCGTCGCCAATGCGAGCGGCCTTCGCGATGTGCGGACCTTTCGCTAACGACCACACATTTTCCTGACGGAACCCGTCCGCCTGCACGCGCATTGATGACTGAATACGCGCGACAACGGGACGGGAGCCGAGGATGGCGTACACGATCGGCATCGAGGAGGAGTTTTTCCTCTACGACCGGCAGCAATGCACGCCGCTGATCGACATGGACGAAACCTTCCTCGCCGACGCGCAACTTGCGTGCGGCGAGAGCGTGCAGCGCGAAATGCTTCAGTGCCAGCTGGAGATCGTCACGCGTCCGCACCAACGCGTGCGTGATGCGCGTACGGAGCTTTCGGGTCTGCGCGTCGCGCTCGATACCTTGGGTCAACCTCACAATGTCGCCATCGCCGCGTCGGGCACCAATCCGCTGGCGCTATGGCGTGAACAGAAGCTGACGCAAAAGGAACGCTACGGACAGATCAACGCCGACCTCGGCATGATCGGCCTGCGCAATCTCGTGTGCGGCATGCATGTGCACGTGGCGGCGCCTGAGGGCGTCGATCGCATCATGCTGATGAACCGCGCGCTGCCGTTTCTCCCGATGCTGCTGGCGCTCTCCACGTCGTCGCCGTTCTGGGAGGGTCGCGACACGGGTCTGATAGCGTATCGCCTCGCAGCCTATCGCGAACTGCCGCGCACGGGCCTGCCGCCGTCGCTGTCCACGCAACCGGAGTTCGACGCGTATGTCGCGGCGCTCGTGGATGCGCGTGTGATTCCCGACGCCTCACACGTGTGGTGGGCGATCCGCCCGTCGCTGCGCTACCCGACGCTCGAATTGCGCATCACCGACGCCTGCACATCGCTCGACGACACCGCCGCCGTCGGCGCCTTCTACCAGTGTCTTCTTGCCTGGCTGGTGGAGGAGGGCGACGGCGATCTGCACAACGGCCCGTTCGATCGCGCGATCGCGGAGGAAAATCTCTGGCGCGTGCAGCGCCACGGCCTTGATGCGCCCTACATCGACAGTCTCGCCGGCGGCGCCGAACCGATTCGCGAACGCATCGCCTCGCTCGTGGACTGGCTGACGCCCTATGCGCGCCGCTTCGACTGCGTGACGGAACTGAACCACGTGGACGTCATCCTCGCGCGCGGCGCGAGCGCCGATCGTCAGCTTGACATCTATCGCAGGGAAGTCGCCAAAGGGGCCGAACCGGCCGAGGCGCTCCGCGAAGTGGTGCGCTGGCTGATCGCGGAAACGGCGGGCGTGGCGGTGGAAGATGCCGCGCCGAAAGAGGACGAGGCATGCGCGGCTATTTCGGAATCGGCGCCGAAGAAATCTCGAAGCCCATGAACCTCGGTGCGCTGATGCGCACCGCGCACGCGTTCGGCGCCAGTTTCTTCTTCACGCTCAACGCCGCGCCGAAAGTCCGCGAAGCCTATCGCAGCGATACCTCGCGCGCCTTCGATCATGTGCCGTACTATCCCTATGACTCGGTCGAAGAGATGCGCCTGCCGAAAGGCTGTGCGCTCGTCGGCGTCGAATTGCTCGACGATGCGGTGGACCTGCCGACGTTCCGCCACCCGCAGGCGGCCGCCTACATTCTCGGACGCGAGCGCGGTTCGCTGTCGCCGGAAACCGTCGCGCGGTGTTCGCACGTCGTGAAGATCCCGACAAAGTTCTGCCTCAACGTCGGCCTCGCCGGCGCGCTTGTCATGTATGACCGCGCGATCGCCATGGGCGGCTGGCCCGCACGTCCGATCATGCCCGGCGGCCCTGCGCCGGACATGACGGATGCGGTTCGCAAACGTCGCGAATAGCTATTTGACGCCGAGCGCCTTGGCCGTCGCGTTCGCCGCATCCGTGATCGCCCTGCGGCTCACGCCCGACACGGCAGGCATGTTGAAGAAGCCGTGGATCTGGTCGGGGTAGTCAATGTAGGTCGTCGGCACGCCGGCGGCTTTCAGCTTGTCGGCATATTCGCGGCCTTCATCGCGCAGCGGATCGAAGCCGGCGGTGATGACGTAGGCGGGCGCCAGGCCCTTCGGAACGTCGTGGTTCAGCGGGTTGAGGCGCTCGTCGACGATGCCGCCGCCGCCGCCCGTGTAATGCGCATCGAACCAGTCCATCCGCGCCTTGGTGAGGAAATAGCCGTCGGCGAATTCCGTGCGCGATCCCTGGTCGCGCACCATTTCCGTCACCGGATAGATGAGCACCTGCAACGCAATTTTCGGCCCGTCGGTCTGCGCTGCGTGACGTGCGACGACGGTCGCCAGATTGCCGCCTGCGCTGTCGCCCGCCACGGCCAGCTTCGTCGGATCGACACCGAGCTTCGCCGCGTTCGCAACGATATATTTCGTTGCGGCGATGCAATCGTCCGGCGCCGCCGGGAAGCGATGTTCGGGCGCGAGGCGGTAGTCCACCGCGATGACGCGGAAGCCGCCGTCGAGCGCAAGCTGGCGACAGAGCGTGTCGTGGCTGTCGAGATCGCCGATCACGAAGCCGCCGCCGTGGAAATAGATCATGCACGGACGGTTCTGCCCGTCGACGCTGTCGTAGATGCGCGCCTTGATCGGCCCGGCCGCGCCGTCGACGGTCACATCGCGCAACACGCCGATGTCGGGCTGCGGGCCGGAGACCACATCGCGCATCGCCACATACATCGCGCGACCGGCGGCGGGCGTGTCTTCCTCCGGCGTCGGCACGGGCGCCATCGCGAGCTGGTCGAGCAGCGCGCGCAGTCCGGGATCGAGGCTCATCGTTTCTTCCTCCGTTGTGTCTTGGCTTTCGCCTTCTGTGGCTGCGCGGGCGCGGCGGCGGTGACGGCCACATCCTTCGACCAGCCTGCGGCTTCGGTCCACACGCGCGCGGCGTAGCGGCCCGGCGCCAGCAGAAGCGGAATATCCTCGCCGGCGTCGATCAGGATGCGGTCAGCGGGTGCGGCTTCGACGGGCTCACCCTGACGGCGCGCCTCGACGATGCTGCGGGTGCCGGCGCGTTTCAGCGCGCGTGGCACGGTGACGAAGATTTCGCCACGCGCGCGCCGCCATGCGGGACGGTTGCGCTCGAACACGGGGGTAGGATGCGCGACGTAGAGATCGCGATCTGCTGACAGCACCTGCCCGCCGGGGCCAGCGCAGACGCCATCGCGTTCGGCGACGAACGCGGTCTGGTCGATGGTCAGCGGATCAAGGCCGGTGATTTCCTTCACCTGCAGCGCCATCCAGCGCACGTCGCGGCGGTCGATGCGCTCCACGGTCTCGCGGTTGCGGCCGTAGCCGACATGAACGAGCACCTTCGACTGGTTGCCGCTCTGGATCGCGCGGTTGATCAGCGCCGAGGCGTAGGCGGTCTCGCGCGCATTGATCGTATCCACGAAGTGCCGCCCGCCCGTTGGCGCATTCGCCGGATCGATCGGCACGACGCGGTAGCCCAGCGCGCGCAACGTGCGCATCAGATGGCCGGAGGCCGGTTCGGCGGCGAAGTCGCCGTCTCTCACGCGCGCATAGAGCGGTTCGTCGCGCGCAGCCGAGCGCGCGAGCATTTCGGAGGCGTAGGTCTTGTACCCGACAGGCGCGAGCGCCTTGGCGAGGTCTTCCACGAACGCACGATCACGCGGCGATTCATGCGCCTCGTTGATGATCACCACCCGCGCATCCCGGGCACGCTCGACGATGAGATCTATGGCGCCGCCCTCGGCGACCGCGCACGGCGAGCGTGCTTCCGGCTGGATGCGATCCTCGCGGCCCATCATCGCCAGCGCCTGGTTGGCGGCGTCGCGCGCATTGGCGGGCACAGCGCCGTCTATTGGCGGAAGCGCCAAGAGCAACGGTGGCGCGTCCGCGTTCTGCGCTGCGGCGCCCGCTGCGAACACAAGGCCGAGCGCCAGCGTTGCGCCACGAAGGAGCGTCACACGCCTCACCCCAGTACGATCACGCCGGGACCCGGCGGTTCCGTGAAGAGGGCGTCCACCTGCGCCTTGCGGCGATCGAGCGTGAGACGCTGGTTCACATAGCCCTTGTCGGTGATTTCGCCGGCGTCGATGGACGGCGGCTCCGTCAGCACGATGAAGCGACCGATGCGGCGCGAGGAGCCGGTGGCTTGCGCGTTGTGCTGTGCGATGCCGGCCTTGATGCGCGCTACGAGGCGCTCGAGCGGCGGCACGTCGGACTGTTCGTTGGCGAGCAGCTGCATCGCCGCCGGTGAAGGCCACACCAGCGCGCCGATGAACTTCTTGTCCTGCCCGGCGATCACCGCGTCGAATACCCATGGACTCGCGGCGGCGACCACGTCGGGACGCAACGTGCCGACCGACACCCAGGTGCCGCTGTCGAGCTTGAAGTCTTCCGTCACGCGGCCGTCGAAGATGAGACCCTTGTGCGGATCGGCGGGATCGACGAAGCGGCATGCATCGCCGAGCTTGTAGAAGCCTTCCTCGTCGAACGCGTCGGCGGTCTTCTGCGGATCGCCATGATAGCCCGTCGTCACCGTCGGGCCCTTCACGCGCACTTCGAGTTTGTCGCCGGACGGCACGAGCTTCAGCGTCATGCCTGGCAGCGGCAGGCCGATGAGGCCGACGCGCTCCACTTCCCAGTGCACCACCGTGATGCCCTGCGCTTCGGTGGAGCCGTACATGGTGTTGATCGGGATGCGCTGGCCGGTCTCGGCGATGGCGAGCGCCTGCAGGCGGTCATAGAGGTCGTCGCTGAGCGTCGCGCCGCCGTATCCCATCGAACGCAGATTCTTGAAGAACGCTGCGCGCAGTTTCGTGTCCTGCTCCATCGCCTCGGCGAGCATGCCGAACGCCACGGGCGCGGAGCCGAACACTTCGGGGCTCACTTCGTAGAGATTGTTGATCGTCGTCTGAAACATGCCGGGCAGCGGCTTGCCCTCGTCGATGTGGAAGGTCGCGCCGCTCCACAGCGCGCCGTTGAAGCTGACATTCGCGCCGGAGATGTGGTTCCACGGCATCCAGTCGAGCACCTGCGGCACGTGGTCCGGATCGCGCTCCTCGTCGCGCAGGCCTTCCGAGCCCGCGATCTGCGCGCACAGCATGCGCTGGTATTGCGGCACGCCTTTCGGCATGCCCGTCGAGCCCGACGTGAAGAGATACTTCGCGACGGTGTCTTCACCGATCTGTTCCATGGACGCCGCAACGGCCGATGTCGGCGTCGTTTTCGCGAGGTCCGCGTAGCTCATCACGCCGGGCGGCGTTTCAGCGTCGGCGCTGATGACGGTGAGCGTGCCGCCCGCTTCTTCCTGCAGCGCCGCGATCGCCTTCTCGAACGGCGCATACGCCTGCACGAACACGGCCTTCGGCTTCACCAGGCGATAGGCGTGGCGGATCTTGCCGTGGTCGGCGCTCATCAGCGAGTAGGGCACGCTCATCGGCGCCACAGGCGCGCGCGCCTTCATCGCTGCATGCATGAGCAGCGCGTGTTCAATGGAGTTCGACGACAGGATCATCAGCGGCGCATCGGGGCCGAGGCCCATGTCGATAAGCGCTTGAGCGAGGCTGTCGCTGATCGTCTTGGCATCGCCGTAGCTGACCGCGCGCCACGGGCCGATGGTTTCGCCGGGGGCGGCGGGCAGACGCTGGCGCAGATAGGGCCGCTGCGGGTGATCGCTCGCGCGCTGGTCCAGCAGATGTGGGATCGACTGCGGCCGCGCGCCGGGCGGCTGGTTGGCCCAGAGATACACCGTGCCGTCGGGCCGCCGGTCGACGCTGACGTCGGGGCCCTTCATCGGCAGTTTCTTGAACGGCGGTTGCGCGGTCTTGGTCGAGCCCAAATCGTTCTTGGAATGGCCTTCGGCCATGCGGTGTCTCCCTGAGCAGTCGTTTTTTGTTTTGCCGCACCTTACGCGTGCGGAAGGCGGGAAGCCAAGCGCCGCCGCTGCGGGATGACGTTGGGAGAGGCCGGACCTAGCCCACCATGCGCTCGCGGCCTTCCCAGTAGGGCTTGCGCAATTCGCGGCGCAGCACCTTGCCGGAGGCATTGCGCGGGATCGCTTCGACGAAGTCGATGGACTTCGGCACCTTGTACGCGGCGACCTTCTCGCGCGCATACGCGATGATGGAGGCTTCGTCGGGGGCAGCGCCCGGCTTCAGCACGACGACCGCCTTCACCGCCTCGCCCCACTTGTCGTCGGGCACGCCGATCACTGCCACGTCGGCCACCGCCGGGTGGCCGAACACCGCGTTCTCCACTTCCGCCGGATAGACGTTCTCGCCGCCGGTGACGATCATGTCCTTCACGCGGTCGTAGATGAAAAAGTAGCCGTCAGCGTCCTGGTAGGCGGCGTCGCCGGTGTGCATCCAGCCGTTCTTCACGGCCTCTGCGGTGGCGTCGGGCTTGTTGAAATAGCCTTTCATCACGATCGGCGCCTTGATGACGATTTCGCCGACTTCGCCGAGCGGCACTTCGTTGTCGTTTGCGTCGACGACCTTCACTTCCACGCCCGGCCACGGGATGCCGCAGGAGCGCAGCTTGCCCTTCGCGGGATCATGCGCGTCGACGGGTAGATAGGTGCCGGCGCCGACGGTTTCGGTCATGCCGTAGAACTGCAGGAAGCCGCAGCCGAAACGCTTCTGCGCGCGTTCCAGCACGTCCTGCGCGATAGGCGAGGCGCCGTAGGACACCGTGCGCAGCGTCGAGAGGTCGGCGCCCTCCATTTGCGGTGCGTTCAGCAGCATCAGGATCACCGCCGGGACGATGAAGGCGTGATTGATCTTTTCCTGCTGGATCAGATCGAGCAGCGGACCCGGCGCGATGTCGCGCAACACCGCCACGGTCGATCCGCTCGCATAGGCCACGAACGTCGGATTGGTGCCGCCGACATGGAACAGGGGCATGGCGCCGAGGACGGTTTCGTCATCGCGATACTCGAAGCCGGTGACATTCTGCGCCATGCGCAGGAAAGAGATGTAGTTGTCGTGCGTCAGCTGCACGCCCTTCGGATTGCCCGTGGTGCCGGACGTGTAGAGCTGGATGATGTCCTCATCGAGCGGCGCCGCCATGTTCGGATCGACCGGTTCGGCGCGATCGCGCCAGGCGCGATAGTCCACCCAGTCGCCGGTCACGCCCTCAAGGCACACGACGACCGGCTTGTCCTTCACGTCCGCGAGCGCTTTCTGCGCCAGTTCGATGAACTCGGGTCCGACGAACAGCACCTTGGCTTTGCAGTCGTTGAGGATGTAGGCGATCTCCGGCGCGGCGAGGCGGAAGTTGATCGGCGCCAGACAGACGCGCGCCTTGATCGCGCCGAACCAGATCTCGAAGAACGTGTCGCAGTTCTTCGCGAGCATCGCGATGCGTTCCTGCGGCTGGACCCATTCCTGACGCAGGCGCTGGCCCACCTGACTCGCCGCACGGTCGACGGCCGCGAAGCTCGTCCGCCGGCCCTCGAAGACGAGCGCCGTCTTGTCCCCGTACGTCCGCGCCTGCACCCGGCTGACGTCAGCGAGGCCCTTCACCTGCGAAAGGTCCAGCATCGTTTTCTCCCCGCGTTCTTTTTTCGAGACTTCCTTGGCGGCAGATATAGCAAGGAGCTTCGGCCTGTCGCGCCCCAAGAAGCCGCACAGGGGAGGAGAAAACATGGATGTGATCGCCAAACCCGTCGTCTGGGAGCACCCGCTCAGCCCCTACGCCCAGAAGGTCAAGATGGCGCTGCGCGAAAAGGGGGTCGCCTTCGAGACGCGCATGCCCATGGGCATTGGGGTCGGGACCACCGACGATGACTTCGGCCGCGCGAGCCCGCGTCGGGAAGTGCCCGCCTTCATCGACGGCGACACCGCGATCTTCGATAGCCGCATCATCGTCGACTACATCGAGGAGAAGTGGCCCACGCCGCCGCTGCTGCCGCCGGCGCCGGCGGACCGCGCGCGCTGCCGCATGATCGAGGAGGCGGTGGACACGCAGCTTGAGGCGATCGGCTGGGGCCTGATGGAATTGCGCGTC
>JAWXBS010000216.1:0-7770 GCA_034440275.1 Alphaproteobacteria bacterium
ATCAGGCGCGCGCCGAACGTCCCGTCGGCCGCTCGCAGGGCGCGATGCTCAACGAACCGCTCACGCCGGTGTCGCTTGAGCCGACTGCCGGCGCCGGCATCGGCATGTAGGCCGCCGCCTTCACGGAACAGCCCCCCCGCATCGTCATCGCCCTCGTCGTCGCGCGAGCGCGCAACCGCGTGATCGGCGCCGATGGCGCCATTCCGTGGCGACTGAAAACCGACATGAAGCACTTCCGCGCCGTGACGATGGGTAAACCCGTCGTGATGGGGCGCAAGACGTGGGACTCGCTCAAGGGGCCGCTACCGGGGCGCGACAATATCGTGCTGACACGAGACGCATCGCTCAAGGCGCCGGGCGTCTGGGTGCACGCCTCGCTCGATGCAGCGCTCGCGTGCGCGGAGGGGCAGGCGCGGGCGCGTGGCGTCGACGAAATCAGCGTCATCGGCGGCGCACAGATCTACGAGGCGGCGATGGCACGTGCGGAGCGCATCTATCTGACGGATGTGGACGCAGAGATCGTCGGTGACGCCTGGTTTCCGGCGCTCGATCCAGCGCTTTGGCGCGAAAGCGAACGCAGCGCAGCGCCAGCCGGCCCCGACGATGACCACGCGATGGTCTTTCGCACGCTGGACCGCATCTGACGTAGCGTCGCGATTGCAGACGCCGCGCCCCCGCGCCAAGGTTCTCCCAACAAGAAAACGGGAGGCCGATCATGGACATGGAAGTCATCGCCGAAGGGCTCGGGTTTCCCGAAGGCCCGATCATCATGCCCGACGGCTCGGTCATCCTCGTCGAGATCCGGCGCGGCACGATCTCGCGCGTGTGGAACGGCCGCACCGAAGTCATCGCCACGCCCGGCGGCGGGCCGAACGGCATCGCGCTCGGTCCCGATGGCGCGCTCTATGTCTGCAACAATGGCGGCTTCGAGTGGCACGACGTCAACGGCATGGTCATCCCGGGCTACGCCGCGAAGGATTATTCCGGCGGACGCATCGAGCGCGTGGATCTCTCCACCGGCAAGGTCGAGCGTCTCTACGACACGGTGAACGGCGAAAAGCTCTCGGGCCCGAACGATATCGTCTTCGACAAGGCGGGCAATCTCTGGTTCACCGACCTCGGCAAGAATTATCACCGCCACATCGATCGCGGCGGCGTCTATCGCGCCAAGGCCGATGGATCGCAGGTCACCGAGATCGCGTACGGCGGCACCGGCTTCAACGGCATCGGCCTCTCGCCTGACGAAAAGATCGTCTATGCGGCCGAGACCGACACAGGAAAACTCTGGGCGTGGGACATCAACGCCGACGGCACGGTCGCCGAACCGCCGCCCGGTTTTCTCGGTCGTCACATCCTGACCTATCCGGGGCAGGTGTTCTTCGACAGCCTCGCGGTGGAGGCCGATGGGCGTGTCTGCGTCGCCACGATCATCCAGGGCGGCATCACCGCGATCGAGCCCAGCGGAAAGTTCGAGCACCATCCGTTCCCTGATCTCATCGTCACCAACATCTGCTTCGGCGGGAAGGACATGCGCGACGCCTACGTCACGCTCTCGTCGTCGTCGAAGCTGGTGAAGGCGCGCTGGCCGCGCGCCGGTCTGAAGCTCAACTTCGCGCAGTATTGAGGACGTTCCGCACATGACGATCAAGGTCCACCACCTGAACGAGTCCCGCTCGCAGCGCATTCTCTGGATGCTGGAAGAACTCGCGCTCGACTATGAAATCATCGCCTACCAGCGCGATGCGGTGACGCGGCTCGCGCCGCCGGAGCTGAAGAAGATCCATCCCCTCGGCAAATCGCCGGTGATCGAGGACAACGGGCGCGTGGTGGCGGAGTCGGGCGCGATCCTCGATTACCTTGCGCGCTGGCATGGCGGGGAGAAGTTCTGCTTTGCGCCGGACGATCCGCAGTGGCCGGACTATCTGCACTGGATGCACTACGCGGAAGGCTCTGCGATGCTGCCGCTGATGCTCAATCTCTACACAATGCGTCTCGGCGAAGCGGGTGCGCCGCTGCAACCACGCATCGCCAGCGAGATCGACAACCACCTCGGCTACGTGAACGCTGCGCTCGGTGGAAAGGAGTTCATCGTCGGCGACAAGTTCACGGCGGCGGACGTGCAGATGTCCTTCGTGGCGGAAGTGGCGCGCGCGTTCGGAAAGTTGACGGCGTTTCCGGCGCTCGATGCCTACATCGATCGGCTGCATGCGCGGCCCGCATACAAGCGCGGGATCGAACGGGGCGGGCCGTATTCGATGGGCGGGTAGCCCTCACCACTCCGGCAGTTTTTCCAGCGCCAGCTGCTCGCTCACCTTCCAGCGTCGGCGTACGACCTGGTATTTGTCGCCACGCACCAGCACTTCGGGAATGAGCGGGCGCGCGTTGTAGGCCGACGACATCACCGCGCCGTATGCGCCGGCCGTCATGAAGGCGACGAGGTCTTCCGGCTCGAGCGGCGGCAGGTCGCGGGCGCGCGCGAAGGTGTCGCCGGTTTCGCAGATTGGCCCGACCACATCCATCACCGTGCGTTCGTCGCTAGCCTTCTTCAGCGGCTTGATGTCGTGGAACGCCTCGTACATGGCCGGGCGGATGAGATCGTTCATCGCGGCGTCGACGACGAGAATGCGGTTCGTGGCGCGCTCCTGGATGCGGATGACACGGGTGACGAGCACGCCGGCGTTCGCCGCGATGAGGCGGCCCGGTTCAAAAGAGAGTTCAATGTCGAAGCCGTCGAACACGCGCTTGACCATTGCGGCGTAGGCGGACGGCGAGGGCGGTTCGGGTTCGTTGAAATAGGGCACGCCCAGCCCGCCGCCGAGATCGAGCCGTTCGACGGAAAGGCCTTGCGCGCGGGCATCTTCCGCGAGTTTGCGCATCACGCGGAACGCATCTTCGAGCGGCCCGAGGTCCTTGATCTGGCTGCCGATGTGGACGGCGAATCCCTTCGCGTCGATCAGCTTCATTTTCGCGGCGCGTGCGTGAAGCGCAAGCGCATCCGCGACCGAGACGCCGAACTTCGCGCCGCTCTTGCCGGTGGAGATCTTGTCGTGACCGCCCGCGCCGACATCGGGATTGATGCGGATCGCGATCGCGGCGCGCTGGCCGTGCAGGTCGGTGACCCGCTCGATCATGTCGAGTTCGGCGATGCTCTCCACGTTGATCTGGTGGACGCCGACGGAGATCGCGTAGGCGAGTTCGGCCTCGGTCTTGCCGACGCCGGAGAAGATGATGCGTTCCGGCGGCACGCCCGCGGCGAGCGCGCGCTGGATCTCACCGGCCGAGACCGTGTCCGCGCCGGCGCCGAGTTTCGCGAGCGTCGCGATCACCGCGATGTTGCCGTTGGCCTTCACCGCATACGCGACCAGTGGATCAGCGGGCGCGAAGGCGTCCTTGAACACGCGGTAGTGCCGCTCGAGCGTGGCGCTCGAATACACATAGACCGGCGTGCCGACGGCGTTGGCGATCTCTTCCAGAGACACGTCCTCGCAGAAGAGCGCGCCGTCGCGATAGTCGAAATGGTTCACGTTGCGGTGGCTTGTTACTGGGGCGGCGTCGCGGGCTGCGAAGGATTTTCCGCCGGCGGCTGCGCGGAGGTCGACGGCGCGGGGATCGTCATCGTCTGACGCTCCTTGGCCTCGCGGTCCTTCTTGGCCTTCTCGGCGGCGTCGCTTTCGGCCTTGGCCTTCTGCTCGGCCTCGTACTGTGCGCGCGCATCGCCGAACTGCGGCGGCGGCCGCTCCAGCCCGCCCTTCAGCCCGCAGCCGACGAGGCCCGCCAGCGCGAGCGCGGCGATGGAGAGGCGGAGGAGAGATTTGCGTTGGTCGGACATGCGGGTCTCCGGGAATTTACGTGAGCCTAGCCTATTTGCGCGCCGAGCGCTCAATCCTCGTCCTTCATCCGCTCCACCCACAGCGCGGCCTGCTCACGCACCCGGACGGGGGCCGTTCCGCCATAGCTGTCGCGGCCGGCGGCGGACTGTTCGACGGTGAGGAGCGCGCGGGCGGCCTCGGTGATGCGCGGCTCGATTTTCTGGAATTCCGCCAGCGGCAGCGCGTCGAGCGTGGGCGCGCCCAGCGCTTCGGCGCGCTTCACCACCGCGCCGGTGACGTGGTGAGCTTCGCGGAAGGGCATGGCGAGTTCACGCACAAGCCAGTCGGCGAGATCGGTGGCGGTGGAATAGCCGCGCGTGGCCGCCTCGCGCAGCGCGTCGCGGTTGAAGGTGATGGTCTCGAACATGCCGCGCATGGCGGCGGTGCAGAGATCGAAAGTGTCGAACGCTTCGAAAGTGAGGACTTTGTCGTCCTGCAGATCCTTGGCGTAGGTCAGCGGCAGCTTCTGCACGATGCCGTTCAGCGCCGCGAAGTTCGCGCCGAGACGCGCGGCTTTCGCGCGGATGAGTTCGGCGGCGTCGGGGTTGCGTTTCTGCGGCATGATCGACGAACCGGTGGACCACGCATCGGACAGCCGCGCGAAGCCGAATTGCGGCGACGTCCACAGCACTATTTCTTCGGCGAGCCGCGACAGGTGCGTGCCCGCAATCGAGAGCGCCGACAGCGCCTGCAGCGCAAAATCCCGCGAGCCGACGGCGTCGAGCGAGTTCGCGGCGGGTTCGGAAAAGCCGAGCGCCGAGGCCGTCGCATGGCGATCAATCGGAAAGCCCGTGCCCGCAAGTGCGGCCGCGCCCAGCGGACACCCGTCGCCCGCGGCGCCGCCCGCGCCGCTGATGCGCATGAAATCGCGCTCCAGCATTTCCACATAGGCGAGCAGGTGATGGCCGAGCGTGACGGGTTGCGCGGTCTGCAGATGCGTGAAGCCGGGCATCACCCAGTCGGCGTGTTTCTCCGCCTGTGCGACCAGCACTTTCTGCAGCTCGCGCACGCTGTCGGCGGCGTCGTCGCACGCGCCCATGACCCAGAGCTTGAAATCCGTCGCCACCTGGTCGTTGCGCGAACGGCCCGTGTGCAGGCGCTTGCCGGCCTCGCCGATGCGTTCGGTCAGCCGCGCTTCGATGTTGAGGTGGATGTCCTCGAGCGCGACATCGAACACGAAGGTTCCCGCCTCGATATCTGCGGCGATCTGGTCCAGCCCGGCCTGTATCTTCGCGGCGTCCTCTTTCGTAATGATCTCCTGCGCGGCGAGCATGGCGGCGTGGGCCTTCGAGCCGGCGATGTCCTGGCGCCACAGGCGCTTGTCGACGTCGATGGAGGCGTTGATCGCCTGCATGATGTCGGAGGGGCGCTCGGCGAAGCGGCCGCCCCACATCTGCTGGCCTTCCCCAGAGGTTTTGGCACCAGAATTTTTGGAGTTCTTGTCGGACATGGCGGCGGGCGCGAAAACGCAATCCTTGACGTTGAAAGTGGCGGGGTGGCTCGGGCTCTTCGGCCTTCTGGCGGCTGTCTATGTGCTTTTCTCGGCGGTGTCCAAGCCCGCCGACGACACGAGCCTCAAGCGCTTCGCGACGGGGGAAATGCAGAAGCTCGTGGTCGCGCGCGACGCGCCGAAGCAGCCGCTGAACGTGTTCTACGACGCGACCGGCGCGGAACGCCGGCTCAGCGATTTTCGCGGCAAGGTGGTGCTGGTGAATCTCTGGGCGACGTGGTGCGCGCCGTGCATCGAGGAGATGCCCACGCTCGCCGCGCTCGCCGACGCCTATCGCGGACAGGAGTTCGCGCTCGTCGCCATCAGCATCGACCGCAACGACATGAAGGCGCGCGCGCAAGGCGATCTCAAGAAGCTCGCCGGCGAGCGTCTCGACTTCTATCAGGATCCGGGCTCCGCGATCGCGTTCGAAGTGAAGGCGCAAGGCATGCCGACGACGGTGCTCTACGATCGCAGCGGCCAGGAGATCGCACGCCTTGCGGGGGCTGCGGACTGGTCGAGCGCGGAAGCGCGCGCGCTGATTGATGCGGCGTTGCGGGAGTAGGGGCGGTGGTGGGAGGAGACGCGGTGGCGTATGTCACCGCGTTAAGCGCAGAGACCGACACGCGCCGCAAAACCGCCGTTCGCGCGTGAGCGGAAACCCGGCTGAAATTCGCCGATTGTGCTCGGCGGGATTGTGATCAACACCACGGGCTTCCACTGCTACTGAAACCAACTGTGTAGGAAGCCCGACCTTGCACCCAATATCTTGTGTGCTTCAGATCGGGCTAGACCAGTGACGAGCGCCTCTGCGAATGCCTCCCTACCTCATTGCCGCATCTCGGCCTCACGAGGTCCGGACTTTCCACGGTCGCGCCCCAGTGCGCTGCGCGTGACGGACCGGCTGGAAAGCCCCTGCACCAGAATCGAGAACACGACCACACAGTAAGTCAACGCGAGAACAGTGTCGGCGCCAGGCCCCTTGGGCAGCGAGAGCGCGAGCGCGACCGATATTCCGCCGCGCAACCCGCCCCAGGTAAGAATCTTCCAAGAGCCGCTCGGAAGGCGAAACCATCGGGAAAACACGGCCGCCGGCAATCCGGCCGTGATCAGTCGCGCCGCCAACGTTACCACAACAGCCATCGCGCCCGCGACCCAGAGATCCGCGGTGAACACAACCAACAGAACTTCCATGCCTATAAGGACGAACAGCACCGCATTCAGGATGGCGGCGAGCAGCTCCCAGAACATGTCGAGATACCCCCGCGTCGTTCTCGACATGGCCAGGGCGCGCCCACAATTGCCAATTATCAAGCCGGCGACCACCATTGCCAGCGGTCCTGACACGTCGATCAAGGCTGCAAACGAATATCCCCCTATGACGGCGGCGAGTGTCAACAGCACTTCGAGTTGATAGTTGTCGACGCTCTTGATCAGGCGGAACGTTACATAGCCGAGCGCTAGGCCGAACAGCAGGCCACCGCCCGCTTCGCGCAGCACTACGGCCAGTCCCTCGACCGGCGTCGGCGGCGCGCCGCTTGCCAGCACCCCCAGCAACAGCGTGAACACCACGACGCCCACGCCGTCGTTGAAAAGCGACTCGCCCGCGACCACCAATTCCAGTTCCTTCGGGGCGCCGGAAGTCTTGAGGATGCCCATTACGGCGATCGGGTCGGTGGGTGAAATCAGCGCGCCGAACAGAAGGCAGTGGAGCAGCGGCAGCTGAACGCCCGTCAACGGCAGGAGCCACCACACTGCAAGGCCGATTGCGAAGGTTGATAGCAGAGTGCCCACCACCGCCAGCGCACCCACCTGAAGGCGATAACTCCTGAGTACGCGAAGGTCGATGTGCAACGCGCCAGCGAACAACAAAAGCGAGAGCATGCCCTGCATCAACACAGTCGAGAAATCGAGCGACCGCAGGAGCGCCTGTTCGTAAATGAGAAGGTTGTGCCCCACCCCCAGCGCATCCAGCCCGATCATCGCCAGCGAAAGCGCCAGCGCCCCCGCCATGACGCCAATTGACGTCGGCAGCTTGAAGAAGCGGTGATTGACGTAGGCCAGCAGCGCCGTCGCCACCAAGGCCAGGGCAGCGATGTCGAGCATGCTATTCTGACGCCTCCCTATCGTAGTGGGCGGCAAGGTCCAGCGCCCGTCCAGCTTGTTCCTCGATGCGGCATGGGGGCCGTAACTGGATTGCGCGATGGCGGGCCGCCGGGCCTCCAGTCGAAGGTGCGCCAACACGTCCAGAAGCCGTCGCGCCATCCGGACCTCATAGAGGCCTCCAATGAACGCGCCTGGTATTCAATGGGGTTACGCGCACCTGTGACCAGCCCTACGTGATTTGGACCGCCCCGGTTCCGTGGACGCCTTATTTGACTGACGATTTTCGTCCAGTGACCGGATTGGGCC
>JAWXBS010000217.1:0-31126 GCA_034440275.1 Alphaproteobacteria bacterium
AGCGTGAAGTCGGCGACATCGATCGCCACGGAGAGGGCGAGGCGCAGGAAATAGCCGGTTCTGGTCATGAGGGGCTTGCGTCCTTTGTCCGGGGATCGTTCTAACGTGCCTTGAACACATTCGCGACCAGGGAAGGAACATCCATGAAGGCCCTCTTCAGCACAGCACCCGGCGGCCCTGAAACCCTTGTCCTCACAGACGCGCCGGCGCCGGTCGCGGGTCCCGGCGAAGTGGTGGTTTCGGTGAAGGCCGTTGGCGTCAACTTCCCCGACGTGCTCATCATCAAGGACATGTACCAGTTCAAGCCGGAGCGGCCCTTCGCGCCCGGCGGTGAGATCGCGGGCGTCGTGAAGAGCGTCGGTGAAGGCGTCACGACGCTGAAGCCCGGCGACCGCGTGATCGGGTCCACCGGCTGGGGCGGCATGGCGGAAGAACTCGCGCTCAACGCCAACCGCGTGCGCAAGATCCCCGACGCCATGCCCTACGACGAAGCGGCGGCGTTCCTGATGACCTACGGCACCTCGCACTACGCGCTGAAAGACCGCGCGCACATCAAGCCGGGCGAGAGCCTTCTCGTGCTCGGTGCGGCGGGCGGCGTGGGGATCGCGGCGGTCGAACTCGGCAAGGCGATGGGTGCGAAAGTGATCGCTGCGGCCTCGACGCAGGAGAAGGTCGACTTCGCGAAGGCGTGCGGCGCCGATGAAGGCATCGTCTATCCCGCCACACTCGACGAGAACGATCGCGCTGCTACCAAGGCGCTGTCGGAAGCCTTCAAGACGGCGGGCGGTGGCGGCGTCGACGTGATCTACGATGCGGTGGGCGGCGCCTACGCGGAGCCGGCGCTGCGCGCGATGAACTGGGAAGGCCGCTTCCTGGTGATCGGCTTCCCGGCGGGCATCCCGAAAATCCCGCTGAACCTCACGCTGCTGAAGAGCTGCCAGGTCGTCGGCGTGTTCTGGGGCGCGTTCGTCGCGCGCGATCCGAAGGCCAACGAGGCCAATGTCGCCGAACTCTTCGATCTCTACGCCAAGGGCAAGATCAAGCCGCGCGTCTCGGCGCACTTCCCGCTGGCCCGGGGCGCCGAAGCGATCCAGCATCTCGCGGACCGCAAGGTGCAGGGCAAGGTCGTTGTGACCATCGGGTGACACTGCGGCTGCGGTCGTTCGAAACTGCACACGCCACACGCGAATCCGGCTGCCTGGGACACGGTTAACGGGCCATAGCCGTCACGAAAGCGTCAGGCCGCCAGCGGGGCGGCCTGCACTCGTGCGCGGGGTCAGGTCATGGCGAAGGTCCGGTCGTTGAAGTCACTCATCAAGGTCGGCATCTGCGCCGCCGCCCTCGTCGCGGGCGCTGCACCAGCATGGGCGCAGACCGTGGACGAGGAAATCGTCGTCACCGCGACGCGCCGTAGCGAAAACCTGCAGGACGTGCCGCTGTCGGTGGCCGCCGTCTCCGCTGAAAAACTCGAGACGATCCTCGCGGGCGGCGGCGATGCGCTCGCGCTTGCGGGCCGGGTGCCCGGCCTCAATGTGGAATCCTCCAACGGTCGCGTCGCGCCGCGCTTCTACATACGCGGCCTCGGCAACACCGACTTCGACCTCGCCGCCTCGCAACCCGTCTCCGTGATCATGGACGGCGTGGTGATGGAAAACGTGGCGCTGAAGAGCTTCCCGCTCTTCGACATCGAACAGGTGGAAGTGCTGCGCGGTCCGCAAGGCACGCTGTTCGGTCGCAACACGCCGGCAGGCATCGTTTCGCTGCGTTCGGCGGGGCCGACGAAGGAGCGTACGGGACGCATCAGCGCGAGCTACGGCACCTACGGCACGTCGAGCCTCGAAGGCGCCGTCGGCGGCAGCCTCACCAACACGATCTCGGCGCGCGCCGCCGTCCTGGTTGCGCACCGCGACGACTGGATCGACAACGGCTTCAACGGTCAGAAAGACGCCATCGGCGGCTACGATGAAGTCGCCGGCCGGGTGCAGTTCCTGTTCGAGCCGACGGAGAATTTCGACGCCCTGCTGAACCTGCATGGCCGCTCGCTCGATGGCACGTCGACGATCTTCCGCGCCAATGTGTTCACGGCGGGCTCCAACCAGCTCAACAACAACTTCAACCGCGACCGCGTTTTCTACAATCAGGGCCGCAACAATCCGCAGCAATACGAAAGCTACGGTGCGGGCCTGACGATGAACTACGATCTCGGCGGCGCCACGATCACCTCCATCACGGGCTACGACACGGCGGAAGGCTTCAGCCTCGGCGACATCGACGGCGGCGTTGCGGGCGTGGGCCCCGGCCTCATCCCGTTCGACTCCTCGACGCAGGACAATCTGAATGACCTGCGCCAGTTCACGCAGGAAATCCGCATCGCAAGCCCGGACGAAGGCCGCCTCACCTGGCAGGCGGGCGTCTATTATTTCGACTCCTCGTTTGAAGTGACGACCGTGGGCGCGGGCTTCCCGCCGCCCGCCACCGTCAAACACGAGAACACGTCGTGGGCCGTCTTCGCGCAGGCCGAATACGACATCAGCGATCGTCTCAGCGTCGCCGGCGGCGTGCGCTACACGGAAGACGAAAAGGACTTCATCGCGCTCGCCGCGCCGCTCCTGCCCGTCGCCGCACCGCCCGGCTCGCCGAACGCGTTTCCCGCAGCGCGCACTGTCTCCGATGAGCAGGTCAGCTGGGACCTCAGCGTGCGCTATGAAGTGACGCCGGACGTGAACGTCTATGGCCGCGTCGCCAACGGCTTCCGCGCGCCGTCGATCCAGGGCCGCGACGTCGCCTTCGGCAGCCTGCCGTCGGTCGCCGACTCCGAGACGATCCAGTCCTACGAAGCCGGCGTGAAATCCGACGTGCTCGGCGGCACGGGCCGCATCAACGCGGCGGTGTTCTACTATGAGATCGAGGACCAGCAATTCTCCGCGATCGGCGGCGCCGGAAACCTCACGCAGCTCGTCAACGCCGACAAGGGCGAAGGCTACGGCTTCGAGATCGACTCGAGCTTCGACGTCACCGAACGTCTCAACGTGGGCGTGGGCTTTGCCTACAACCACACCGAGATCAAGGACGCGACGCTCACCGTGGCGCCGTGCGGCTCGGGCCAGTGCACCGTGCTCGATCCCATCGCGCCCGGCGGCTTTGCGCGCGTGAACGGCAACCCCTTCCCGCAGGCCCCGGAATACACGCTCGATCTGTCGGCCCGCTACGAGCGTCCGATGGGCGAGCGCGGCGCGATCTTCGCCGACACCGACTGGACCGTGCGCGGCGAGACGAACCTCTTCCTCTACGACGCTGCGGAATTCCGCATTGAGTCGCAGTTCGAAGGCGGTCTGCGCGTGGGCTACGCCGGCAATGACGGCGCCTACGAAGTCGCGGTGTTCGCCCGCAACATCACCGACGAAGAGAACGTGATCGGCGGCATCGACTTCAACAACCTCACGGGTTTCGTGAACGAGCCGCGCATCATCGGCGTGTCGCTGAGCGCGAAGCTGAACTGAGCGCGCCGCACCGATAGCCCGTACCTCCGGAAGCCGGCGGTACGGGCTGCCGGCGTTAACCTTTGCGCGCGCGAAAGGTCCGGAGAATCACGTCATGAGAGATGCGATTCAGGGATCGTCTCATGCTGCTTTTCGATGTCGTCTATGCTCACCGCGCCAGCGGCAGCCACCACAAGATCGCGCTCGACGCGCTGCGGCGGCTTGAAAGCCCGGACGCGGAAGACTGGCGCAAGGCGTTCTGCGCGCACGCGGATCTCTACATGAAGGGCGCCAAGGCGCCGGACGACGTCTTCCGCGACAGCCAGAACCACGTCTTGCATGTGCGCGACAACTACTGGGGCGGCGCGGTGGAGACCGCGGAGGCCTGGTACGAAAAGCTGCTGATGATGATGCGCGCGCAGAACTGGCCGGAGGCGGTCTATGCGGCGGGCGTGCTCAGTCATTACGTGTGCGATCCGATCCAGCCGCTGCACACCGCGCAGAGCGAATCGGAAGGCTCGGTCCACCGCGCGTTCGAGCAGAGCGTGTCGAAGTCCTACGCGAAGCTGCTGACGCGGATCGACGAACTCGGCTGGCCGACCGCCTCGGCGGCGAAGGAAGACGGCTGGCTCGGTAATCTCATTCGTTCCGGCGCCGAAGCGAGTGTGGTCCACTACGACAGCTGCATCGACCACTACGATCTCGCCGCCGGCGTGAAGGACCCGCCGTCCGGCCTCGACATGCATCTCGTAGACGTGATGGCCGATGCGCTTGCCCGCGCGATCACCACCTTCGCGCTGGTCATGGACCGCGCCATTGCGGAATCCGCCGTGGCGCCGCCGAAGACGAACGTGACACTGCAGGGCTACCTCGCGACGCTCGACATCCCGATCAAGTGGCTGACGAAGAAGATGGAAGACGCGAGCGAGCGCGCCATCGTCGAGGAAATGTACGCCGAGTATCAGGCGAGCGGGAAAGTGATCACGACGCTCGCCCATGACGACCGCATCGTGCGCGCCGCTCATGCACGCGACGTGCTCAACGTGCCGCTGGTGACGCTCGACAAGCAGCCTGCGCGCAAACCCGGGACGAAGCACGGCACGGGTCTCATCGACGTGGCGCCCTCCTCCATCGAGCCGCCGGCCGCGCGCCGCATCGTGGAGCGCGCGGCGGAGAAGATTGACGCGCCTATCGCTGCGCCCGTCGTCTCGGCGCCTGTCGTTGCGGAGGAAGCGCCCGCCACAAAGAAGCGCCGCACCCGCGAGAGCCCCGTCGTCGACGCCCCGGCCATCGGCGCCAAGATCGCCGCGCGTCTCGAAGCCATCGGCGTCAAAACCATCGGCGATCTGCTCGATGCGGAGCCCTCCGCGATCAGCGCGATGATGGCGCAGAAGTGGGTGACGCCGGACACCGTGATCGACTGGCAGGCCATGGCGCAGCTCGCGGTCGATGTCGGCGCGGTCGGTGAACAGGATGCGCAGATCCTCATCGGCGCCGGCGTGCGCGACAAGTCGGCGCTCGCGTCGACGGATGCACGCGCGCTGCAGGAGCAAGTGGCTGCGTTCATCGCCAGCGACGAAGGCAAGCGCCTGATGCGCGGCAATACTGGTCCGAAGGCCGAGAAGGTCGAAGGATGGATCGAAGCGGCGAAGAAGACCGCTTAACGATCCGGCGTCGCAACGCGCAGGATCGCGATGTCCTTGATGAAGCGTTTCACGCCGCCTTCGCTTGACGTGTCAGCGGAAAGATCGGTGCGGAAGCCGCGCACGACGCCCTGTGGATCGACCACGAGATAGCTGGGTATCCAGCTCACCTGCAGCGCGCGATACGCGTCACGATCGGCGTCGAGCGCGACAGGCATGCGGATGCCGGACTGGTGGAAGAAGTCGCCTGCCGACAGGAACGGGCCGTAGCGCGCATCCACATGCACGGCGACGATGTCGAGAGCGGGATCCTGATCGACCGCGCTGCCGAGCGCCGCGAGATACGGCGCTTCTGCGCGGCAATCGGGGCACCAACCGCCGGTGAAGGCGATCACGGTCCAGCGTCTGCGCAGCTTCACGTCCGACAGCGACTCCCCGTCTTCGCGCGCGAGGCGGAAGGACGGCAGCGGCTGGCCGACGAGCGGATGCGATGTGGGTCTTGTCGCCACGGGTGCGGACTCCGGCGCAGGAGAAATGGCGGCAGGCGGCGACGCTGGCTCGGGAGGAGCTGGCGCGCCTTTCGGCGACGCAGCGCAGGCGGCGAGCGCGAGGCCCGCCGCCAACAACCACAACCGCACTATTGATAGATCTCGAAGAGACCCGCCGCGCCCATGCCGCCGCCGATGCACATCGTAACGACGCCGAGCTTCGCCTTGCGACGACGGCCTTCCATCAGCAAGTGGCCGGTGCAGCGCGCGCCGGTCATGCCGAAGGGGTGGCCGATGGCGATGGAGCCGCCGTTGACGTTGTACTTTTCCGGATCGATGCCGAGCTTGTCGCGCGAGTAGAGGCACTGCGACGCGAAGGCTTCGTTCAACTCCCAGATGTCGATGTCGTCGACTTTGAGGCCGTGACGCGCAAGCAGACGCGGTACCGCGAACACGGGGCCGATGCCCATTTCATCCGGCTGGCAGCCGGCGACCGCGAAGCCCTTGAACCCGCCAAGCGGCTTCAGGCCGCGCTTTTCGGCTTCCTTGGCTTCCATGACGACCACCGCAGCGGCGCCGTCCGAAAGCTGCGAGGCGTTGCCGGCGGTGACGAACTTGCCCGGGCCCTTCACGGGTTGCAGCGAGGCGAGGCCTTCAAGCGTCGTGTCGGCGCGATTGCACTCGTCCTTGTCGACTGTGTAGTCGACGAGGGACTCTTCCTTCGTCTCCTTGTTGACGACCTTCATCTTGGTCGCCATCGGCACGATCTCATCCTTGAACAGACCCGCCTTCTGCGCCGCCGCGATGCGCTGCTGCGAGCGGAGCGAATACTCGTCCTGGTATTCACGGCTGACATTGTAGCGCTCGGCCACGATGTCGGCGGTGTCGATCATCGGCATCCAGAGCGCGGGGAACGTGCTGAGCAGCTTTTCTTCGGTGAGACGGTGCGTATTCATCTTGCCGCTCATCTGCACGAGCGAGATGGACTCCACGCCGCCGCCAACGGCCACGGGCGCGCCGTCGCGGATGTAGCCCGCAGCCATTGCAATGGCGTTGAGGCCGGAGGAGCAGAAACGGTTGATGGTGACGCCCGACGTCGTGATCGGCAGGCCAGCCCAGAGGGCTGCGTTGCGCGCGACGTTCTGGCCGGTCGCGCCTTCAGGGCCGCCGCAACCGATGAACACGTCCTCGACGATGTCCTTCTCGATGCCGGCGCGCTCGACGGCGTGCTGGATCGCGTGCCCTGCCATGGCCGCGCCGTGCGTGTTGTTGAAGCCGCCGCGTCCGGACTTCGCGAGTCCCGTGCGGGCATAAGATACGATAACCGCCTCGCGCATCGCGTTCCTCCTCAGGATTATGGCGTTGATGGATAGCGGCGGCACCCTAGGGGAGCCCCCGCCGCTGCGGAAGCCCTGCCGTTCGCGTCAACGTCGCCCTTGCCGGAAGCCGGCCGCGCCGACACTTTGCCCCCGAGTCAGCGGGGAATTCGAAATGCCGAGCGACATCGAGATTGCGCGCGCCGTGCGCAAGAGACCCATGGCCGAAGTCGCCGCGAAGATCGGCGTGCCGGCGGACGCGCTCATTCCCTACGGCTTCGACAAGGCCAAGATCGCAGCGCCCTTCCTGAAGTCACTCGCCGGCAAGCCGGACGGCGCGCTCGTGCTCGTCACCGCCGTCAATCCGACGCCTGCGGGCGAAGGCAAGACCACCACCACCATCGGCCTCGGCGACGCGCTCAACCGGATCGGCAAGCGCGCCGCCATCTGTATCCGCGAGCCCTCTCTCGGCCCCTGTTTCGGCCAGAAGGGCGGCGCAACGGGTGGCGGCCACGCGCAGGTCATCCCCATGGACGACATCAACCTCCACTTCACCGGCGATTTCCACGCCATCACCACCGCGCACAACCTGCTCGCGGCGATGGTCGACAATCACCTCTACTGGGGCAACGCGCAGAACATCGATCCACGCCGCGTCGTGTGGCGGCGGGTGATGGACATGAACGACCGCAGCTTGCGCGACATGGTCACGTCCCTCGGCGGCAACGGGGCGCCGGCGGAGAGCGGCTTCGACATCACGGTGGCGTCGGAAGTCATGGCGATCCTGTGCCTGGCGAAGGATCTCGACGACCTGCAGGCGCGCCTCGGCCGCATCATCGTCGCCTATCGCAATGATCGCACGGCGGTGACCTGCGCAGACATGAAGGCCGACGGCGCGATGACGGCGCTCCTCAAGGACGCCATGCAGCCGAACCTCGTGCAGACGCTCGAAGGCAATCCCGCGCTCATCCACGGCGGGCCGTTCGCCAACATCGCCCACGGCTGCAATTCGGTGATCGCGACGACGAGCGCGCTGAAACTCGCGGACTATGTGGTGACGGAAGCGGGCTTCGGGGCCGATCTCGGGGCGGAGAAGTTCTTCGACATCAAGTGCCGCAAGGCGGGGCTTTCCCCAAAAGCAGTCGTGATCGTGGCGACGATCCGGTCGTTGAAGATGAATGGCGGTCTGCCGAAGAATAGGTTGGCCACGGAAGACCTCGCGGCGCTGGAGCGCGGCTGCGAAAATCTCGGCCGGCATATCGAGAACATCCGCCTGTTCGGCGTGCCGGCCATCGTGGCGATCAATCACTTCGTGCAGGACACGCCTGCGGAGATCGCGACGGTGAAGGCCTACGCGCAAGCGATGGGCAGCGAGGCGATTTTGTGCCGCCACTGGGCGGACGGTTCGGCCGGCACGGAAGCCCTGGCGCGCCGCGTGGTCGAAGTCGTGGAGCGCGGCGAGGCGAAGTTCGCGCCCATCTACGGCGATGATCTCTCGCTGATGGAAAAGATCGAGACCGTCGCGCGCAAGATCTATCGCGCGGAATCGGTCGTCGCGGACAAGGCGATCACCGATCGTCTCGCGCGATGGGAGAAGGAAGGCTTCGGCGCCCTGCCCGTGTGCATGGCGAAAACCCAGTACAGCTTCACCACCGATCCCACGCGCCTCGGCGCGCCGCACGGACACGAGGTGCGCATCCGCGAAGTACGCCTCGCAGCGGGCGCGGGCTTCGTGGTGGCGATATGCGGGGACATCATGACGATGCCGGGATTGCCGAAAACGCCGGCGGCGGAGGGGATCGGGGTGAACGCGAACGGGAATATCGAAGGGTTGTTCTGAGCACCCGCCCCCGGACTTTTGCTGCGCGAAATCCGGGGACGGGTGATGCGGGCGAAGAGTTTACACCAGCTCCAGCGCCACCGCCGTCGCTTCGCCGCCGCCGATGCAGAGGCTCGCGAGTCCGCGCTTGGCGCCACGCGCTTCGAGTGCTGCGATCAGCGTGGCCATGATGCGTGCGCCGGAGGCGCCGATCGGGTGGCCCAGCGCGCAGGCGCCGCCGTTGACGTTGATGACGTCGTGCGTGATGCCGAGGTCCTTCATCGCGATCATCGGCACGACGGCGAAGGCTTCGTTGATCTCGAAGAGATCGACGTCCTTGGTTTTCCAGCCCGCCTTCTCCAGCGCCTTGTTCATTGCGTACACGGGCGCGGTGGTAAAATACGCGGGCGCGTGCGCGTGCGCCGCCGAAGAGACGATCCGCGCGAGCGGCTTCAGCCCGCGCTTTTCCGCTTCCGACTGGCGCATCAGCACAAGCGCAGCGGCGCCGTCCGAAATCGCCGAGGCGTTGGCTGCGGTCACCGTACCGTCCTTGTTGAAGGCGGGCTTCAGCGACGGAATCTTGTCGGGCCTGGCCTTGCGCGGGAGTTCATCGATGGCAATCTGAGTTTCGCCATCACGACCCTTCACGGTCACCGCCGCGATCTCGCGCTTGAACGCGCCGCTTTCGGTCGCGGCCTGCGCACGGCGCAGCGTCTCGATGGCGTAGGCGTCCTGCGCCTCGCGCGTGAACTGGTATTCCTGCGCGATCATGTCGGCATAGACGCCCATCGCCTTGCCTTCGTAGGCGTCTTCGAGGCCATCGAGCGCCATGTGATCGAACAGCTTGTCGTGGCCGTACTTCTGGCCCGTGCGGTGCTTGGTCATCAGGAACGGCGCGTTCGACATGCTCTCCATGCCGCCGGCGACCACGATAGACACTTCGCCCGCGAGGATCGCATTGCGCCCCATGATCGCGGCCTGCATGCCGGAGCCGCACATCTTGTTGAGCGTGGTGGCTTCCACCGAATCCGGCAGTCCGGCCTTGCGCCCCGCCTGACGCGCCGGCGCCTGGCCCTGACCGGCGGGCAGCACATTGCCCATCACGATCCAGTCGACGTCCTCGCCCTTCACACCCGCTTCCGCGAGCGCGGCCTTGACCGCAACGGCGCCGAGTTCATTGGCGGAAAAGCCGCCGAGATCACCCATCAACCCGCCCATCGGCGTGCGCGAGAGACCGACGATGACAACCGGATCGCGTTCTTGATTGCTTGTGGCCATGACCTACTCCTTCGATTGCGGGCGCAGCACCATCAGCGTCGATGTGCCGTGCGCGATGATGCGACCGCGCGCATCGGTGATCTTGCCTTCGCACGTGATGATGGTGCGGCCCTGCGCGACGACGCGTCCCTCGGCCCGCACCGGCCCAGAATCCGGCATCAGCGCACGTACGAAGTTACCCTTCGTTTCGATGGTCGTATAGCCGACGCCCGCCGGCAGGACGGTATGCGCCGCACACCCGGTGCAGCTGTCGAGCAGCGTCAGCGCGAAGCCACCGTGGACCGTGCCGAGCGGGTTCACCACCTTGGCCGACGGGTGGCCCGTAAAGACGACGACGCCTTCATCCACTTCGGTGAGTTCGAACCCCAAGGTCGCGCCGATGCTCGCCATGTCTCCGGGGCCGCGTTCCTGCGTCAGCTTGAGGAGGTAGCGCATGGCTTCCAGGCCCGTCATGGACGTCAGGTCGGGGCGTCCCCCGGTTTCCCTAGCGCTCATGCCACTTTCCTTGCATCTACAACTGTTGTAGATACATAGACACATGACAAAGCGCGCGCAAGCCGGTCGTTCGCGACTGCGGAAGATTTCGCCGGAGACCATCGCCCCGATGCGTTTCTGCGCCTGTTACAACGCCCGCCTCGCCGCGCGACGGCTGACGGCGTTCTACGATGCGCGCCTTGCGCCTCTCGGCGTCAACATCACGCAGATGGGCCTGATGGCGCAGATCGCCGGCGCGCAGGACGCCACGCTCGGCGCGATCGCCGAACGCGCGGGCCTCGACCCCTCCACCCTCTCGCGCAATCTGCAGGGACTGGTGCGCGGCGATCTCGCGGAGGTCGTGGTGACGGAAAAAGACCAGCGCAAACGCGCGGTGTGGCTCACCGACCGCGGCGAGAAACTGCTGCTGGAAGCGATCCCCGTCTGGGAAGAGGCGCAGGCCGAGGTGGAGGCGACGATCGATCTCGGCGCGCTGCGGAGCGTGACGAAGGCGACGAAAGCCCTCGCCGCGATCTAGGCCACGAAATCGACGATGCGTTCCACCACGCTCGCATCCTGTGCGATCAGGCGATGGCCGAGACCATCGGTGAGCGCGAGTTCAGCGCCGGGCCACACATCCGCCAGTTCCTGCGCGCCGCGATAATCGCATGCATCGTCGTCGAGGGAGTGCAGAATGAGCGCCTTCGCCGTCATGGCGGGCGCTGCGCGACGCAGGTCGAACCAGTCCACCGGACGGCCGACGTCCTCCTCGTAGGTGGCGAAGATCGCTTCGACGACATCGTCGGGAATATCGTTGCGCTCCGCGAGACGGATAATCTGTCCGCGCTGATGCAGCGCGCTGCCGATCAGCACGACATGCTTCGGCGCGAAGGCATGGTCCTCGATGGCTGTGACGATCGCCGGGCAGCCGAACGAATGTCCGACGACGGCATCGATGGGTCCCATCTCAGCGGCGACGTCCGCCACTGCCTTTGCAGCCACCAGCAACGGCACGCGCTCACCTTCGGAAAATCCGTGCGCCGGCAGATCGAGCGCCACCACCGCACGGCCGATCATGGCGAGTCGATCAATCAGGGGCGACCATAGACTGTTGTCGTCCTCCCAGCCGTGCACCATCAGCACCGCCGGCCCCTCGCCGAGCCGCCATGCCGCGACGCCGTTGACCATGCGATGCTCGGCGTCGATCAGCGCGGTCGCAATGCGGGGCTTCGCGCGGCGACGCGGATAGCCGAGGTTCTGGGTGAATTCGCGGGCGCGTGCGGCGGCGTCGGACATGACGCACTATAGCAGGCGCGCACACGGCGCTGCTATACCCACGCCATGACATCTGCTCCCCGCGCCGACTGGTGGAAGAAATCCGTCGTCTATCAGATCTATCCGAAGTCCTTCCGCGACGGGAATGGCGACGGCGTGGGCGATATCCGCGGCATTATCGAGAAGCTGCCGTACCTGAAGGACCTCGGCGTGGGCGTCGCTTGGCTTTCGCCGATCTTCGCCTCGCCGATGATCGACAACGGCTACGACACCTCCGACTACACCGCCGTCAATCCGCTGTTCGGCACGATGGCGGACGCGGAGGAACTGTTCGAGGAAGCCAGGAAGCGCGATATCTGCATCGTCCTCGACATCGCGCTCAATCACACATCCACGCAGCATTCATGGTTCCATGACGCCGTGAACCACGGAGAAAAACGCGACTGGTACTGGTGGCGCGAAGGCCGCTGCGGCGCTGCGCCCAACAACTGGCTTTCGATCTTCGGCGGACCCGCATGGTCGCAGACCGAAGATGGGTCCTTCTATCTCCACCTCTTCGACAAGTCGCAGGCCGATCTCAACTGGGAAAACCCGGACGTGCGCCGCGCGATCCACGACGCCATGCGCTTCTGGCTCGACAAGGGCGTCGGCGGCTTCCGGCTCGACGTGGTGACGGTGATCTCCAAGGAGCCGGACCTGCGCGACGTGATCGACCCGCGCCCCGCCCCGCTCTACCGCCACATCGCCGGTGGCCCCCGCCTGCACGAATTCCTGCGCGAAATGCGCCGCGAAGTGTTTGCCCATTACGATTGCGTGGCGATCGGCGAAGCGCCCGGCGTCGATCCCGAGCGGGCGTCGAAGCTTGTCGATCCCGCCGATCCGATGCTCGACATGATCTATCACTTCGACCTCGTGGCGATGAACCCTGTAGTCGGCGGTGAGTGGGACCGCGTCGCGTTCAAGAAGATCTTCTCCGCGTGGGACAAAGGCATCGGCGAGCGCGGCTGGAACAGCGTCGTCGTGTCGAACCACGATCTCGGACGCATCTCGTCTCGTTTCGGCGACAGTTCGCCGGAGAGCGCCAAGATGCTGCTCGCGTTGGTCCTGACGCAGCGCGCGACGCCCTTCATCTATCAGGGCGATGAAATCGGCATGGTCAACGCGCCCTTCTCATCACTCGATGAGCTCGACGACGTATGGGCGAAGACCACAAACCGGCTGGCGCGCGAAAAGGGCCGCAGCGAAGCGGACGCGTTCGCCGCCACCGTCGCCATGACCCGCGACCACGCCCGTACGCCGTTCCAGTGGGACGCTACCTCCAACGGCGGCTTTTCCGACGCGGCCAAGACCTGGCTCAAGGTCAATCCGAACCACACGACGCTCAACGCCGCTGTGCAGACGGACAACGAGGACAGCGTGCGTGCGTTTGCCAAACAGCTGATCGCGCTCCGCGACGATCCGCTCTGGGTTTTCGGCGACTTCGAAGACCTGGCGCCCGACGACCCCGACTTATTCATCTACGCACGCACCCACGAAGGCCGTCGCGCGGTTGTGGCGCTCAACCTGCGCGGCGACGCGAGGCAGCGACCGCCCTGTGTGCCGGGGAGCGCGCCGCTGTTGCGCAGTGTGACAGGTGACCTCGACCTCCTCGACGCCTGGGAGGCGCGGATCGTACTTGAGGACGTCGAATCCTCGAATTGAAGTGCGTTTTGAAGGGAACCGGCGCGCGCTGGATGCGTCCGCTTGGGGAGGAGAACCCCATGTCCAAATCGCACGAAACTGGTCGCAGCGCCAAAGCGCCGAAGCCGCGTCCGGAACTGAAGGACACTGCGAAGCCAAAGCCTCAGGCCGCCGATGCCCAGCGCATAAGCTCCGCTGAAAACACCGAGGGTCGCGGGCGCAGCCACGGCACACGAAAGTCCGACCAAGGCTGACGCTTAGCTCGTCCGCCCGATCCAGCCGCCGCCGAGCACGCGGCTTGGCGCGTCGGCGTCGTAGAGCACAGCCGCCTGTCCCGGCGCGACGCCTTCCTCCGCGTCATCGAGCGTGACGTACCAGCCTGCCCGCGTGTCTAGTGTTCCCGGCACGGGCGGCCGCGTGGAGCGCACGCGCACCAGCACGCGCCGCCCGTGAAGATCATCTTCGGCGCCGACAGCCTCCCCGATCCAGTTCACATCCCTCAGCGCCATGCGCTTCACCGCCAGGGCTTCACGCGGCCCGACGACCACGCGCTTTGCCTCGGCATCCAGCCGCACCACGAATAGCGGTGCGCCCACCGCGATGTTCAGCCCGCGCCGCTGACCGACGGTGTAGTGGATCACACCCTCGTGCCTGCCGAGCACACGTCCGTCCACATGCACGATCTCTCCGGGATCGATCGCGCCGGGCCGCAACTTGGCGACGACTTCCGCATACTTTCCCGTCGGCACGAAGCAGATGTCCTGGCTGTCCGGCTTTTCCGCCACCGCGAGGCCAAATTCCGTCGCCAGCACGCGCGTCTCGCTCTTCGGCAATCCGCCCAGCGGAAAGCGCAGGAAGTCGAGCTGCGCGCGCGTGGTCGCGAACAGGAAATAGCTTTGATCGCGCGACGGGTCGGCGCCGCGATGTAGCTCCGGCCCTTTGGCGCCGACGAGGCGCTGAACATAGTGCCCCGTCGCCATGCAATCGGCGCCGAGATCGCGGGCGAGTCCCAGGAGATCCTTGAACTTCACCGACTGGTTGCACTTCACGCACGGGATCGGCGTTTCGCCCGCCAGATAGCTGTCGGCGAAATCTTCCATCACCTGATCGCGGAAGCGGCTCTCGTAGTCGAGCACATAGTGAGGGATGCCCAGCATGTCGGCGACGCGGCGCGCATCGTGGATGTCCTGCCCAGCGCAGCACGCGCCCGGCTTGTTCACCGCCGCGCCGTGATCGTAGAGCTGCAGCGTCACGCCGATGACTTCATAGCCCTCGCGCTTCAGCATGGCCGCGACCACGGACGAGTCGACGCCGCCCGACATGGCGGCGACCACGCGCGTTTCCGCAGGCGGCTTGGCGAACCCCAAAGAGTTGAGTGTGGCCGGCGCGCGCGCAGCGTCCGGCAGATCCAGCGTCGTCATGTTGCTCCTCCCCCCGGGGTCAAGGCCCGGAGCGATGAGGCTCTATAACCTGGCGGCGGCCGCGCCTCAATCGAGGAAGTTCACCAGGGTCAGGTTGCGGATGTCGCTGAAAACCTTGGCGATCGCTTCGTACTGCGTCGTCGTGGCCGACATCCGCATCGCCACTTCTGCGAGATCGGAGCCGGCGATCTGGTCCATATGGTTCTGAACGAGGTCCGATTGTCCGGTCAGTCGTTCAATTTCACGGCCCAGGCGTGCGTTCGCGTCACCGTTGCGGCCCTGCGCGGCGACAATGGAAGCGCGGCCTGCGTCAAGTTGGGCGGCGATGCCCGTCAACACTGCGCGTTGCGTGGCGTTGAGTGGTGTCGTGACCGTGCCGCTCTGGATTTCGTTGTAGAGCGCACGCATGGCGTTGAACGCCTCGCGGCTGATGGTGGATGCCTTCTCCGCCACCGCGAACGGCGCGCCCATGCCGAGATCAACGCTGTAGTCGCGCACGGACTCGTTGAAGACCTGCGCGTCGGTGACGGCGGCAGGCAGATCCTCAAGCACCGCCACCCGGATGGCCGCAGCGCCACGGTGCTCGCCGGAAAAGAGAGACACCCCCTCGTAGGTCTGGTTCAGCGCGCCAAGTGTCTGGTTGAACGCAGTGCGCAGTTGCTGGGCGAGAAAGCTGCCGTTGTCGGACGAGAGCGCGGTCATGACGTCGATCTTGAGCTGCGCCATGGCGTCGGCGGCCTTGTCGAGCGCCACGTCCTGGATGTCGATGCGCGTCTGCAGGCGCTGCGCGGATGTCTTGCGGGCGTCGGCCTGTGCGATGACGCTGCGCGCGCTGATCAGACGTCCGGCGTCGGCGGCGTAACCCTTTAGATCGTCCGAAAGAAACCCCGACGCGGTCTGGCGTTGCAGGTCGTACATTTCGCTGGTGATCCGCGTGAGATCGCTGCGCGCGAGCGCGGTGATGAGAAACGATGGCGTGACTTTCATCGCCGCCTCACTTCAGCGAGAGGAGAATGTCGAGCATCTCCTTCGCCGCCTGGATCAGCCGCGACGACGCGGCGTAGGATTGCTGAAACTGCGTCATGCGGATGAGTTCCTCATCGATACTGACACCTTCGGTCTGAATACGTCGCTCGGTCGCCGCATCAAAGACGGCTTTGGCGCCGATTTCGGACTTGGCGGCGGTATCGGCCATGCGCGCCGCTTCGCCCGCGAGACGCGAGGCATAGATTCCGAGGGACGATGTCTGCGCGGGAATCGTTCCGGCGGCGGGAAAGTAGTGCGCAGCGTCCTTGACGGCGAGCAGCGCCTGCGCGCCGCGGGTGTCGCCGGCCTCGATGACGCGCGTGCCGATGGCGGCGGTGAGATCGGGCTTGCCGAGAGAGAGCCGCGCGGGCGACGCAGCAACCGTCGGATCGACATGCAATTCATGCGGTCGCGCCGCGAGCATGGCGCGGTTGAACACAAACAGGTCTGACACGCCGAGCCCCGTATTGCCACGTTCGGTCGTGTCGGAAATCGCAGTGACCGTGTAGCCGGGATTGCCCTGCAGATAGATGGTGCCGACACCGTTCATGGCGGCCGAGCCGTACTGGCCGATGCCGTTGGTTCCGCTGTTCAGCTCGTTGAGGAAATCCTGCCAGGTGGCACCGGTGACGCCCACATCGCGCTCAAGCACCACCCGCCCATTTGGGTCCGTGATGCGAAAGTGGATGTTTCCGGAGGCGTTCAACCCGTGGGCGTCGCTCGTCGACAAGCCGGCGGCAAAGAAGGTCGGCGTGTCGCTGCGGACAAGATCGTTGAGGCCGAAAAAGTGCGCAAAGCCACGCCCGGCGCGGGAACTTTCGTCGCCTGAGACTTCCCCGAACACGATGCCCGACGAACTGTTTGTGTCCAGCGTCAGGACGCCATCGACAAAGCTCGCCGTCGCCTGCGCCGGAGCGAGTTGGAGGGACGTGTTCAGCGCGGAAACGAAGGCGCCGACATTCTGCGCGAAGGGCTGCACATTCGCGGGATTTTCCGTGGTGATCGTACCGGCGTCGAAATCGATCGTGAGGCGACGCGCGAGATTGCCGCTGGCGTCGGTGATGGCGACAATGGCCTGCCCGGTGAAATTCAGACTGTCGGTGGCGAGCAGGCCGGTGTTGCGTCCGACCATGCGCGCGGCCGGGGGATCGCCAGACGTGGTGGCGTGCACCTTGTTGAGTTCGTCAGCCATGGCCGCGGCGAGCGAGCCGAGCGATTCACCGAGGCTCGGCAGATCGACGTCGCGGACCTGGATGAGGCCCTTGAGCAGTCCGCCCGACAGCATGGGCCCGAACGATGCTTCCGTTGGCAGGCCCTCGTTGACCAGGATCGTGCCGGGCGGGCCGTAGGGCGTGGCGAACTGCGTGTAGGAGAGTTTCGCGGCGGAAACGCCCACCAGAAGGCCGCCGGTATTGGTGCGGATGTCGACGGTGCCGTCGCTGGACGGCGTCACCCGCACGTCCATGAGCGTGGACAGTTCGTCGATGAGCTGGTCGCGGGCGTTTTCGGCCCCGGTAATATCGCCCCCGGACTTCTTGGTCAGCGCGATCTGGCCGTTCATGTCAGAAATGCGCTGCAAGAGATCGTTGGCGCGTCCGATGCTTTCGCCAACGCGCTGGTCGGCCTCGATGCGCAGGTCCTCGATGGATTGCGCCACGCGGGAGAACTCACCGAACACGTCCTGCAACGCGGAAATCACCGAGCGGCGCGCAACGCTCGAGGTCGGATCAACCGAGGCATTTTGCAGCGCGGTATAGACGTCGTCGATGCGGGTGAAGAGCGTCTGGTCGCCGTTGGGGTCGCCAAACAGAAGCTGCGCGCGATCCAGCAGCTCCGCGCGCACGCCCGCTGCCCCGTTGGCCGCGCCCGAGACACGTTGCGCCTCGGCGAGGAAGCGGTCCGCAGCGCGGGTGATCGATTCCACGGACACGCCGGCGGCGGCGCCCGCCACCACCTGCGGCGTAAAGTTGATCTGTGCGCGCACGTAGCCGGGCGTGTTCGCGTTGGCGACGTTCTGCGAAATGACCTTGAGCGCTGCCTGGCTCGCATTGAGCCCGGTAAGCGCGTTGTTGAAGACCGATCCGATACCCATGCGTCGCCTCGCTTGCGCCGGCCGGTGGGCAAGAAGCGCCGCGTCGTCGGCAAATCCTGCCGGGCGCAAACGACCGCGCGCCGACATGCCGAATATCGCGTAGCCCTTGGCCGGCAAGACATTCGTCGCGATCGTCGGGCGCATGAACATGTCGCGCGCACAGCGATCATGCGTGTGCATCGCAAGCCCGGGGCCACGCGCCGATGACGCGGCGCCACGCGGCAATTCCTGCCGTGCGCGCCCGGCGAAGATTGCCGCGATGTTCAGGTCGCGCTTCGCGCCGCGCATGCAGAAACGTTGCGCCGCATGGTTTTCGCATCGTTCACCAGACTGGCGCGCCGCTTGCTAACTCCCACGCCACGACAGCGACGTGCGCTGTCACGTGCAGAGGAACGCGCAAGCATGGACGCAAGCATGGTGATGTCGAAGCCGGCGCCGCAGCCGACGACGCCATCGAACTCTTCAGCGTCCGACGCACACGAAGACGGCGATGACTTCACCGCACACCTCCCGCCGGAGGAAGTGGCGTCTCCGCCAACCCGCCATGGTCATGCACGCGAAGCGAACGCGCCTACCGAAGTAGCGGCAAGCAACGCCGAAGCGACGCCGCAGGAAGCGAGCATCGAAGCCGCCATGACGGTCACCGTGCCTGTCGCGCCTGCCGTGGTCCGTCCGCAAAACAGCGTGGTGTCCATCGATCTCTCGGCGTTCATCGCCCCGACAGCGGCGCCTACAGACGCAGCGCCGAAGCCCGCACAGCCTCAATCCACGGGGCCGCAAGCTGCGCCCACGACGCACCAGGACGCGCCGCCGCCACAGGCTGCCCAAGCCGGTCCAGCTGCGGCGGATGCACCGCAGCTGGTTGCACCGGCGCAGGCGACCAAACCGGCGCCTTCGCTTGAAACGATCGCCCTGCCCGTCACGCCGCTGCCGACAGGCGAAGCGCGCGCGATGCCGCGTCTGCGCGCAGGCCGTGGCGAAGCGACTGACATTCAGGGCGCCGAGACGCGTCCTGCGGCAAGCGTCACCTCTGCGCCCAGCGCAACCGCGCAAGCCAGCGCCACCGGCGTGCAGACCGTGAGCGCCGTGCAGGCGACCGCCGCCTCAACGCCGATGCTCGAAAAGGCTGCAACCGTGGATGCGATGCCGGTCGGCGAGGCCTTGCCCGCCGAACAGCGCGCACACAGCGTCAACGAAGCGACCGCCACGCAAGCGGGTCATCGCACGACCACGCCCGCAGCACTTGTCGCGCAGCACATCATCCGTCGCTTCGACGGACGTTCGACGTCCATCGACGTGCGTCTCGATCCGCCGGAACTCGGGCGCGTACAGGTGTCGCTGGAAGTCGGGCCCGACAACAAGGTGACGGCGGTGGTCGCGGCGGAAAATCCGGCGACGCTATCGGATCTCGTGCGGTCCGCACGCGAACTGGAGCGCGCGCTGCAGGAGGCGGGCCTCGAACTGGACGCCGGCGGCCTGTCGTTCGACCTCGCCGAACGCGGCGAGAGCGCATCGTTCGACGCATCGTCCTCCGGCAAGGGATCGACGCGGGGAGAAAACGGGACGGAATCGCAGGCGTCGGCCCCCGTCAGTCGACCGTTCGGACTTGAATCATGGCGCGGCGCCCGCGTCGACGTGATGGCCTGAGGAGCAACCCATGCCTGTCATCGACTCCACGTTGATCAACGCCAACAACGGCGCTACCGGCGACACTTCGACCACGCTCTCGCGCGCGAAGCTGTCTGACAACTTCGACACGTTCCTCTCCCTGCTCACCGCACAGCTGGCGAACCAGGATCCGCTCAATCCGGTGGATTCGGCGGCGTTCACACAGCAGCTGGTGCAGTACAGTCAGGTCGAACAGCAGATCGCCACCAACGACAAGCTCGCGACGCTCCTGAACCAGAGCGCGGCGGCGGGAAGTGCGGCGGCGGTGTCATTCATCGGCAAGACGGCGGTGTTCACCAGCGACGTGGCGCGGCTTGCCGACGGCGAAGCGAAATGGAACTACGACATCACCGGCGCGACCGGAAATGCGCGCATTTCGATCCGCGACTCCAGCGGCCGTGAGGTCTACGCCGAGAACGTTGTTGCGGCGAATGGCGCCCAGACGTTCACATGGGACGGCGAGAACGCGCAAGGCAATGCGGTCGATGACGGGGCCTATCGCATCGTCATCACCGCCACCGACGCCAACGGCGAGGATGTGGAAGCAGCGACTACCGTTCAGGAAACCATCACCGGCATCGACTTCGGCACCGCCGGCGCCGCCACCGTGATCACGGCCACCGGCGTGCGCGCCTTCGATTCCATCCACTCCGTTCGAAACTGACGACATCATCGGATTGCCGAATGCGGTCCGCGACTGAGCAGAAGCTCGAAACGATCCCCCCCTTGGACCGCCCAGAGCAGGACTGAAACGATGAGTATCTACACCGCCATGCGGTCCGGGGTTTCCGCCCTCGCCGCCAATTCCTCCGCGATGGCCGTCATCTCCGACAACATCGCCAACCTCAACACCGTCGGATATAAGCGCGGCCTCACCGACTTCACGGCCATGTTGAACAGCCAGACGGGCGGCACCAGCTACAACGCCGGCGGCGTGCTCTCGTCGACGCGACGCCTCGTCGACGTGCAGGGCTCGCTGGAGCAGTCGCGCTCCGCGACGGATCTGGCGGTCGCCGGCAACGGCTTCTTCGTCGTCTCGGAAAACAACCAGCCCCTGACCAACGGCGGCAGCGTCGCGTTCACGCGCGCGGGCTCTTTCTCCGTCGACGCGCAGGGCTTCCTGCAGAACGCGCAGGGCTTCTACCTGCAGGGCTGGCCGATCCAGGCCGATGGCTCCGTCGCATCCAGCCCGACGTCGCTCTCCACGCTGTCGCCGATCAACGTCGCCGACACGGTGTCGAGCGCGGAAGCGACGGGTGAAGTGACGCTTACGGCGAATCTTAGCTCCACGCAGGCGGCTTACGATCCGGTTGCGGCGTTGAACACCTACGTCGCCGGCGATCTCGCAACCAGCGACATCGCCGCACACTTCGAGAGCAGCATCGAAATCTTCGACAGTCTAGGCGCACCGCGTACGGTGGCCGTCGGCTTCCTGAAGACGGCGCCGAACACCTGGCAGGTGGAAGTCTATACCCGCCCGTCTACGCTGACAGCGAACCCTGGCGGCCTTGTCGCAAGCGGCCAGATCCAGTTCAACACTTCCGGCGGCATCAATGCCGGCGGCATCACCGGCTCGATCTCGGGCCCCTTCAACGTCGCTTGGGACGCCAGCACAGGGGCTGCAGCGCAGGACCTGGAATTCCATCTCGAGAACAGCCTCTCGCAGTTCGCGACCGCCTCCGGCGTCACGACGGTCGTTGCGGACGGCGTGCCGCCGGGCAATCTCGCGGGCCTCGTCGTGGAGAATGACGGCATTCTCACCGCGCAGTTCTCCAACGGCCGTTCGCGCGCGCTCTACCAGATACCGCTGGCGACCTTCCTCAACCCGAACGGGCTCCTGCCGGATCGCGGCGGGGTCTTCCGCAACACGCTGGCGTCGGGCCTCTACAACATCAACGAAGCCAACGCCGCCGGCGCGGGGCGCATCGAGTCCAACGTGCTGGAAGCCTCCAACGTCGATCTGGCGGCGGAATTCACCAGCATGATCGTGACGCAGCGGGCCTATTCGGCCTCCTCGAAGATCATCACGACCGCCGACGAGATGCTGGAAGAGCTCCTCCGCATCAAGAGGTAATCGAAAGGTAAAACGGGCGTCAATACTTCGGTAAGGACGCCCGTACCTTTTCGATACAGGTTATTAACCTGATTTTACTCAGAAAATTTGCCTGATCTTTATTCCCGGCGCCTATGATCAGCCAACTAAGCAATTGGGAGTTGGCGCGATGCAGAAGC
Organism: Alphaproteobacteria bacterium; assembly: GCA_034440275.1. Lineage (GTDB taxonomy): Bacteria > Pseudomonadota > Alphaproteobacteria > Caulobacterales > Aquidulcibacteraceae > VFBF01. The sequence goes on from JAWXBS010000217.1 coordinate 21,892, forward strand.
AACGCCGCTTTGAAGGTGTGGTGATGGGCCCCGACGGGAACCCCCTCACGGTGGACGATCTGCCCCCCGCGAACACCACGCGTTGGGTCATCCGTCGCAAGGCGGAAGTGGTCGCGGCCGTGCGCGGCGGGCTCCTCACGATGGAGGACGCCTGCAACCGTTACAGCCTCACGACTGAAGAATTCGATGCGTGGCGCAAGTCCATCGAGCGTCATGGCCTCCCCGGCCTGCGCACGACCCGCATCCAGCACTATCGCGTCTCGGAAGCCTGAGACCCGACAAAGCGTGACCGGCTTGCGGTCACGCAACCTGCGGATGGTTTCCGCCGGTTAACCATAACTTCACCGGGCTCGGCAAAATCTGCCGGGCGGGCGTCATGGAGGCGCCCGCTGTGATTCGGCGGCCCCCGCGTGAACGGTTTCAACGACGCTCTCATGAAAATCGGCCCCATGCGCCTGTTCGCGGCGCTGGGCATCACCGCTGTCGTGGCGGCGGCGCTGTTTGCGCTGGTGTTCCGCGTGGGCGGCGAAGAAAAGGCCCTGCTCTTCTCCGACGTCGAAATGGCCGAGGCCGGTGAAATCACCGCCAAGCTCGACGGCGCCAAGATTCCTTACGAACTACGCGGCGACGGCACGACGATTTTCGTGCCGCGATCGCAGGTCATGTCCGCCCGGTTGATGCTGTCGGAGGACGGCCTGCCCTCGCGCGGCTCCATCGGCTACGAGATCTTCGACAAGCAGGACGCCCTCGGCGCCACGCAATTCCAGCAGAACATCAATCGCCTGCGGGCGCTCGAAGGCGAACTCGCGCGCACCATCACCTCGATCGACGGCGTCGAGCGCGCGCGGGTCCACCTCGTCCTGCCGGAACGCCAGCTTTTCACCCAGGACCGCCAGGCCCCCTCCGCCTCCATCGTGGTGACGGTGAAGGGCGGGCAGCTGACTCAGGGGCAGGTGCGTGCGGTACGCAATCTCGTGGCGAGCGCCGTGCCGGGGCTTTCGGTCAACCGCGTGACCATCGCCGACGCGTCGGGCAAACTGCTTGCGGCGGCCGAGGAAGACGGCGGCGCGGCGGCGGCCGATGCCATGGATGAGCGCAAGGCCGCCATCGAGGATCGCCTGCGCCGGGAAGTGCAGGAAATCGTCGAGAGCATCGTCGGGCCGGGCGCTGCGCGCGTGCAGATCGCCGCCGACGTCGACTTCAACCGCGTCACCTCCACGGCGCAGACCTTCGATCCCGAAGGCCGCGTGGTCCGCGAGACCAACAGCACCGAAGAAACCAGCACCTCCGGCGGTGGTGATGGCGGCTCCTCCACCGCCTCGCGCAACCTGCCCGATGGCGCAAGCGCCGACAGTGCGGGCGGCGGCGGCGACTCCACCGAGCGCACGGAAGAACAGGTCCGCTACGAAATTTCCTCCACCACCAAGACCGAGATCGTCGAAGGCGGTCGTATCAAGAAGCTCTCGGTGGCGGTCGCCGTGGACGGCACCACTGCGCCGGGCGCCGACGGCAAGCCCGGTGAATGGACCGCGCGCAATCCGCAGGATCTGGAGCGCATCACCGCGCTGGTGAAGTCCGCCGTCGGCTTCGACGAAGCGCGCGGCGACAAGGTCGAAGTCGTGAACCTCAAGTTCGCGCAGTCGGCGGCGACGGCGGGCACGGAAGTCGCCAAGGCGTCGATGTTCGACTTCGGCAAGAACGACATCATGCGCGGCGTGGAAATTCTCGCCGCCCTGATCGCGAGCCTTGGCGTAGTCTTCTTCGTGCTGCGTCCGCTGGTGAGCGGCATGATCAACGGCGGCGGCGCAGGCGGCCTGCCGATGCTGGCGGGACCAGGCGGCACCCCCGCTCTTGCAGGCGCGGGCGGGTCTGTCGGCGCGCTCTCTCCCCCGGTGGCGGGCGCGTTGCCGGCCCCTGCGGGCGGGCCGATCGGCGGCATGGACCAGCAACTCGACATCGCGAAAATTCAGGGTCAGGTGAACGCATCGTCCGTGAAGCGCGTGGCCGAGGTCATCGAACAGCACCCTGAGGAATCCGCGCAGATCATGCGCGCCTGGCTGTCGGAGCGGAGCTGATACATGGCCGCCGCACGCGCCCCCGCCGCCAAGGACACCAACGCGATCATGAGCCTCGCTGACCTTTCGGGTCCGCAGAAGGCCGCCGTCATCATCCTGTCGCTCGGCATCGAAGCTGAGCCGGTGCTCAAACTCTTCGAGGATGACGAACTCAAGGAAGTCTCGCAGGCGATGTCGAACCTCGGCGTCGTGGATTCCAGCGTCGTCGAGAACCTCATCATCGAGTTTGTACAGCAGCTCTCTACCTCGGGCCGCGTGGTCGGTACGCACTCGGCGACGGAGCGCCTGCTCTCCACCATCCTGCCGCGTGAAAAGGTCGATGCGCTGATGGAAGACATCCGCGGTCCCGCCGGCCGCACGATGTGGGACAAGCTCGGCAACGTCAACGAACAGGTACTCGCGAACTATCTGAAGAACGAATATCCCCAGACGGTGGCGGTGGTGCTGTCCAAGGTAAAGCCGGACCACGCCGCGCGCGTGCTGACCGCCCTGCCCGACGACTTCGCCATCGAGTGCATCCACCGCATGCTGCGCATGGAGCCGGTGCAGCGCGAGATTCTCGACAAGATCGAAGGCACGCTGCGCACGGAGTTCATGTCCAATCTCGCGCGCACGCCCAAGCGCGACAGCCACGAACTCATGGCGGAAATCTTCAATACCTTCGATCGGCAGACCGAAGCGCGCTTCATCTCCGCGCTGGAAGAACGCTCCCGCGAGGCGGCCGAGCGCATCCGCGCGCTGATGTTCGTGTTCGAAGACCTGAAGCGCCTCGACGCCGGCGGCGCCCAGACGCTTATGCGCGTGGCCGACAAGGCCGATCTCGCGCTTGCGCTGAAGGGCGCGTCGGACGAACTGCGCAACCTCTTCCTCTCCAACATGTCGGAGCGCGCCAGCAAGATCCTGAAGGACGACATGGCCGCGATGGGGCCCGTGCGCCTGAAGGACGTCGAAGGCGCACAGACGCGCATGGTTGTGGCGGCCAAGGACCTCGCCGAACGCGGCGAGATCATGCTGGGCGGCGGCGGCAGCGAAGAGGAGCTCATCTATTGAGCGAAGCTCCCTCTACTTCGTTGGCCACTCGCCGCTATGCGTTCGAGACGGTGTTCGACACGGACGGCGCCATCCTGTCGGAAGGCGCGGCAGCGCCGATGTATTCCGCCGATGATCTCGCGCGCGAACGCGCCATCGGTATTGAAGAAGGTACGAAGAGCGAAATCGCGCGCGCCGAGGCGCTTTCAGCCGCTGCACTTGCGTCCCTCGCGGCATCCGCAGCGAAGCTCTCCGAGCGCAGCGTCGAAGAGCGGCGCGCGATGATGCAGGATGCCGCCAACCTCGCCCTCGCCGCCGCGCGCAAGGTCGCGGGGCTCGCGCTTGAATCCTTCGGCGAAGATCGCGTGGTCGCTGCGCTCGACGCCGCTTTCGAGAGCTTCATCCAGACACCGCGTCTCGTCGTGCGCATCGCGCCGGGCGCGGAGAGCATTCGCGCGCGTCTCGAAGACGCCGCCAGGGATCATGGCTTCGCCGGCGCGCTCGTGGTGCGGCCCGAACCCGGCCACGGACCCGGCGAGGTCACACTCGACTGGGGCGATGGCGCGCTGACGCTGTCGGCCGCCGAAGCCTTCACCCGCATCGAAGCCATCATCGCCGACAAGTTGTCGCTGGAGCAGACGTCATGAGCACCGAAACAGCGCTCGATCTGGAAACGCTTGAACAGTCCCTGCCTACAGTAGCAGACGACGGCGGCGATCACTCGGCCGCCGAACTCGCGCCGGTATTCGACGTGCCGGTGAAAATCCAGGCCGTGCTCGGAAAGGCGCACGTCGACGTGGCCACGCTGCTGAAACTCAACAAGGGATCGGTGCTCGAACTCGACCGCAAGGTCGGTGAAGCGATCGACATCTACGTCAACAACCGTCTCGTCGCGCGCGGCGAGGTGGTGCTGGTGGACGACCGTCTCGGCGTGACGATGACCGAGATTATCAAGGACGGCGAGCGGTCGTGACGGAGCGGAACTGATGCGTATTCTCATTGTCGGACCGCTGAACGGCCAGATCGCCGCCGCCACGAAGATCGCGATGGATCGCGGGGCGAAGGTCTCGCATGTCGATACTGGCGAACAGGCCACGAGCGCACTGCGCGCCGGCAAGGGCGCCGATCTGCTGATGGTCGATGTGCGCATCGACATCGCCGCACTCATCGAAGCCAATGAAGCCGAGCGCATCAGCATTCCGGTGGTGGCGTGCGGCGTGGACACCGATCCTGAAACCGCTGCGCGCGCGATCCGCGCCGGTGCGCTCGAATACGTGCCGTTGCCGCCGGATGCCGCGCTGATAGCCGCCGTGTTGCAGGCCATTGCGCGCGACACGCGCGACCTCGTCGCCACCGATCCGGCGATGAAGCAGGTCATCGCACTTGCAGACCAGATCGCCGGCTCCGACGCTTCGGTGCTGATTACCGGCGAGAGTGGCGTCGGCAAGGAAGTGATGGCGCGCCATGTGCACGCGCAATCGCGCCGCGCGAACGCGCCGTTCATCGCCATCAACGTGGCGGCGATCCCCGACAATCTTCTGGAATCCGAGCTCTTCGGCCACGAACGCGGGGCCTTCACCGGCGCGGTCGCGCGGCGCATTGGCAAGTTCGAGGAAGCCGACGGCGGCACGCTGCTGCTTGACGAAATCAGCGAGATGGATCTGCGCCTGCAGGCGAAGCTTCTGCGCGCCTTGCAGGAACGCGTCATCGACCGCCTCGGCGGATCCAAGCCCGTGCCCGTGAACATCCGCATTCTCGCCACCGCCAACCGCGATCTGGCCGAGTGCGTGCGCCAGGGCACGTTCCGCGAAGACCTCCTCTATCGCCTCAACGTCGTGAACCTGCGCATCCCGCCCCTGCGCGAGCGCAAGTCCGACATCGCCGCGCTCGCCACGCATTTCATCCGCAAATACGGCGACTCCAACGGTCGTCCGGGCCGCGCGCTCAATGCCGCTGCGCAGGAAGCGATCGCGTCCTACCGCTGGCCGGGCAACGTGCGCGAACTCGAAAACGCCATGCACCGCGCCGTTCTGCTGTCGACGGGCCCAGAAATCGGTCCTGAATCGATTCGCGCGCCGGACGGTTCCGCCGTGGGATCAACAGCCCCGAAGGGCGATGTCGCGTCACGCGCTGCAGATGCCGCACGCGGCATGGTCGGCAAGACGGTGGCGGAGGTCGAACAGGATCTCATCCTCGACACGCTCACGCACTGCCTCGGCAACCGCACGCATGCAGCCAACATTCTCGGCATCTCCATCCGCACGCTGCGCAACAAGCTGAAGCAGTATTCGGAAGAAGGTGTGGATGTGCCGCCCCCGCCCATGGGTGTGGCGGCGTAACGATCTTTGAAGTGCGACGTCCCCCTTCGTACGAGTAGCCCATCATGACCGACGCCGCACAGCCGCAACGCCCCGCTATCGACATCCAGGCGATCCTCCGCAACACGATGCGCGGGGAAATCTATCTCGGCGTCGGCGTTCTGCTGATCCTCGCGATCCTGCTGGTGCCGTTGCCGGCGTGGCTGATGGATTTCCTGCTGGCGATCTCGATCACCTCATCGGTGCTCGTGCTTATGACGGCGCTGCTGATCAAGAAGCCGCTGGAATTCACCGCCTTCCCGACGGTCCTGCTGCTGACCACCCTCTTCCGTCTGGCGCTCAATGTCGCCTCGACGCGCCTCATCCTCAGTCACGGACACGAAGGCCCCGACGCCGCCGGCCAGGTGATCAACGCCTTCGGCGAATTCGTGATGCAGGGCAATTTCATCATCGGGGTGATCGTCTTCGTCATCCTGATCATCGTGAACTTCGTGGTCATCACCCGGGGTTCGACGCGCATCGCGGAAGTCGCCGCGCGCTTCACCCTCGATTCCATGCCCGGCAAGCAGATGGCGGTGGACGCCGATCTCTCCTCGGGCCTCATCGACGAAGCCACCGCCAAGCAACGCCGCAAGGACCTCGAAGCCGAGTCGGGCTTCTTCGGCGCCATGGACGGCGCGTCCAAGTTCGTGCGCGGCGATGCGATCGCGGCGCTGCTGATCACCGTCATCAACATCATCGGCGGCATCATCATCGGCATGGTCAGTCACCAGCTGCCGTTCGAGCAGGCGGCCGATCACTACACCCGCCTGACGGTCGGCGAAGGCCTCGTGGCGCAGGTGCCGTCGCTGATCATCTCCGTCGCGGCGGGCCTGCTCGTGGCGAAGGCCGGTGTCGAAGGCGCCGCCGACAAAGCGCTCGCCAAGCAGCTGGCGTCGTATCCGCCCGCGCTCGGCATGGTCAGCGCGTGCGCGTTCATCGCCGGCATCCTGCCGGGCATGCCGATCATTCCGTTCTTCGCACTCTCTGCGGCGTCCGGTCTGCTGGCCTGGAAGCTGCGCGGGGCCACGGAAAAGAAGGCGGCCGAAGACGCCGCCGCCGCCTCACCTGCGGAGACGGCGCCGCAGGAGGAAACGCCCGCACAATCGCTCGCCATGGACGATGTGCGCATCGAACTCGGCTTCGGACTCCTGTCGTTGCTCAACGAAGTGCAGGGCCGTCGCCTTACCGACCAGATCCGCGCGTTGCGCAAATCGCTGGCGCAGGAGCTCGGCTTCGTCACGCCGCAGGTGCGCATTCTCGACAACGTGCAGATCGCGCCGGATGAATACGTCATCCGCGTACGCGAGATGGAAGCCGGCAAAGGCAAGCTGAAACTCGGTTCGCTCTTGACGATGGACCCGTCCGGCGTGGGTGTCGCCATTCCCGGCGAGGCGGTGAAGGAGCCCGCTTTCGGCCTCGACGCCACGTGGATCGACGAAGCGTCGCGCGAGGACGCGTCCTTCCGCGGCTACACCGTCGTCGATCCCGCCACGGTGCTCGCCACGCACCTCACCGAGATCGTCAAGGAATACATGGGCGAACTCCTCACCTTCTCCGAGGTGAAGAAGCTCATCAAGGAGCTGCCGAAGGACACGCAGTCCCTGCTCGACGACGTCGCGCCAAGCCACATTTCGTGGTCGGGCATCCAGCGCGTGTTGCAGAACCTGCTGCGCGAGCGCGTGTCGATCCGCGATCTCGGCGCCATCGTCGAAGCTATCGCGGAAGCTGCGCCCGCCACGCACGATCTGGTGCAGATCACCGAGCATGTGCGCTCACGCCTCGCACGCCAGATCTCGTTCCAGCACCAGACGCAGACGGGCTTCCTGCCCATCGTCACGCTCTCCCCCACTTGGGAGCAGACGTTCGCAGAGGCGCTGGTCGGCGAACGCAACGAGCGTCAGCTTTCTCTGCCGCCCTCGAAGCTGCACCAGTTTGTCGCCGACGTGCGCGCCGCGTTCGAGCGTGCGGCGCGCGATGGCGAAACGCCCGTCCTGCTCACGAGCCCGGTGATCCGCCCTTACGTGCGTTCGCTGGTGGAACGCTTCCGCGCGGCGACAGCGGTGATGTCACAGAGCGAAGTCCACCCGAAGGCGCGCCTCAAGAGCTGCGGGCAGGTCTAGTTCCGTTCTCTCAATGACGCCTGCCGCAGCCGGCGCTCGTCCACCGGGACCTTCGTCATAGCGTCCATCACATAGACGTTCAGCACGCCGCGCTTGCGGTAGCTGGCGAGCGCTTCAAGCGCTTCCGTGGCTGTGGCGCAAGGATCGGCCTTGGTGTCCGGCTGCACGCCGGCGTGAACGACAAACGACATCGCGGTCTCCGATTCGCCCCGACTAACTCGTAGAAAGTCCTCCCCCCTTTCCACAAGGGCTTTTCGCGGTGAAAGCGGCGCTCTAGGCTCCTAGGCAGATGAAAAAGAGGAAAGCTCGAATGCGCCTGACCACAGTGGCAATGATCGCAGCCCTCGCCCTGACGGCGTGCACGCAGCAGAAACCCGACGACACGGGCACGTTCGGCCCCAACCCCACAATCGGCGCACCCAGTGCCGGCGCGCTTCCGACGCTGAACAGCGCCAAGGCTGTCGGCTGGCCGGCAGGCGCCGCGCCGACCGCCGCAGCGGGTTTCACCGTCACGCGCTACGCCGAAGCCCTGGCGCATCCGCGCTGGATCTATCTGCTGCCGAACGGCGACGTGCTCGTCGCGGAGTCTTCCAGCAAGCCGTCCGCCGGGAACGGGCCCGAAACGCTGATCGCCAACAACCTCATGCGCACGGGCGGCGCCTTCGCCGACAACGCCAACCACATCACCCTGCTGCGCGACAGCGATGGCGACGGCGATGTCGATCTGAAGACGCAATATATCGGCGGTCTCAACCAAGCCACCGGCATGGCGCTGATCGGCGACAGCCTCTACGTCGCCAACACCGATGCGCTGCTGCGCTTCCCCTACGTGGCGGGTGCGAATGCAATCACCGCGCCGGGCGAGAAGGTGCTCGACCTGCCCTATCGCGCGGAAGGCAACGGCCACTGGACGCGCACGCTGCTCGCGAGCGCCGACGGTTCGAAGCTCTACATCGCGGTCGGATCGGCCAGCAACATCGCCGACTCCGGCATGGAGGCGGAGAAAGAACGCGCGGCAATCTGGGAAGTCGATCTCGCGACGAAGCAGAAGCGCATCTTCGCCTCCGGCCTGCGCAATCCCGTCGGCATCGCGTGGGAGCCGACGACGAACACACTGTGGACCAGCGTCAACGAACGCGATCTCCTCGGCGACGATCTCGTGCCCGACTACTTCACCAGCGTGAAGGACGGCGCCTTCTACGGCTGGCCCTATTCGTACTGGGGCAAGACCGTCGATACGCGCGTGAAGCCGCAGGACCCCGCATTGGTCGCCACGGCCATTGCACCCGACTATGCGCTGGGCGCACACACCGCCTCGCTCGGCCTTCACTTCTACACCGGCGCCACGCTGCCCGCGTATGGCGGCGGCGCCTTTATCGGCCAGCACGGTTCGTGGAATCGCAGCCAGCCCGCCGGCTACAAGGTGATCTTCGTGCCGTTCGCGGGCGGCAAGCCCGCGGGCCAACCGCAGGATTTCCTCACCGGCTTCCTCAACGCGAAGAACGAGGCGCAGGGCCGCCCCGTCGGCGTCGCGCAGGATCGCACGGGCGCCATCCTTGTAGCCGACGATGTCGGGAAGATCGTGTGGCGCGTCGCGGCGCAGTAGTGGCGCCCTCCCCTCCTCCTCCATCGGCGGGGGAGGGGGGCAGGG
>JAWXBS010000218.1:0-5069 GCA_034440275.1 Alphaproteobacteria bacterium
CCCCAGCAGCTTGCGGAGCCAGTGCGATTTCAGCAGCGCGGGTGCGGCGGCCAGCGCGCCGAGCGCGAAGAGTGTTTCCCCGCCCAGCCAGAGGAGCACTGCCGTCCCCATGCGCCGGCCCTCAAGCTGCGGCGCGAAGGGGACGGCGATGAGGGCGAGCCACATAAGCACCGCGACAGCCATGAGCGCCCAGCCAAGCAAGGTGAGGGCGCTCATGCGCGGATCAGCCTTCGGCGCCTTCCGCCGGCGCGCTGGCTGCGGCTGCGGCGTCCGCGCGTTCCTGCATCTTCTTGCCGGGCTTGGCCTTTTCGAGGTTCGAGCGCGCTTCGCGCGGCTTGATGCCCGCGACGTCGAGCATGCGCGCGACGCGGTCGGTCGGCAGCGCGCCCTTGCCGAGCCATTCGGTAATGCGCTCGGCCTTCAGCACGACGCGCTTTTCGTCGGTCGACGGCAGCACGGGGTTATACGTGCCGACCTTCTCGATGAACTTGCCGTCGCGCGGCGCGCGGCTGTCGGCGATGACGATCGAGTAGAACGGCTTCTTCTTGGCGCCGCCACGGGCCAGACGGATCTTCAGGGACATTTCTCTTCTCTCTCAGTTTCGATGTCATCCCGGGTTCGGTTCGCCTGGCCGGGATGACGTGGGCCGAAGCGTCGTTCGTTGAACTCAGTTGTCTTTCTTCGCGCCGGGCAGACCGGGAAGTCCCGGCAATCCCGGCAAACCGCCGCCGGTTTTCTGCATCTGCGCCTGCATGGCTTTCATCTGCTCAGGTGACGGCATGCGCATGCCGCCTCCACCTTGCTGACCGCCCATGCCCGCGAGCGCGGCCGGCATCTTTCCCTTGCCCATGGATTTCACCATGTCGGCCATGTTGCGGTGCATTTTCAGCAGCCGGTTCACTTCCGCCACGTCGACGCCGGCGCCTTTCGCGATGCGCTTGCGGCGCGAGGCGTTGAGCAGGTCGGGCTTTTTCTTTTCCGCTTTCGTCATCGAGCGGATGACGGCGATCTGGCGGCGCACCTGACGATCGTCGAGATTGGCGCCTTCCATCTGCTTTTTCATTTTCGCGACGCCGGGCAGCATGCCCATCAGGCCCTTGAGGCCGCCCATCTGCAGCATCTGGCCGAGCTGCTTTTCGAGATCGTCGAGATCGAACTGACCCTTGGCGAATTTCTTCGCCATCTTCTCCGCATCGTCGCGATCGACATTGGCGGCGGCTTTTTCCACGAGGCTGACGATGTCGCCGGCGCCGAGGATGCGGCCCGCCACGCGGCGCGCGTCGAACGCTTCCAGCGCATCGAGCTTTTCGCCCGCGCCGAGGAACTTGATCGGCAGGCCCGTCACCGCGCGCATGGAAAGTGCTGCGCCGCCGCGACCGTCGCCGTCGGCGCGCGTGAGCACGAGGCCCGTCAGCGGCAGGCGTTCATGGAAGCGCTTGGCGGTCTCCACCGCGTCCTGGCCGGTGAGGCTGTCGGCGACGAGCAGCACTTCGCCGGGCGTCGCGATCTTCGCGATCTCGGCGGCTTCGCTCATCATCTGCTCGTCGAGCGTGGTGCGGCCCGCGGTGTCGAGGATGAGAACGTCATGGCCGCCGAGCTTGGCGGCCTGGATGGCGCGACGCGCGATGTCCGCGGGTTGTTGCCCCGCCACGATCGGCAGCACGTCGACGCCGATGGATTTGCCAAGGATAGCCAACTGCTCCATCGCCGCCGGGCGGCGCACGTCGAGCGAGGCCATCAGCACGCGCTTCTTCTCGAGCGTCTTCAGGCGGTTGGCGATCTTGCCGGAGGTGGTGGTTTTGCCGGAGCCCTGCAGGCCCGCCATCATGATGACGTTCGGCGGTTCGCCGTCGATGCGCAGGAGGCCTGGCAGGTCGTTGCCGCCGAGCGTATCGACCAGCGCGTCATGCACGATCTTGATGATCATCTGGCCCGGCGTGACCGAGCGGATCACCGCCTCGCCGATGGCCTCGGTGCGGACCTTGGCGATGAAGTCCTTCACCACCGGCAGGGCGACGTCCGCGTCCAGCAGCGCCACGCGGACCTCGCGGAGCGCCGCGTCCACGTCCGCTTCGGTCAGGGCGCCGCGACCGGTGAGCCGGTCGAAAACCCCTGAAAGCCGTTCCTGCAAGACGTCGAACATGGTCTCTCCAAACACCCAAACGCAAAGCGCCCCGCCGGACGATCACGTCGGGCGGGGGACCTCGGCCAGCCTCCGGTTCATCAGAACGTGGGCGGGCTGAGGCGCGCTTCAAGACTGGGCGCGATGGCGGGCTCCATACGGCAGGAGCCCGCCACGGTCAATTCGGGGTCAATTTGCGCGGTTCAATGCGCCCCGTTCCGGATCGACTGGCGCTTGTCGGGGTCACTCTTCCAGACGAACCAGGAGTAGATCGCGCAGAGCGCCGTGACGACGAGGATCGGCCCCGTCACCGCGAAGGCGAGCGCGATCCCGTTCAGCATGAACGCCGCCACGATCGCCCAGAACCCCACCAGCACGAAGAGCCAGCCCGCAAGGCGATGCGTCTTCTGCCATGCGAGATCGCTCGTCAGCGTCCATGGCGTGCGCACGCCGACGAAGAAGTTGGGCCGCGTCTTTGGCATGGCGTCGCCGAGGAAGATGAAGAGCACGCCCACGCCCGCCATGATCCAGCGCACGAACTGGTTGGAGCCCGTACTTCCCGCAGCAGCCTGCGTCGTCATCATCGCGATGCCGACGGAAACGAGCGCGAACATGGCCATAACGCCGATCCACGCCGTCAGGTAAGCGCGCGCGGAGCGCTCGATGTTGCCCTTCAGCGGGTCGATCGACGGCAAAATGGCGAAGATGATCGCCATGACCACCGCGAGGCCGGGCAGAAACCAGTAGGTCGCGAGCGCCTCGTCGCGCGGCAGGAAGCGATCGGGCCGGCCGTCCGCGCCCCAGTGCACCGGCAGCTGGGCGACGTCGGCGGGAATATTCTGTCCCATCCACCACGATGCGCCGGCCATCACCGCCACGGCGGCTGCAGAAAATATGAGTCCCGTGCGCATCATGATTTCTCTCCTTTCACAGTGTTCGTCGTCGCCTCGGCGTCCTTGCCGGCACCCATCAGCTCCATCAGCGCCGCCACCGCCTCCTCCATCACCGAGGCATTGACCCGGTAGCGGATGCTCGTGCCCTCGCGCTCGGCGGTGACGAGGCCGGCGTCCTTCAGGGCGGTGAGGTGCGTGGTCATGGTCGGCCACGCGACGTCGAAGGCGGCGGCGATTTCGCCGGACGCCATCGGCCGTTCGCGGAGCATCGCCAGGACCTTGCGGCGCGTAGGGTGGGACAGGGCTTTGAAGACCTCGTTCATAGGGGAGAGACTAATTAGGAAAAACGCTAATTACAAGATCCGCTAAGTCGATTTTTCGTGATTTCGAGGGACGAAGCGGGGCTTCGTCCCTCGCTTTTCGGGCTGCAGCCCATGCGCGCCAACAAACGCATGTCTTTTTATCCGACCGGGTCAAAAGCCGGTGGACACTCCTCCTCACGTTTCGCCGGGATGGTCCCGGTGCCGCGAAGAGGAGAGCCAGAGATGCAAGTCGTTCGACCGCTACGTCACCGCCGCGACGCCTATGCCGCCGCGGCGCGCGATCTGCACCTGTGGCTCCTGCAGGTCGTCGCGTGGCTGATGGCGCACGTGCGCCTGCCGCGTGCCTGGCGGCTGGAATTCCAGAACGACATCCGCACCGCGCGCCGCGATATCCGCCGACTAATTTTCCTGTCGATGTGTTCGCGCCTGACGTTTCCCGTCGATCGTCCGAACTTCACGCGCCGACCGAACGGCGTCCTTGGTTTTCAGCGGCGACACGCGCGCATCGTGCATGCTTTCACGCGCGGGATTCCGCTGCGCACGGTCGCGCAGATGCGCGATGCGCTGGCGAAGTTCGACAAAGTGGTGAAGTGCGCCATCGCGCGCTTGCCGAAGAACGGCGCCGTGCCCGGCGCTGTCGTCACGGTGATCGCCGTGATGATTGCACTGCGCATGTCTGCGCTCGCGCCTGCCGCCGAAGCTGCAGATACATCATGACTATCGAAACCGGACCGCGCAGCTCCCGCTGCGCATATCCATGCTTAAATCACGCGAGATTCTTCGGAGTCTGGCGGCGCCTCCGCATGCGCATCGGCGCTGCGCGGTCCGGCATGAAGTCTACGCCACCGCCCCGCCGTACCCGCGATAGGGCTGCGGCGGGTTCGCGCCGCTCACCGCGCCCATCTGCATGGCCGCCGGACGCGCCTGCTGGCGGTTCAGGACCGGGGTGTGGGACTTGTAGATGTCCTGCTCGATCAGCGCGCGCTTGGCGGGATCGTGCACGATGAGAAGGTGGATCTCCGCCGCGCCCAGCGATTGGGCCGCGCCCCAGGCGTCATGGCGTGCAAGGCTTTCGGAAAAGCTCGCGGTCTGCGCCAGATAGAGGCAGGTGGGACCACCGGCTTCCATGGTCGGCAGGTCGCCCGGCTTCACGAACATGTAGAGGCCGCCAACCGGCTCCCAAGCCCTCTTCGCGCGCGCCACTTCGAATTCGTACCAGCGCCCGCTGGCGCCCTGCCAAGAGAAACTCAAAGGTCCCGCTCCCTGCCATTCTTGAACCGGCAAGCTAAGGTGAGTCGGAAATGGAGCCAGACCCGCGCGGAAAGTGTCCGTGAACTGAATGTCATCGCGCGGGGAAGGTCTGTGGATAATTCGGAGGAAGCATCGTGACGTCCATCGCTTTCATCGGCCTCGGCAACATGGGTGGCGGCATGGCCGCCAATCTCGTGAAGGCCGGACACGCGGTCGCCGCGTTCGACCTCAGCGCCGACGCGCTGAAGCGGGCCGGCGAGGCGGGAGCGAAACCCGCCGCCACGGTCGCCGCCGCTGTCGCCGATGCCGACGTGGTGGTGACAATGCTGCCCGCCGGCCCGCATGTGCGCGCCGTCTACGGAGAACAGGTCGCGCCCGCCGCGAAGAAGGGCGCGCTCTTCATAGACTGCTCGACGATCGACGTGGAGTCTGCGCGCGCCGTGGGCAAGGACATGGAGGCGCAAGGCTTCCGCTTCGCCG
>JAWXBS010000219.1:0-11524 GCA_034440275.1 Alphaproteobacteria bacterium
CTGATCACCCCGATCGCCATGGACCAGGGCCTGCGCTTCGCCATTCGCGAAGGCGGCCGCACCGTGGGTTCGGGCGTCGTCGCGAAGATCCTCGAGTAGGCGTCAAAGCCCACACGAAACGAGAAGGCCGCCGGTGATCCCAAGGGGATTTCGGCGGCCTTTTTCGTCTAGGGTGCATCCAGAAGGGGCCGGGGCTGCATCCGGTCAGGGAGAGAGCCGGAAGGGGTCGCGAGCGCGCGGCTGTGCCGGCGGGAGGATGAGATGGAACGGTTCGTGATCGGAGCGGCGGTGGCGGTGGCGGTGCTGATCGCCGCGGGCAGCATGTTCGGCAAGGGCATTAGCGACGGCAACGGCTTCCGCTTCGAGTTCGGCGACCGCGATTCCGGCGGCGGCGCGGCCAAAGGTACGGGCGTGGTTTCGACCAGCCCGTCCAATACCTACGCGACCACGGAACTGAAGGTCCGCGACGCAGTGGCGGTGGTGAAGATCATCCCCGAAGACCGCGCCGACATCGCCCTCGAGATGACCAACCCCGGCGCACTCGTCACGCCGAGCGTGAAGGTGGAAGGCGATGTGCTGGTCGTCGACGGCGGCCTCGGCCGGCGCGTCCGCAACTGCCAGACCCGCAGCGGCTGGGAAGTCACCGTCAACGGCGTCGGTGAAGTCGCGGAATCGCAGATGCCGGTGATCACCGTGCGCATGCCGCGCGACGTGCATCTGTCCGTGAGCGGTGCGGTGAAGACGGAAGTCGGCGCCGCCAACAGCGCAGATCTCGCCTTCACGGGCTGTGGCCCATCGACCGTCGCGGATGTTGCTGGTGAACTTGAAATCAGCGCCGCCGGTTCGGGCGACGTGACGACGGGCGCGGCGCGCACGGCTTCGGTATCGGCGGCTGGTTCGGGCGACATCACGCTCGGCGCGATCGCTGAAAAGTTCGACGCTTCTGTTGCAGGTTCGGGCAGCGTGACCGCGGCTTCCGTGACAGGCCCGACGGATGTGTCCATCGCGGGCTCGGGCGACGTGTCGATCCTGGGCGGCGCGGTCAGTGAAGCGGACGTGTCCATCGCCGGTTCTGGCAATGTGGAATTCACCTCGGGTGTGAGCCGCCTAGACGCGAGCATCATGGGGTCGGGCGACATCACCGTGCGCGGCGCGGCGGGCTCGGTGGATGCCAACATCATGGGCTCGGGCGACGTGGAAGTCGCGTCGGTGACCGGCGGCGTGCAGAAGGCGGTGATGGGTTCGGGCTCGGTGACCGTCGGTCCGATCAGCGAAGATTGAGCTGAAACCTCAGACCAGGGCGGCGTGCGCGGCGCGCGCCGCTTCCTGGCCTGCGTTGAAAGCGCCCGCGCAGGTCTGCACCAGCGGTCCGCCCAGCGCTTCGCCCGCGAAGAAGATGCGATCCGCAACCGGCCGCGCGAGTGCGGCGCGCGCACTGAAATGGCCGGGCGCTGCAGCAGAATAGGCGCCGCGCGTCCATTTGTTGCCCGCCCAACCCGTCATCAGTCCGCCGCTGACCTTCGCCGCCGCTGAACTGCCGAAGAGATCGACGAGCGCCTGCCTGGCGTAATCGACGCCCGCCGCCTGACCCGCCGCACTCATCTCCCAGCCGAAATCGCCGCCGACGAAGCCGATCATCAGCGGCAGGTTGAACGGGAAGCTCAGGAAATAGATGTCGTTGCGGCCCGCGCGTTCGAGGAAGAGGTCGGTGAACGGAGCGACGCCGAAGCGCTCCGTGCGGATCAGCAGGGGCATCTTCACCAGCAGACCCATCGGCAGGTCGTGAAACGATTGTTCTTTCCAGTCCGGCAGCACCGGATCCCAGCGGATCGCCCCCGATGACAGCACACCGGTCGATGCAGTGACGATGACCTTTTTCGCGCGCACCGTTCCCGCAGGCGTGACGAGTTCGACGCCCGCGCCGCCATATTTGATGGCACTCACCGGCGCATTGAGCCGCACCGGCGCGCCCACGCCGTAGCGCGCGACGATGGCGCCGAAACCCTGACGGCACAGCATGTTCGGTTCGAGGTCTTCGCCGGCGGCGTAGTCCTTCGTCGACAGTTCATCGAGATCGACGGCGAAATCCATCGCGCCGAGATAGGTCGCCGCCGTGTCGGCCCACGGTCCCCGCATGTCGACGAACTGCGACGCCGGCGCATCGAGGTGGCGCGCGCCTTCGACGATGGCGTCGGACATCTCCGTTTCCGCGCGGTGCAGCGCCGCGACCTCGGCGTCGCTCACGCGGCGCGCGCCGAGGTGGATGCGGTCGAGCGCGTAGTCGTGCGGGGACAACTGGAAGCCGTACTGGTCGGCGAGCGCGCGGTAGGGATTGCGGTCGGCGGCGTGGAGCCAGGCGCAGCCATGGTCGAAGGGGGCGCCGAAGGTCGTCGTGTCGGTCCAGGCGCGGCCGCCGATGCGGCTGGAGGCTTCGAGGATCAGGCAGGTGCGCCCGAGGCGCTGGAGTTCCTTCGCCGCCGCGAGCCCTGCGGAGCCGGCGCCGACGATGACCACATCGGGTTCGGCAGGCGTGGCACGCCGACGGGGCTGGGCATGGGCCGAACCGGCGGCAAGCGCGCCGATAAGCCCGAGCGTGGCGCTGCGCCGGTCCAGCATCCCCATATCCGCAATCCCCAGTGTGTTTTCGCCGCAATCCCCCTCCACCATACGCCCGCGCGTCGGTCTTGCCGAGGGAAGTCGCCTCGGGCATAAGCCCTGCTTCGCAAAAGAGCCGAAGGCCAGCCCGCCGCCGGACCCCGGTCCGGCAGTGAATAGGGGTGTAGCTCAGCTGGTAGAGTACCGGTCTCCAAAACCGGGTGTCGTGGGTTCGAGTCCCTCCGCCCCTGCCATCGGCTCTTGCGCGTGACTATTTGACTGGGAGCCACAGCAGGCCGCTCTCGTGTGAAGGACAGGTAATGGCGACGACCTCAGACGACCGGGACGAAACACCGGGCAACGAACGCCTGAAGGCGAAGAACCCGGTCGAATTCTTTCGCCAGGTCCGCCAGGAGGGCCAGCGCGTCACCTGGGCCACGCGCCAGGAAGTCACCGTCTCGACGATCATGGTGATGATCATGGTGGTGGCCGCCGCGATCTTCTTCTTCCTCGTCGACGCCATCATTCGCGCCGCTATCGGCTTCATCCTTCCGACCTGAGACCGCACGTCATGGCGCACCACTGGTACATCGTTCACGCCTATTCGAACTTCGAGAAGAAGGTCGCCGAGGCCATTCGCGACCAGGCGGCCCGACAGGGCCTCGAGGACGCGTTCGAGGACATCCGCGTCCCGACCGAAGAGGTCACGGAAATTGTCCGCAACAAGAAGAAGATCCGCGAGCAGCGCCACTTCCCCGGCTACGTGCTGGTGAAAATGGACCTCACGGACGAAGCCTACCACCTCGTGAAGAACACGCCGAAGGTCACGGGCTTCCTCGGCCAGCAGAACAAGCCCCAGCCGGTGAGCGAGCGCGAAGTGCAGCGCATCCTCGGCGAAGTGGAGCAGGCGGCCGCGCATCGTCCGCGCCCGATGATCGCCTTCGACATCGGCGAGCGCGTGAAAGTCACTGACGGTCCGTTCCAGTCCTTCGAGGGCCTCGTGGAAGAGGTCGAAGAGGAAAAGGGCCGCCTGAAGGTCGCGGTCTCCATCTTCGGCCGCGCCACGCCAGTGGATCTGGAATACAGCCAGGTCGAGAAGCTGCGCTGACACTTTTTCTCCCCCTGAAAGGGGAGGCAGGAGGGGGTCTGGCGGGGCCTATCTCATTTCCTGCAAGGTCGAGTGCTGCGCCGCGAGACCCCCTCTCGATCTCCCCCTTTCAGGGGGAGAAGGGATGCGGTGACGTCGCCGCCGCCTATGACTGGCCCGCCGACCTCTCCGACGAAGACATCCTCGCGCGCCTGTTCACGCTCAACCAGGAGCGCGCCGCCGCAGGGCGGTAGCGACAACGGGCTCGGGGTGTGCTAGGAATATAAACAATACCTCGGAACGGAATGATCGAACTGCGCCACGTTCGAGAAAGTGGAAACGGCTTTCGGCCCCCGGACCGTCTCTCACATTGCGTCCGTGTAATCTTTACCCGCCGGGTTGAGCTTCCCGCTCCGGCGCCCTATACGCCCCGCTCTTCCGTGGGAGGCGTCGCAAAGTCCAGCGCCGCCGCACCACGACCCTCCGCCAACTTGTGAGGTTATCATGGCGAAGAAAGTCATGGGGCAAATCAAGCTCCAGGTTCCGGCTGCGGCCGCGAATCCGTCTCCCCCGATCGGGCCTGCGCTCGGTCAGCGGGGTCTGAACATTATGGAATTCTGCAAGGGCTTCAACGCCCGCACCCAGGACATGAACAAGGGCGACCCGTGCCCGGTGGTCATCACCTACTACCAGGACAAGTCCTTCACCTTCGAGATCAAGACGCCGCCGGCGTCGTTCCTGCTGAAGAAGGCCGCTGGCCTGAAGCTCGGCAAGAAGCCGGGCGGCGGCTCCAAGCTGCCGGGCCGCGACAAGGTCGGCAAGGTGACGATGGCCCAGTGCCGCGACATCGCCAAGACCAAGATGAAGGATCTCAACGCCAACGATATCGAAGCCGCCGCGCTTCAGATCGCCGGCACCGCCCGCTCCATGGGCCTTGAAGTGACGGGAGCGTAAGCCATGCCGAAAATCGATGGCGTGAATGTCACCAAGCGCATGGCCAAGAGCCATGCCGGTATCGACAGCCGCAAGCTGCACTCGCTCGAAGAAGCGATCGGCATGCTGAAAGAACGCGCGGCCGCGAAGTTCGACGAGACGATCGAGATCTCGATGAACCTCGGCGTCGACCCGAAATATCCGGACCAGCAGGTCCGTGGCGTGTGCCAGCTGCCGAACGGCACCGGCAAGACGCTGCGCGTCGCGGTGTTCGCCAAAGGCGCCAAGGCTGATGAAGCCAGGGCCGCCGGCGCCGACATTGTCGGCGAGCAGGACCTGTTCGAAACCATCAACGGCGGCAAGATCGAGTTCGATCGCCTGATCGCCACGCCCGACCTGATGGCCCTCGTGGGCCGTCTCGGCAAGGTGCTGGGCCCGCGCGGCCTGATGCCGAACCCGAAGGTCGGCACGGTGACGATGGACGTCGGCAAGGCCGTGAAGGACGCCAAAGGCGGCGCCGTGGAGTTCCGTGTCGAAAAGGCCGGGATCATCCACGCCGGCGTCGGCAAGGCGTCGTTCTCGAAGGATGCGCTCATCCAGAACGCGCGCGCCTTCATCGACAGCGTTGCGAAAGCGCGGCCGTCGGGCGCGAAGGGCGTCTTCGTGAAGAAGATCGCCGTGAGCTCCACGATGGGCCCGGGCGTGCGCATCGACACCTCGAGCGCCACGCAAGGCCAAGGCTGATAGCTTTCGGCTGACAAGCCGGATTCAACGACTACACTGGAAGCCCGTGCATCGTCCGATGCGCGGGCTTCTTGCATTCCGGAGATGACGATGACTGCGGTTTCCGCCTGGGGCGCCGTGAGCGCCGATGCGCCGTTGGCGCCGCTCACCATCGAACGTCGCGCGCTGGGCGCCAAGGACGTCGCCATCGACATCCAGTTCTGCGGCGTCTGCCACTCGGACCTGCACTACACGCGCAACGAGTGGAAAGGCACGAAATACCCGGCCGTGCCGGGTCACGAGATCGTCGGTCGCGTACGCGAGGTTGGCGCCGGTGTGACGAAGCACAAGGCGGGAGATCTGGTCGGCGTGGGCTGCCTCGTGGACTCTTGCCGAACCTGCGAACCGTGCGGGGAAGGCGAGGAGCAGTTCTGCGCAACGCAGGTGCAGACCTATGGCGGCCTCGAAAAGCAGCTCGGCGTCCCGACCAGCGGCGGCTATTCGCGCGCCATCGTCGTCGACGAGCACTTCGTCCTGCGGGTACCGGAAAAGCTCGATCCCGCCGCCGCCGCGCCGCTGCTGTGCGCCGGCATCACGACGTACTCGCCGCTGCGCCACTGGAAGGTGGGGCCGGGGCAGAAGGTGGGCGTGGTGGGGCTAGGCGGCCTCGGCCACATGGGCGTGAAGCTCGCTGTGGCGATGGGCGCGCATGTGGTGGTGTTCACGACATCGCCGTCGAAGATCGAGGACGCAAAGAAGCTCGGCGCGCAAGAAGTCGTCGTGTCCACCGACCGCGCGCAGATGAAGCCGCACGGCGCGAGCTTCCACTTCATCCTGAACACGGCGTCCGCCGCGCACGATCTCGACCTCTACATGCGCCTGCTGCGTCGCAACGGAACCATGTGCCTCGTCGGCGCTCCGGAACATCCGCACACGGGGCCGGGGGCGTTCATGCTGCTCGGCGGACGTCGCAGCCTCGCGGGCTCGCCCATCGGCGGAATCGCCGAGACCCAGGAGATGCTCGACTTCTGCGCGAAACACGGCGTGGCCCCCGAGATCGAGATGATCCCCGTGGCGGGCATCAACGACGCCTATGCGCGCATGCTGAAGAACGACGTCCGGTACAGATTCGTGATCGACATGGCGACGCTGACCTGAGGCCGGATCAGGCCGAGGTTCCGGGTGGCGCAACAGGCGTCTGGGGATGAATCGGGCGAAGCTGTGGAAAAAGGGGGCGTGCGGGCGCGCAAATGCAGCATGGGCCCTTGCCAAGCAGGCGCAGGCGTCGCTATAGACCCCGTTTCGTGCGGACCGGTTAACGGATTCCGCTCGAACTCTCGTCCGAGAATGCAGGCGCTCCGGCGGTCGGTCAAGACCGCTCCGCACGGGGCTTAATCCCAGGGACTTTGTTCCCATCCGGGGCCAGCAGGAGACAGAGCTGTAGGTTTCACCCCTACCCGCGCGCGGAAGCGGGGGGCGGGGCAAGCGGCCGAGGCGCTGCGCCAAGCAATTGGCGGGACGGGCGCGTGCGACGAGGGCGTCGCGCGGAGCCTCCGAAGCGATCGGCGGCGATGCGCGGTGCGGCTCGATCGCCCGTGGTCCGGGCGCCGGATTGGCCGGCGACCGTAAATTGGAGACCGCAATGGATCGTGCTCAAAAAGCGCAAGCGGTGGAGGACCTGAAAGGGATCTTCGCCAAGTCCGGCGTGGTGGTCGTCAGCCACTATGCGGGCCTTACCGTTGCGGACATGACTGCACTGCGCGTGCGCCTTCGTGAGGCGGGCGCCAGTCTGAAAGTGGTGAAGAACCGGCTCGCCAAGATCGCTCTTGACGGCACGCCGGGCGCGCAAGGTTCCGGCATGTTCGCCGGACCGGTCGCGATCGCGTATTCAGCGGATCCCACGGCGGCCACCAAGGTCGCCGTCGCCTACGCCAAGGAGAAGGACAAGTTCGTCCTGCTCGGCGGCATCATGGGCGACGAGATCCTCAACGAAAACGCGGTGAAGGCTCTGGCGACGCTTCCGTCGCTCGATGAACTGCGCGGCAAGATCGTGGGCCTCCTGCAGGCGCCCGCGACCAAGATCGCCGGCGTCCTCGCGGCGCCGGGCGGCCAGCTCGCACGGGTCATCAACGCCTACGCCACCAAGGACGCGGCCTGATTTCAGGCCAACCATCAGTCACTGTCCCAACGACACGTTGAAAAACATCAGGGGTGTAACCACATGTCCAAACTCGAAAAAATCGTCGACGACCTCTCCAGCCTGACCGTTCTCGAAGCGGCCGAGCTCTCCAAGCTGCTCGAAGAGAAGTGGGGCGTCAGCGCCGCGGCTCCGGTCGCGGTGGCGGCGGCTCCGGCAGCCGGCGGCGGCGCAGCCGCCGTGGAAGAGAAGACGGAATTCAACGTCATGCTCACGGCGGCCGGCGACAAGAAGATCGAAGTCATCAAGGAAGTGCGCGCGATCACGGGTCTCGGCCTCAAGGAAGCCAAGGACCTGGTCGAAGGCGCGCCGAAGGCGGTCAAGGAGGCCGTCAACAAGGCTGATGCCGAAAAGTTCAAGGCCCAGCTCGAAAAGGCCGGCGCCAAGGTCGATCTGACCTGATCTGAACCAACGACGCATAGGCCGGGCCGCGTGTGCAGCGCGGCTCGGCCTCATGCGTTTTTTATCTCGTGCGCGATGTGTGTGTTCGCGCCGGAGTTCTTCTCGCCCGTGGAACTCCGTTCGAGCCGATGGCTCGAAACCCGTCC
This sequence comes from Alphaproteobacteria bacterium, assembly GCA_034440275.1. GTDB lineage: Bacteria > Pseudomonadota > Alphaproteobacteria > Caulobacterales > Aquidulcibacteraceae > VFBF01. Next base: position 8,084 of record JAWXBS010000219.1, read on the forward strand.
CTGCCGCGAGGGACATCAATAGCGGGCGAGGCGGCGACCAGAGTCGCATTCCGGACGGTTCGGCGGCGCTGAACGGAATGTGGCCAACGGGGAGAGCTCATGGCTCTGTCTTTCACGGGCAAGAAGCGTATTCGCAAATCATTCGGCAAGATCCCGGAAGCGGGAGCCATGCCGAACCTGATCGAGGTGCAACGGAGCTCCTACGATCAATTCCTGCAAAAGGACGTCAAGGCGGCGGACCGTCGTGAGGAAGGCATCGAGGCGGTGTTCCGCTCTGTCTTCCCGATCAAGGATTTCTCGGAGCGCGCGCTCCTCGAGTATGTGACCTACGAATTCGAACAGCCGAAGTTCGACGTCGAAGAGTGCCAGCAGCGCGACATGACCTACGCGGCGCCGCTGAAGGTGAAGCTGCGGCTCATCGTATTCGAATCCGACGAGGAAACGGGCGCGAAGTCCATCAAGGACATCAAGGAACAGGACGTCTATCTCGGCGACATCCCGCTGATGACCGACAAGGGCACGTTCGTCGTGAACGGCACCGAGCGCGTGATCGTCAGCCAGATGCACCGTTCGCCGGGCGTCTTCTTCGACCACGACAAGGGCAAGACCCACTCGTCGGGCAAGCTCCTGTTCGCGGCGCGCGTCATCCCGTATCGCGGCTCGTGGCTCGACTTCGAGTTCGACGCCAAGGACATCCTGTTCGTCCGCATCGACCGCAAGCGCAAGCTGCCGGCGACGACGCTGCTCTATGCCCTCGGCATGAACGGCGAACAGATCCTGTCGACGTTCTATGACAAGGTCACCTACCGTCGCACGGCGAAGGGCTGGACGCTCCGCTACCGCGCCGAGAAGTGGCGCGGCGCAAAGCCCGGTTTCGATCTCGTTGACGCCAAGACCGGCAAGGTCGTGGCCGAAGGCGGCAAGAAGATATCCGCGCGCGTGGCCAACAAGCTCGCCGAGGACGGCGTGCTCGACATCCTCGTGCCGTCGGAAGACCTGTACGATCGCTTCCTCGCGGAAGACCAGGTCAACGTCGAGACCGGTGAAATCTTCGCCGAAGCCGGCGAAGGCATCACCGAGGCGCTCGTCGCGTCGCTGATCGATGCGGGCATCGACGAAATCGACGTCCTAGACATCGACAACGTCACGGTCGGCCCGTACCTGCGCAACACCATGGCGCTCGACAAGAACGAGACGCGCGAACAGGCCCTGTTCGACATCTACCGCGTCATGCGTCCGGGCGAACCGCCGACGATCGAAACCGGCGAGACGCTGTTCCGCGGCCTCTTCTCGGATTCAGAGCGTTACGATCTTTCCGCGGTGGGCCGCGTGAAGATGAACATGCGCCTCGGCCTCGATACCGAGGATGAAGTCCGCACGCTGCGCGCCGAAGACATCGTCGCCGTGATGCGCACGCTGCTCGGCCTGCGCGAAGGCCGAGGCGAAATCGACGACATCGACAACCTCGGCAACCGCCGGGTGCGATCGGTCGGCGAGCTGATGGAAAACCAGTACCGCGTCGGTCTCTTGCGCATGGAACGCGCGATCAAGGAGCGCATGAGCTCGGTCGATATCGAGACCGTCATGCCGCACGACCTGATCAACGCAAAGCCCGCGGCGGCGGCGGTGCGGGAGTTCTTCGGCTCCTCGCAGCTCTCGCAGTTCATGGACCAGACCAACCCGCTCTCCGAGATCACGCACAAGCGGCGTCTCTCGGCGCTCGGCCCGGGCGGTCTGACGCGCGAACGCGCGGGCTTCGAAGTCCGCGACGTGCACCCCACGCATTACGGCCGCATCTGTCCGATCGAAACGCCGGAAGGCCCGAACATCGGTCTGATCAACTCGCTCGCGACGCATGCGCGCGTGAACAAGTACGGCTTCATCGAAAGCCCGTACCGCAAGGTCGTGGACGGCAAGCCGACCGACGAGATCACCTATCTCTCGGCCATGGAGGAATCGCGCTTCGCGATCGCGCAGGCGAACGCCGAGCTGGATTCCAAGGGCGCGCTCGCGGAAGATCTCGTGCAGTCGCGCGTGAACTATGAAGCGACGCTGCATCCGCGCGGCGAAGTCGATTTTATCGACGTCTCGCCGAAGCAGGTGGTGTCGGTCGCCGCGGCGCTCATCCCGTTCCTCGAGAACGACGACGCCAACCGCGCGCTCATGGGCTCCAACATGCAACGCCAGGCCGTGCCGTTGCTGCAGGCGGACGCCCCGCTTGTGGGCACGGGCATGGAAGGCATCGTGGCGCGTGACTCGGGCGCGGCGATTGCGGCGCGCCGCATCGGCGTCGTCGAGCAGGTGGACAGCCAGCGTATCGTCATTCGCGCCACCGAAGAGCGCGATACGTCGAAGCCGGGCGTCGACATCTACCGTCTGCTGAAGTTCCAGCGCTCCAACCAGAACACCTGCATCACGCAGCGCCCGATCGTGAAGGTCGGCGACATCGTGGAAGCGGGCGACATCATCGCCGACGGCCCGTCGACGGATCTCGGAGAACTCGCCCTCGGACGCAACGTGCTCGTCGCGTTCATGCCGTGGAACGGGTACAACTTCGAGGATAGCATCCTCATCTCCGAACGCATCGTGAAGGACGACGTCTTCACCTCGATCCACATCGAGGAATTCGAAGTCGCCGCCCGTGACACCAAGCTCGGGCCGGAAGAAATCACGCGCGACATTCCCAATGTCGGCGAGGAAGCGCTCCGCAACCTCGACGAAGCGGGCATCGTGGCGGTGGGCGCCGAAGTACTCGCCGGCGACATTCTCGTCGGCAAGGTTACGCCGAAGGGCGAAAGCCCGATGACGCCGGAAGAAAAGCTCCTGCGCGCCATCTTCGGTGAAAAGGCCTCCGACGTGCGCGATACGTCCCTGCGTCTGCCCCCGGGCGTGCAGGGCACGATCGTCGAAGTGCGCGTGTTCAATCGCCACGGCGTCGACAAGGACCAGCGCGCGCTGCAGATCGAGCGTCAGGAAATCGAGCGTCTCGCGAAGGACCGCGACGACGAGCTCTCGATCCTCGAGCGCAACATCTTCAATCGCCTGAAGGAACTCATGCGCGGCAAGAACGCCGTGTCCGGTCCGAAGGGCTTCAAGAAGGGCCCGGTGACGGACGAGACCTTCCAGGCGATCACCCGTGGTCACTGGTGGCAGATCGGCATCGACGACGACGCGGCCAACGCGGAAATCGAAGGTCTGAAGCAGCAGTACGACGCCGCGAAAAAGCGTCTCGACGACCGCTTCAACGACAAGGTCGACAAGCTCCAGCGCGGCGATGAACTGCCGCCTGGCGTGATGAAGGTCGTCAAGGTGTTCGTCGCGGTGAAGCGCAAGCTGCAGCCGGGCGACAAGATGGCCGGCCGTCACGGCAACAAGGGCGTCATCTCCAAGATCGTGCCGATCGAGGACATGCCGTTCCTTCCGGACGGCACGCACGTGGAC
>JAWXBS010000220.1:0-4272 GCA_034440275.1 Alphaproteobacteria bacterium
CACCGCACCGACGGTTCCTGGCGGCGACGGCGGCCTTGGACGCGCAAGGTGCCTGGCCAGCGACGCCGCAGTGATGAGCGCACTGGAATCGCAGCGCTCGATTCCCGCCTGGCGCGCGAGCTCCAGCGCTCCTCGTGCCACCAGGAAGGTATGAGGGGTTTGTTCCATGACCGCGCGTGCGAGCAGCACGGGATTCTTGACGGCCCGAACCGCCGCCACGGCCCCCGCAGCCACATGGAGGTTGCGCGCGCGGCTGTAGTAGCCAAGCCCCGCCCACGCCCGAAGCACGTCCTCCCTTGGGGCGGCGGCCAGATCGGACACGGTCGGCCAGGCTTCCAGGAAGCGCTCGAAATAGGGTCCGACCGCCGCGACGGTCGTCTGCTGCAGCATGATCTCGGAGAGCCAGACCCGGTACGGGTCCGTCCGGGCGGCGGCGCTGGGCGGGGTGCGCCAGGGCAGCGACCGGGCGTTCCGGTCATACCAATCCAACAACACCACCCGTAGTGCTCCCACCGCACTCACTGGCCTATTCACAACTACCTCTTGAGTCCGCGGCTTGCGCGGGGCGGCGGGCATTTAAGGTCTCTTAACGTCTTTGCCGATTCTCTAGGGGGCCATGTTGCCCAAACGCGCGCCCATACCCAAACCAGAAGGCCCGGTCGATCCGCGCCTGGAGGCGGCCGCCCTCGAAGCGCTCTCGCGCCAGCGGGGCAAGGCCGTCTGGAAAGGCGGCCCGCCGCAGGCCGGTGCGCTCACCGCCGCGATCATGCGCGCCAAGGTCGCCCCCAAGCAAACCGGCAAATCCGTCGTGGAGCTCAAGCGCCAGTGGCGCGACATCGTCGGCGAGAAACTCGCCCAGATGACCGAGCCCGAGAAGATCGCGCGCGGCGCCAACGGATCGACGCTGACCATCAAGGTCGCCGGCCCCGCCGCCCCCTTCGTCCAGCACCAGGCCGCCCTGATCCTCGAACGCTGCAATCTCGCCGGCGCGGGCGTGAAGGCCATTGCGATCAAGCAGGGCGTCATCACCCGCAAAGGCGCGTCGAACCTGCGCCCGCTCTCGGCCCCGCTTTCGGCGGACGACGAGCGACTGCTCGCCCTCTCGCTCGCCTCCATCGGCAGCCCCGCGCTGAAAGCCGCCCTCGCGCGCCTCGGACGCGCCATCGGGCAGCGCCGCTGAGGTCTCTCGCCGACTGAGAGCGGGCGCTTCCGGTCATCGCGCGCGCGCGCTAAGACGGCGCATTCCGTTCCCCATCCATCGGGCGTCGCAACACACGTCGTCCCGACCAGTGCAGGCAGAGACACATGATCGATCGCCGTCAGTTCGCGCTTTTCGCCTCGTCTCTCGCGCTGGTCGCGGCCTGCGAAGGCGGTGGCGGAGTCGCCTCGAAGAGCGCTGTCGAAGGCGACATGGCGCTCGGGCCGGCGGACTCCAAGGTCACGCTCATCGAGTACGCTTCACTCGCGTGCCACGCCTGCGCGGCCTTCCACAAGGATGTCTGGCCGCAGCTGAAGGCCAGCTACATCGACACCGGCAAGATCCGTTTCATCTTCCGCGAATTTCCTGCAGGCGAGCCCACGATCGCGCGCGCCGAGCACATGCTAGCGCGCTGCATGTCCTCGACACCCGACCAGTATTTCAAGGCCGTCGACATGTTCTTCGATGCACAGGACTCGGTGTTCCAGGCGGCGCAGGCAGGCCAATTGCGCGAGAAGCTGCTGGAGTTGGCGAAGACCGGCGGTCTCTCCGACGAACAGTTCACCACATGCATAGCCGACGATGTGCAGACCAAGCGCCTGCAGACGGTCGCCGAAGAAGGCGAGAAGGCGTTCAAGATCACCGGCACGCCGACGCTGATCCTCAACGGCGAAGTACTAGATAACACCGTCGAAAATCCCTACACCTACGAACGGCTCGCCAAGCTCATCGACGCCAAGCTCACGGCATAGCGGCGGCAGGAGACGACGCGCCCGTGCACATCGTCGAACTCCGACTCTCGGGCTTCAAGTCCTTCGTCGATCCCGTACGCCTGGTGATCGAGGCCGGTCTCACGGGCGTTGTGGGTCCGAACGGTTGTGGCAAGTCGAACCTGCTGGAAGCCGTGCGCTGGGCGATGGGCGCGACTTCGGCGAAAGCCATGCGCGCGGGCGACATGGACGACGTGATCTTTGCCGGCACGAATGCGCGCCCCGCGCGTGAACACGCCGAAGTCGTTCTGGTATTGGATGCGGAAGGCGCCAAGCCCCCGCCCGGCATCGCTTCGGCGGATACGCTGGAGATTTCGCGCAAGATCAAACGCGAGTCCGGTTCAATCTATCGCGTAAACGGCCGCGAGGTGCGCGCCAAGGATGTGCAGCTTCTCTTCGCGGACGCCTCGACAGGCGCGAACTCGCCCGCACTCGTGCGACAGGGCCAGATCAGCGAACTGATCGCAGCAAAACCCGAGAACCGCCGTCGCATTCTGGAAGAAGCCGCCGGCATCGCGGGCCTTCATGCGCGCCGTCACGAAGCGGACCTGAAGCTCAACGCGGCCTCTGCCAATCTGCTGCGTCTTGATGAAGTCGCCGCAGAGATCGACGCGCAGCGTCAGGCGCTGAAGCGTCAGGCGCGTCTCGCGGAACGCTATCGCGGTCTCGCCGAAGAACTGCGCCGTACCGAAGCGCTGTCGCTGCATCGCCGCTGGATGGACGCCGCTGAAGCGCTCGCCGCAACGCAGGCTGATCTCCGCAGCGCCGAGCGCGACGTCGCCGCCGCGGCCGAAGAGGCCTCCGCCGCGCGACGCGCCGCCGAAGGCGCCGCCGAACAACTCCCCGCCCTGCGCGAAGAAGAACTTGTCGCCGCGACGGTACTCCGCCGCCTTGAAGGCGAACGCGTGGGCCTCGAACGCGATCTGCGCGACGCCGAAACCATCGTCGCGCGCGCCGTCGATGCTCTGAAACGTCTCGACGAAGACGAGGAACGCGAAACACGCATGCGCGCCGACGCAGAGACCGTGCTGGCGAGGCTCGAAGCCGAACACCTCGATCTCTCCGGCGCGGGCAACGACGGCTCATTTGAAGCGCTGGAAGCATCGCTGAAGTCGCGCGACGCCGCGCGAGCAGAAGCGGAGGGCGCCTTGCAGGCGCTTGTCGCCGCGGCGGCGGAAGCGCAGGCGCAACGTGCGGTGCTGGAAGCGAGCGCACGCGAGGCTCGCGCCCGTCTCGGTCGCGCAGAAGAACGCCTCGCCCTGCTCGCCCGCGACATCGCTGCTGTCGATGCGCCGAACGATCTCGCCGAACGCATCGCTGAAGCCGAAGCGCGCGTCGCTGCCGCTCAAGCGGCCGCCGACGCCGCGCGGACTGCGGAAGCGCTCGCTGAAACCGCGTTGAGCGAAGCAGACGCCGCGCTGCGCGAAGCGGAAACCGGGCGCAACAATACCGATCGCAAGCGCGCTGAAGCGGCCGCCGAAGTGCGCGCGCTTGAGCAACTCGTCTCCAAGCCCAGCGGCAAGAGCTATCCGCCCGTGCTCGCCGACATCGATGCCGCGCCCGGTTACGAGAAAGCCGTCGCGGCTGCGCTGGGCGACGACATCGAAGCCTCGCTCGCCGATGACGCACCGCTGCGCTGGGCGGGCGCGGAAACCCGCACCATAACCTGGCCTGCCGGCGTCACGCCGCTTGCGGCGCACGTCACGGCGCCGCCGGCGCTTGCTGCGCGCCTTGCGCTCTGCGGCGTGGTCGATCGCGCGGAAGGGCCGCGCATGCAGAAGATGTTGTCTGCGGGTGCGCGTCTCGTTTCGGTGGAAGGCGATCTGTGGCGCTGGGACGGCTTCGTGCGGCGCGACGATGCGCCGGCGCCGGCTGCTGCGCGTCTGGAGCAACGCAACCGCCTCACCGCCGCGCGCAAGGAACTGAAGGCCGCCGAAGCCGCCGCAGAAGCCGCGCAACAGAAATCCGACGCCGCACGCAAGCGTCGCGAGGAAGCCGACACGAAAGCGCGCATCGCGCGCCAAGCCGCGCCCGCAGCCGTCGCGGACGGTCTGCGCGCGAGCGCGGCGAAAGACGCGCTTGTCGCCGAAGAACGCCGTCTCAACGAGCGCCGTGATGCGGTAAAGAGCCAACGCGCGGCCCTCGCCACCGAACGCGATCAGGCGACGCTTTCCCTCGACGCCGCCGAGAAAGGCCGCGCGACAGCGCCCGTGACCGACGAGAACGCCATGACCGCTGCGCGTACGAAAGCGGACGCTGCGCGCGCCGCCTTCGATGAAACACGTGCATCGCTCAATGCGTTGA
>JAWXBS010000221.1:0-6684 GCA_034440275.1 Alphaproteobacteria bacterium
CAACGAGGGCCGCGCCCAGCGCTTCGTCCGGACAGGCGATCGTGGTGGCGGTCGGCAGCCCCTTCACGACGTCCTTGGCGAAGCCGGGTCCCGAAAGCACCGCTGCCCGGGCTTGCGGAGCCTCCGCCGCCAGCACTTCCGTCATTAGCGCCAGCGACCCCTGCTCGATCCCCTTGGCGCACAGCACAACGGGCGCACCCTCTGGCAGGTCGGCGGCAAGGCGCCTTAGAGCCGGGCGCAGGTGCTGCGCGGGCGTCACCGCAAGAATGGCGTCCAGCGCGGCGAGATCACGCATGTCCGTGACCGCCCTGATCCCCCCGTCCAGCCGGTGACCAGGTAGATAAAGCGGGTTTTCCCGGTTCTCGTTGACGGCGGCGACCACGTCCGGTTCGAAGGCCCACAGAGTGACCTCCCGCCCCGCGCCGGCGGCGATATTGGCCAGCGCCGTGCCCCAGGCGCCCCCGCCCAGGACCCCGATACGTTGCAGAGCGTTTGAATCCGCTGAACTCTTCATTGATCGTTCAATGCACAAAGGGTAAGGTTGAGTTTATGGACGAGAAAGCAGAGACCCGCGAGCGCATCCTCCACGCCGCGATGACCCGTATCAAGCATTACGGGTACGGGAAGACCACCATGGCCGAGATCGCGGCCGATTGCGGGATGTCGCCCGGCAACATCTATCGCTTCTTTGAAGCGAAGATCGACATAGCTGAAGCCATGGCCCGCCGGCACTATGCTGAGCAGCAGCTCGATTGCGCCGCCATCGCCCGCCGCAAGGACCTGTCACCCGACGAGCGGTTGCGGGAGATCTTCACGCGCAAGATGCGCGACAACTACAATCTCGTTGCGGAGAACGCCAAAATCCTTGAGGTGGCGGAGGTTCTGAGCCGCGAGCGACCCATTTTCGCCAACGAGATGCTGGCGTCGGAGCGCGTCTTCCTGTCGGCCCTGCTTGAAGAAGGCGCCGGCCAGGGCCTCTTCATCGAGGGCGATTTCGAATTCATCGCCGAGATGCTGCAGTCCGCGACGGTCAAGTTCAGCTTTCCGCATCAATTCTCCCAGCTCACCCTCGCCAAGCTTGAGCGAGAGCTCTCGGGCGTCCTCGGCCTCGTTTTGAACGGCATCTATGCCCGCCCGGAAAGCTCCATGGGCGCCGGAAAGTCCGCTCGACCTAGGGTGTCCGAAAAAAATTGAACGAAATCGAATTTATTCATTGATCATCGAATAGCTTCGTGGCATATACCTGTCACGGCCAACGCGCCGGACCGGAGATGACGCCATGAACGACCGCCCCAACAACCAAGCCTACCTTCCCGCGACGCTGCGGCTGAGCGCCTTGCTGTTCGGCTTCATGGCCGTCGCCGCGGCCATGCTGCCCCTCTGGCAGGCCGCCGCCGCCGTGATTGCGTGATTGCAAAACCCCAATTGAAATTCGGAGACTTCCCATGACCGCCCGCCAAGCCGCCGCCCATTTCCACCAGTTCGGAAACCTGCTGATCTTCATCGCGGCCAGCAGCTTCGTCGTCCTGCCGGCCATCGAGATCGTCCGCACGCTCCTCGGTTGAAGCTGATTGCTGCGGGTGCGAAGCGTGCCATTTCAGGCCATATCCGCCCCACAAGTGTAAATTTGCACACATTCGACTTTGGATGCATGCGCATTTGCATATCTGACCCAGAAAGTCGTCGGTTTCAGGAATCGTGACGAAGCGTCATATGTCTTCTCGCTGCAGACGTTCGCACATGCAGCAAACAGAGGAGGCTTTACCATGAGCCAGGAAATGAACCCGAAGACCCTGCGCGCTGTGGCGATCGTTGTCGCCGCCGTGGTCTTTGCGGCTGCGGCTACGCCGTTCCTGCAAATGGCCGCGATCGTGATGGCCTGATAGGCCCCGCGACGCACGACCAGGGATCGTGATGCCAGGCATCACATTGAAGAGGCGGATGGCGAGGGATCGCCGTCCGTCTCTTCCGATTCTAGGCCTTGGCGCCCTTCCTGCCGGGCACGTGGACCGGGCGCGCCGCCGCCGCTGCGGCGTCCAGGGGCCAGCGCGGTCGAGCCTGCACATCGAGCCCATCCACTAAACCAGCTGCGAGACGTTCAGCGCCCGCGAGCGCGATCATCGCGGCGTTGTCGGTGCAGTAGCGCAGCGGCGGCGCGTGAAATTCAGCCCCTTGCTCCGCCGCCAACGCCTCCAGCCGGGTCCGCAACGGCAGGTTTGCCGCCACGCCGCCGGCCACCACGAGCCGCGCCGCCGCGTAGCCCGCCATGGCCATGGCGTTGGCCGCGCGGTCGGCGACCACCTCCACCACGGCGGCCTGAAAGCTCGCCGCGAGATCCGCCCTGTCCTGAGTAGTGGCCTCCGGCATGGCCTGCGCGGCGCGCATGACCGCCGTCTTCAACCCGGCGAAGGACATGTCGCAGCCCGGCTGCCCCAGGAACGATCGAGGCAGCGCAAACCGGCGCGGATCACCGTCCTGCGCCGCCCGCTCCACCGCCGGACCACCCGGAAAACCAAGGCCGAGCACCTTGGCCGCCTTGTCGAACGCCTCGCCAGCCGCGTCGTCCACAGTCGAGCCAAGCCGCCGATACTGGCCGAGCCCTTCCACCGCAAGGAACTGGCAATGTCCGCCGGACGCCAGCAACAAAAGGTAGGGAAACGGCATCGGCGCCGCGAGCCGGGGCGAGAGCGCGTGCCCCTCAAGGTGATTGATCGCCAGCAATGGCAGACCCCGCGCCAGCGCGATCGCCTTGCCGGTCATGAGCCCGACCATCACGCCACCGATGAGGCCGGGGCCGGCCGTCGCCGCCACCCCGTCGAGCGCCTCGAAGCCGAGTCCCGCGCGCGCCATGGCCTCGGCAATCGCGGCATCGAGCTTTTCCACGTGAGACCGCGCCGCGATTTCCGGCACCACGCCGCCGAACGGCGCGTGTTCGTCGAACTGCGTCCACACGACATCCGAGAGGACCTCCGCGCGGCCGTCCGCCAGACGCACCACGGCGGCGGCTGTTTCGTCGCAGCTTGTCTCGATGCCGAGAACGGTCAGGGGCGGTGTGCGGACTTGCGTCGGGGTCATGTGCGACCGATAGCTGGGGTGGATTCAGGTTCGCGCCAAGCCATGACACGCAATTTCCGCATTGGCGCCCGCGCCTCCCCCCTATCGATGACCCAGGCGCGTCGCGTGCAGGCGCGGATCGCCGAGGCGCTCAAGATCGAGCCGGCCGACCAGGATCACCGCGTCCCGATTTTCCCGACCGTCACGACGGGCGACAAGATCACCGACCGCCGCCTCATCGAAGCGGGCGGCAAAGGGCTGTTTACGAAGGAACTGGACGAGGCGTTGCTGGACCAGCGCATCGACCTGGCAGTGCATTCGATGAAGGATCTGCCGACGCGTCTGCCCGCCGGCATCGCGCTCGCTTGTGTGCCGGAGCGCGCGGACGTGCGCGACGCCTTCATCAGCGTGAAGGCGAGGACCATCGACGACCTTCCCGCCGGCGCAGTCGTGGGCACTGCAAGCCTGCGGCGACAGGCGCAACTGCTGCACGCGCGACCCGACCTCGTCGTGAAAACGCTGCGTGGAAATGTGGAAACACGTCTTCGCAAGATCGAGGAGGGCGAATTCGATGCGACGTTCCTCGCGCTCGCCGGGCTGCAGCGACTGGGGCTCGATAATCGCGTGGCGAGCCTGCTCGACCCTATCGCCATGCCCCCGGCCGCCGGACAGGGCGCGCTCTGTATCACCACGCGCACCGAGGACGCGGAGATGCGGAGCATCCTTGAAGCGCTCGAAGACACGACCGGCGCCATCGAGACCGCCGCCGAGCGCGCGTTTCTCGCCGCGCTTGACGGCTCTTGCCGCACGCCGATTGCAGCGCACGCCCGGCTCGACGACGACGGCCTCTTCTTTATCGGCGAGGCGCTGACGCCTGACGGTCGGCAATGCTGGCGGCGGACGGAGAAGATCGTGCGGTCGGCGGACATGCTCGGCGCGGCGATCACGCTGGGCGACCGGCTCGGCCGTTCGATCCGCGCGGAAGCCGGCGACAAGATCGTGCACGACTGACCGCGATGGCCTGCGTGCTCGTCACCCGCGCCGAACCCGGCGCCTCGGAGACGGCGGCGCGGCTACAGGCGTTGGGACACACCGTGATCGTGGCGCCCATGTTGATCATCAAGCCGGTCGCGACGGACGCAAATACGGACGGTTTCCAGGCCCTGCTCTTCACCAGCGCCAACGGAGTCACGGCGTTCGCGCGCGAATCGCGTGAGCGCACGCTGCCGGCCTTCTGTGTCGGAGACGCCACGGGCGAGGCTGCAACCGCAAACGGTTTTGGAAATGTTCGCATTGCGGGCGGCGACGTGCGTGCGCTCGCGTCGTTCGTTGCGCAAACGCTACGACCGGACGGCGGCGCGCTGATGCATGTCGCGGGCGCCGATCTCGCGGGCGATCTCGTCGGCGCGTTGCAGCGCGAAGGTTTCACGGCGGTGTGTCGGGTCTTCTACCGCGCGGCGGTTGTCGGCCATATGCCGCAACGCGTGCATGAAGCCCTACGCGAATCCGTCGACGTCGTGTTGTTTCACAGCGCGCGCGGCTGCGCGGCCTTCCGTGACGCGGTTGAAAAAGATTCGTCCCTGCAACGAATTGCGGCGTTGTGCCTGAGCCCCGCAGTCGCGGAAATCGCGCGCGGACTGAATTGGCGCGATGTCGTTGTGGCGCAAGCGCCGCGCGAAGATGCGCTGCTGCGACTCCTCGTGGAAAATTAAGCTTCCCCCGACGCGAACACCTGTAGTGGTGTCAGCGTCGAATCAGTCAGATTCGGCGGACGCGGACACACCTAGGGGCGACGATGAGCGCGAGCGATCAGCCGATCGATGCGGAATGGGAGCCGACGGCAGCGGAACGTGCGCGCCGGCGCGAGTCAGCATCATCAGAAGGCGGGGTAAATCTCGGCACCGCGATCACACTGTCGGTTGTCGCCGCTTTCGCAGGCGCAGGCATGGGCGCGACGGCATCCAATTCGTCCATGTTCGACAAGACGAGCGACGCGCCTGCCGACGCCGTGCCGCAAATTCCTCTCAACGACGTGCGTGCGCTTGAAGCTCGGCTGAAGGAGATCGAGGCCCGGTTCACCGCTGTGGAAACGGCGGCCGTCGATCCCGACGACCCTTCACTGACTGGGCGCATGATGGCGCTGCAGGACTCCATCGCATCGCTGCAGACCCGCATCGGAGGCGCCGATCTCGCAGCGATGTCGGCGCAGGTGCAGCGCCTGCAGGCCGATACGGACACCATCCGCGCGCAGTCTGAATCAGCGGCAATCGCCGCACGCGCCGCCTTCGCCGTGGCCGCCGCTTCGGAAGCCGCGCGCGCCTCCGGTCCATTCGAGCAGGCCTACGCCACGCTCGAGACGATCCTTCCCGGCAATCCGAACATCGTGGCGCTCGCGCCCCTCGCCCGCGCCGGCGCGCCGTCACGGCAGGAGCTGAAAGAGCAATTCTCCTCCATGGAGGACGACATCGTCCGCGCCGCCCGCGTCAGCGCCTCCGGCGCCGGCTTCTGGGGACAGGTGCAGGCCTTCCTTGCGCAATTCGTCACCGTGCAGCGCACCGGTGAAGGCGACACCCCCGTCGGCATGGTCGAACGAGCCAGCGGACGACTATCGAGCGACGATGTCGCCGGCGCGGTCGCTGAACTCTCCCGCCTGACCGGATCTGCGGCGCAGGTCGCCGGTCCATGGGTGCAGCGCGCGCGCGCGCGGCTCGAGATCGACGCGCGCCTCGCTGCGATCCGTCAGGACCTTTCGCGAGGCCGCACCACATGATCCGCGTCGCAGCCCTTCTCGTCGTCGCGGTGCTCGCCGCGCTCTTCACGTTCCAGGCGGCGACGTCGCCGGGGCGCGTGGAGATCGAATGGTTCGGCACCACCATCAAGACGAGCGCGCTCTTCGCGGTCATCGCGGTGACGCTGTTCTTCGCGGTGTTGCTGCCAGTACTGCGCTTCCTGATGGTGCTCGTCGATGCGCCGGGGCGCCTCGGTCGCGCCAACCAGATCACCAAGCGCAAGAAGGGTCAGGAAGCGCTCGCGCTGGGGCTGATCGCCGCCGAAGCGGGCGAATTTGACGAAGCGCGCAAGCATGCAGAAAAAGCCGCCGAACTGGTCGAGGAACCGCGCCTCACGAAGCTGCTCGAAGCGCGCGCCGCCGAAGTCGCCGGCGACGTTCCCGCCGCCGAGCGCGCCTATTCGGGCATGCTGCAGAACGAGGATACGGAAATCCTTGGTCGCAAGGGCCTGTTGCAAGCAGCCTTAAAGCGCGGCGACCGCATCACCGCCATGTCCCACGCCGAAGCGGCGCTGCGCTTGTCGAAGTCGGCGACCTGGCCCTTCACGACGCTGTTCGAACTGCAGGTGCAGGCGGGCATCTGGGAAGGCGCCATCGAGACGCTCGACGAAGGCGAACGCCGCAAGCTCATCGACCTCAAAGCCGCCACGCGCCGCCGCGCCGTTCTGCTCTCCGCCGCCGCGCACAAGAATGAACGCGAGCGTCATCCGGAAAAGGCGTCGGAAATGGCGCAGCGCGCCGTGCGTCTCGCGCCGGGCTTCGCGCCGGCCGCCGCCATCGCCGCACGCCTGCTCGTGCTCGACGGCAAGGCGTGGAAAGCGCAGGCGGTGCTTGAAGAAGCG
>JAWXBS010000222.1:0-6125 GCA_034440275.1 Alphaproteobacteria bacterium
GCGCTCGAGGGGCGGGCGGGGCTGATCCTGCTGGACGTCACCCTGCCTGATGCGGATGGACGGGTGCTGTGCCGCGAGATGCGCGAAGCGGGAGTCGTTGCGCCGATCGTGATGCTCACCGGTGAGCGAGACGACGAATCGACGATCTCCGCGCTGGATGCGGGCGCCGTCGACTACGTCACCAAGCCCTTCAAGTTCAACGTGCTGCTGGCACGGATCCGCGCACATCTGCGCAGTCATGAATCGAGCGAAGACGCGACTTTCCAGATCGGCCCGTATGAGTTCCGCCCCGGCGCGAAGACGCTCGTCCTCGCCGACGGCAAGAAGGTGCGGCTGACGGAAAAGGAAACGTCGATCCTGCGCTATCTCTATCGCGCCGGTTTGAAGCCGGTGCCGCGTGATGAGTTGCTGCGCGAGGTGTGGGGCTACAATTCCGGCGTGACGACGCACACGCTGGAAACGCACATCTATCGCCTGCGCCAGAAGATCGAGCCGGAAGCGACCATGCCGAAGCTGCTCCTCACCGAGACGGGTGGCTATCGCCTGCAGGTGTGATCAATCTTCCGGCTTCAACACGCCGACCTGCACGACCTTCGTTCCGCTCAATCGGTCATGGATCGAGCGACCCGGCCAGAGCAAGGTCGAGACGAACCACACAAGGCCAAGCACCAGTGAGGCGATCAGCAGGGAGTACGCCGTGTTGCTGGGCGCGTCGAGAAATGGGCGTCCGGGCGACCACCAGATCGCAGCATGCGCCATCTCCCATGGCGCCAGCAGGATCGCGTTGCGCAGCAGGGAACGCGGCAGCGAAGGATAATGTCCGGTCTTGTCGATGACGCGCAGGCCCAGCGCGGCCTTCCCGAGTGAATAACCCCAGCGCCACTCCAGCAACGAGAAGTAGAGCCACACCGGGATAGTCAGCGTCGCCAAGCCTATACCGTGGCCGAAGAGTTTCGACATCACATCTCCGGACGGTGGAGAAGCATCGCCGAACGCAAACAAGCGCACGCCGGTGATGAAGCCGATCCAGGCGACGATCACGATGACATTGAGCGCCCAGGCGCCGGCGCGTTGCAGCGCGGTCGCGTCTTCGCAGTGATGGTGCGGGCCGGGATGGGGCACGCGGTCGTCGGGCTCGTCCTGCATGATGTTCTCCCGCGCTGAAGCGAACCTAGACCAGCCCGCGCCGCAAGGGGAGGCGCGCCGTCAAATCGTAAAGCGCGCGACGACGGGGATGTGATCGCTGGGGCGGTCCCAGCCCCGCGTGGCGTTGACGAATTCGATCCGGTCGCAGCGTTCGGCCAGGCCCGGCGTGGCCCAGATGTGATCGAGGCGGCGACCGCGGTTGGCGGTCTTCCAGTCGCCCCGGTAGCTCCACCAGGAATAGAGCTTTTCGGGGTCGGGTTTCAGCGCGCGCGCGACGTCGATAAAGCCGCCGGCGGCGCGGACGGCTTCAAGGCTCTCTGTTTCGGCCGGGGTGTGGCCGATTTCGTTGAGCATGAGCTTGTGGTTCCAGACGTCGTTTTCGCCCGGTGCAATGTTGAGATCACCAACCAGCATGAGCGGTTTGTCCTTCGGTGCGGCGGCGTAGTGATCGCGCATGCGCTGAAGAAGCTCGAGCTTGTGCTGGTACTTGTCGCTTGACGGCACCGGCGTCTCGCCGCCGGCGGGAACGTAGAGATTGTGGATGGTGAAGCCCTTCACCGCCACGGACGCCACGCGTGCTTCGGAGCGGGGGCAAAACGAGGGCGCCTGGACGACCTGCAACGGGTACTTCGAGACGATGGCCACGCCGTGCGAGCCCTTCTGCCCGATGACGTGATTGTACCGGAGCCCCATGGCGGAAAACGCCTTCAGGGGGAATTCCTCGTTCCGGCACTTGATCTCCTGCAGGCACAGGACGTCCGGCTGATGCTCGCTGGCGAAGCGGGCGATGTGGTCGGTTCGAATGCGTACGGAATTGATGTTCCAGGTCGCGACGGAGATGTGGGGCATGGCTGGCGGTTAGGGGACGGGGGCTGGATTGTCACGGGGGTAAGTCACCGGGGTAAAACGAGAGACGCCCGACCGCTGGGGGAGCGGCCGGGCGTCCTGGCGCCTGTGAGGGCGCTCGCGCCGGGAGGGGATCGATCCGGCGCAGCCGCCGCACTGGATCGGTCAGCGGGGGGACGACGCTGATCCAGGGGGATAAGCGGCGGCTTGCACGTAACAAATAGGCCACAGGGGTCGTGAAAACAATGGTTGACCCCGTAATATCACTTGCCTGTGTGCCTCAAGAAACGGTTGGCGCAAATTCCGCCAACGATTACCGACGCTTCTCTGGTTAACGGTTTTTGGGCCGCGCCATCGCGTCATACGCCGAGATGCGGAAGAGCTTGGGATCGAGACGGGCGGCACTCTGAACTTGCGACAGAGTGATTCGCGTCGTCTGCCGCTGGCCGTCGGTGATCGACCACTGTTTCAGCTCCCGCGACGCGCCGCCGAACGTGATGGTGATCTCGCCGTCGGCCTGCCCCGAACGATCCCGCGCGCTGACGAAGAGGTTTTCGCCCTGCTGGACGACGCGGGTGATGCGGGCATCCTGCTCCAGGTTCACCTGCGGTTTCAGCACGTAGTAGAGTGGCGTCGAGCGCAGCGGCACGCGCTGGATATCGCGCATGGCGCGGTCTTCGACCGCCACGACCGAGCCGTCCGCGACGATCGTCAGCGGCGACGGCGCGTCATATTCAAAGCGCAGTTTGCCGGGTCGCTGCATGTAGATGCGACCCTGCGTCTGCGACCCGTCCGGTGCAACTTGCGTAAACCGACCGTGCACCGCGGCGATCCGGTTGAGTGCGGCGCTGGCCTGTGTGAGCGCCGCTGACCTTTGCGCGCCGGAAAGTTCCCCGGCCACTGGCGTTCGAACGACGGCCGGCGCGCGGCTCTGGGCGAGGGCGGCGATCGGAATGCCGACAAGGAGGGCGGACGCGGCGAGCGCGGTTGCGAGGTTTTTCATCCGCGTTGATATGGCCCGGCCTCCGGGCCGAATAAAGGGCATGCGGGGGCAAGGGCTGGGCGGGAACTTTCATCCCCGGTTCACGGGATGGCTCGCGCCGGGGGCCTGACTCTCAGTCGTCGTTGGGAGCGGGAACAAGAATTTCGCGACGGCCCGCATGGTTTGCGCGCGAGATCACGCCGTCGATTTCCATACGTTCGATCAGCTTGGCGGCGCGGTTGTAGCCGAGGCTGAGCTTGCGCTGGAGATAGCTGGTCGAAGCCTTGCGGTCGCGCGCGACAATGTCGACGGCGCGATCGTAGAACTCGTCGTCGGCGCCACCCGCCACATCGACAAGATCAACTGGTGCGTCATCTGGCGCATCGGGATCGTCGGTGACGTCGGAGCGGTACTGGGGCGTGCCCTGCGCGCGCAGCATTTCCACGATGCGCAGCACTTCGTCGTCTTCCACGTACGGGCCGTGCAGGCGCACGATGCGACCGCCACCGCCCATGAAAAGGCAGTCGCCCTGGCCGACAAGTTGTTCCGCGCCCGACTCGCCGATGATCGTGCGGCTGTCGACCTTGGTGGCGACCTTGTACGAAAGGCGCGTCGGGAAGTTCGCCTTGATGACGCCGGTGATGACGTCGACGGATGGGCGCTGCGTGGCCATGATGACGTGAATGCCGGCCGCCCGCGCCATCTGCGCGAGGCTCTGCACCGCTGCTTCCACTTCACGACCGGCCGTCAACATGAGGCTCGCGACTTCGTCGATCACGACCACGATGTGCGGCATGATCTCAAGCGGCAGTTCCTGGGTCTCGTAGATCGGCTCGCCCGATTCCGGGTTGAACCCCGCGTGCACCGTGCGTGTCAGCATTTCGCCGCTGTCGAGCGCGGCGCGCACGCGGTCGTTGTAGCCCTGGATGTTCTTGACCGTGAACTTCTGCATGCGCCGGTAGCGCTCTTCCATCTCGCGCACGACCCACTTGAGCGCGACGACGGACTTCTTCGACTCGGTGACGACCGGCGTCAGGAGATGCGGAATCCCCTCGTAGATCGAGAGTTCGATCATCTTCGGGTCGATCATGATGAAGCGGCATTCTTCCGGGGTATGGCGGAAGAGCAGCGACAGGATCATCGCGTTGAGGCCGACAGACTTGCCGGAGCCCGTTGTGCCCGCGATCAGCAGGTGAGGCATTTTCGCGAGGTCGGCGGCGAAGGGCTCGCCTTCGATGGTTTCGCCCAGCGCCAGCGGCAGCGCGCCTTGTGCGCCGACGAAAGCGGTCGAGCCCATCAGCGTGCGCAGATAGACGGTTTCACGTTTCGGGTTCGGCAGCTCGATGCCGATGGCGTTACGGCCGGGGATGACTGCGACGCGGCAGCTTTCCGCGCTCATGGAGCGCGCGATGTCTTCGGCAAGGCCGATGACGCGCGAGGATTTGACGCCCGGCGCCGGTTCGAGTTCGAACAGCGTGACGACTGGGCCGGGGCGGGCGGAAATGATGTCGCCCTGCACACCGTAGTCGGCGAGCGTGGCGGCGAGGAGCTTTGCCTGCGCCTGAAGTGTTGCGCCGTCCGTCTGCGCGCCACGCACCTTCGGCGTCGCCAGCAGATCCAGGCCCGGGAGATCGAAATTTTCGGACTGCGATCGCATCTGCAGATCGGACTGCGGCGCGCGAGGCGCGCTTTGCTGCGTCGGGCGCTGCGGCGTGGCGCCACGCGATTGCGCCGGTTGTTCGACGCGTTTGCGGATGGGCGCAGGCACGATGCGACGCGGCGCTTCCTCTTCAGTCGCGCCTCCGGCGCCGTCCTCATCGGCAGCGGGGCCAATCACCGCGGCGCGCTTCTCGGCGCGCAGCGGGACTTCGCGTTCGAAGGTTTCCCACGGTTCCGGCGCGCGTTTGAGCTTGCCGCCAAAACCCTTGAACATCGATTGCATGAGGCCGCCGGCCTTGCCCACGGCTTCCGCCGTGGAGTCGACCGCCGCGGCCATGTCGTCACGTGTGACGCTGAACGCCCAGGCGAGTGCGATACCGCCGCCGACTGCAGCTGTCAGGCCCGCGAATACCTCGGGTGCCGGCAGGCCTGGCAGGGAGAAGAGGGCGGTCAGCAGCCCGGCGATGCCATCGCCGATCACGCCGCCGAAACTGTCGAGCGGCCAGAAATTGGGGGTAGGAGCGGCGGAGGCAGCGCCTGCGAGCAAGATCACGCCGCCCGCGCCGGCCATGAGCCGCTCGCGCGAGACACTGTTGGTGATGCGCTTGCGCGCGATGCGGATGGCGCCGGCGGCGAAGATCGCGCTCAGGGCCACAGGCGCGGCGGCGCCCAGAGTCTGCATGAAGAAGTCGGCAAAGACGGCGCCCGGGCCGCCGAAGAGGTTCTGCGCCTTGTCGTTGGTGGCGACGTTCAGGCTCGGATCGTCCGCACGGTAGGTCAGCACCGCGCCGAGGCCGTAAACGCCGAACAGCATGGCCCCGATCGAGATGCCGGCGCGCTTCAGCGCCGTCTTCCCGGAAGCGGAGTTCACGTCCGGGGCTGTGGTCCCGGGGGTATAGGAAAGATCGGTCATAGGTACGGAGCAGCTCGTCTTCTGGAGCACGAGACGCACTCTTCGGGGGGGCCGGTAAACGAAGCGCTAACTTAGGGAGGGTGAACGTTCCGCCGACGGAATTATCCGCGGACCGCAAGGCGCGCCCCAGAAAAGTAGCAAGACAAGAAGAAGGCCGCGATCTCATGATCGCGGCCTTCAGAGGGGAGGATCCCGCATGGCGGGCCGTGGGGCGATCCGGACCCTGAGGCCCGGATCGCGAGACGATAGGTATTGCCCATTCTAGGGATGGTAGGCGGCCTCCCCGTGCGACGTGATGTCGAGACCTTCCTGTTCGCTTTCCTTGGAGGCCCGCAGCAGGCCGAGAACCCGAAGGACGAGGAAGATCACGAGGCTGCCGACGCCGGACCAGGCGATCGTGACGAGCACGCCCTTGGCTTGCGCGGTCATTTGCGTGACCAGGTCGTAGGCCGCCACCGGGCAGGTCGCGAGCACCGCGCCGGCTTCCGCACAGTTGACGTAGTCGACCACGCCCGCGCCGCCCCAGGCCGGGTTCACCACGAGACCGGTGCCGAGCGCGCCGACGATGCCGCCCACGCC
>JAWXBS010000223.1:0-12668 GCA_034440275.1 Alphaproteobacteria bacterium
ATCGAGGTGCTGGCGCCGGCTGAAAAGGCGAAGCCCTGATGCGCGTCAGCGCGCGCAACATGCTGAAGGAAGGGCGCTACGACGCGTTCGAGGCGCCGCTTCGTCCGCGCGCGCCGGTGGTCGAACCCGCGCCGGGGCGCACGCGCATCATCAAGCTCGCACTGCTGATGATGGCGATCTTCGCCGTGCTGGGCGCGCGTGCGGTGCAGCTGTCGTTCGCAGGGCAACCGGAGTCGGCGCGGATTGCGCCGCGTGCAGCGCCCGCCCCCGTGGTCGCGCGCGCCGATCTCGTCGACCGCAACGGCGTGCTGCTGGCGACAATGCTGCCGAGCTGGATTCTCGCGGGCGAGCCGGAAAAGATCTGGGATCCCGCGCAGGCGGCCAAGCGCCTGGCGACCGTCGTGCCTGATCTCGACGTGGCGACGACGGAACGGCGGCTGAGCTCCAAGGCGAAGTTCGTCCACCTCAAGCCCGGCCTCACCACATCGCAGAAGCGCGCGGTGCACGATCTCGGCATCGCCGGCATTTCGTTCGAGCGCGAACAGCGCCGCGTCTATCCGAACGGCGTGCTCGCGGGCCACGCGCTCGGCGGGGTCAACCGCGAGAACGCGGGCGTGGGCGGCGTGGAAAGCGCGCTCGACGCGGAGATCCGCCGCGCGGGCGGGGGGCGTCTCGAACTCTCGCTCGACACACGCATCCAGTACGCGCTCGAAACCGAACTCGCCGACGCCGCCTGGGGCGCAAAGGCAAAGGGGGGCGCTGCGGTCATTCTCGACGGCCACACCGGCGAGACGCTGGCGATCGCGTCGTGGCCGCAGGTCGATCCGAACGCGCCTGGCGCGGGCGCGGAAAACGCACGGCTCAACCGTGCATCGGGCGCGGTCTATGAGATGGGCTCGACGCTTAAGCCGTTCACGGCGGCGATGGCGCTCGACACCGACCAGCTGCGCCTTAGCGAACCGTTCAATCTCACCGCGTCGCTCAATGTGGACGGCACGCCGATCCGCGACCCGCATCCCTTCGCCGGCCCCGCCACCATCCGCGAGGCGATGGCGCATTCGTCCAACGTGGCGATGGCGGACATCGCGCTCCGCGTCGGCGCGCAACGCCAGCGCGATTACCTCACCAAGCTCGGCCTGTTCGACCGCACGTCGATCCAGATCGGCGGGACGCCGGCGCCGCTGCTGCCGCGTTCGCAGTCGCGGCTTACGACGGCGGTGCTGGGCTACGGCCACGGGCTGGCGACGTCGGTGGTTTCACTTGCCGGCGCCTATACGGTGTTCACCAACAATGGCGCGCGCACGACGCCGACGCTGCTGCGCCATCGCGACGGCGACAAGGTGCGCATGACGCCGGTGTTCACGGCGTTGTCGACGCAGGAAACGCTGCAGCTGATGCGCGATGTGGTCATCGAAGGCACCGCCCGGCGCGCGGACCTGCGCGGCCTCGACATCGCCGGCAAAACGGGCACGGCGGAGAAGCCCGGCGCCGATGGAAAATACGACCCCAACGTACTGTTCTCGAGCTTCGCCGCCATATTCCCGGCGCGTGCGCCGCGTTATGTGATCGTGCTGGCGCTCGATGAACCGCAGCGCACGTCGGAGAACGCCAATCTCGCGACGGGCGGCGCGGTGGCGGCGCCGGCGGTGGGACGGGTGGTGGCGCGCATCACGCCGTTCATTGCGGCGCAGACTTCGGCAGAACGCCGGAGCGGTGGAGACAGAACGCCTTGAAGCTTGAAGACCTTTTCGATGACGGCGTAGCCGATGCGGCGCGCGGCCTGGACGTGACGGGCCTCACCGCCGACAGCCGCAAGGCGGGACCGGGTACGGTGTTCGCAGCGCTTGCGGGTTCGACGGCGCATGGTCGTGATTTTGTAGCGCAGGCGGTGGCGCAGGGCGCCGTTGCGGTGCTGAGCGCGGGCGATCTCGGCGCCGATCCGGGCGCGCCGCAGATCGTCACCGGCAATCCGCGTCGCGCGCTCGCGTTGGCGGCGAGCCGGCTTTATCCGCGCCAGCCGCAGACGGTCGTCGCGGTGACGGGCACCAACGGCAAAAGCTCGACGGTCGATTTCCTGCGCCAGATCTGGGAGCACGCCGGCAAGCGCGGCGCGAGCATGGGCACGCTCGGCGCGATCTGGGCCGACACGTCGCTCGACATGGGCCACACCACGGCCGACCCGGTGCAGATCCACAAGGTCCTGCAAACGCTCGCCGACGACGGCGTGACGCACGCGGCGATGGAAGCGTCGAGCCACGGCTTCGACCAGTCGCGCCTCGACGGCGTGAGGCTCAGCGCCGGCGCCTTCACCAATCTCACGCAGGATCACCTCGACTATCACCACACCATGGACGCCTATCGCGATGCGAAGATGCGCCTGTGGTCGCTGCTGAAGCCCGGTCAGCCCGCCATCGTGAACGCCGATGCCGCCGAAGGCCCTGCCTTTGAAGACGGCGCGCGCGCGAAGAAGCTGCAGGTGGTGTCGTGCGGCTGGCGCGCGGGCGCCGATGGTCTGAAAATTGTCGAGATTCAGCCGCGCCCGAACGGACAGACGCTCGATCTGAAGTGGTACGGCGCAGAAGCGCGCGTGGAGCTGCCGCTGATCGGCGAATTCCAGGCGCTGAACGCAGTGACGGCGGCCGCACTCGCGCTGTCGCTCGGTGAAAAGCCCGCCGACGTGTGGGCCGGCATGGAAACGCTCAAGACCGTGAAGGGCCGCATCGAACACATCGGCGCGACGAAGGGCGGCGCGCATGTGTTCGTCGATTACGCGCACACGCCGGACGGTCTCGACGTGCTGCTGCGCGCCGCGCGTCCGCACGCGCCGGGCCGCATCGTGCTGGTGTTCGGCTGCGGCGGTGATCGCGACAACGGCAAGCGTCCGAAGATGGGCGCGATCGCGGCGAAGTTCGCCGACGTGGTGATCGTTACCGACGACAATCCACGCTCGGAAGAGCCCGCCGAAATTCGCCGCCAGATTCTCACCGCGACTCCGGGCGCATTGGAAATCGGCGATCGCGGGCAGGCGATCAATGAAGCTGTATCGATGCTGAAACCGGGCGATGCGCTGCTGATCGCCGGCAAGGGCCATGAGACGGGGCAGATCGTGAAGGGCGTCGTGCATCCGTTCTCGGATCAGGATGTGGCGCGCGCGGCGTTGGGAGCCTCCCATGCTTGAACCGCTCTGGCTCGCCGAAGATGCGGCGGAAGCGACCAAGGGCCGTTTGATCGGCGCGGACTCGTGGATGGCCACGGGCGTCTCCATCGACACGCGCACGCTGGAGCCCGGCGATCTCTTCGTGGCGCTGAAGGACGCGCGCGACGGCCACGACTTCATCGCGCAAGCGTTCGAGAAGGGCGCGTGCGCGGCGCTGGTCAGCGATCCGGAAAAAGGCTCGGGCCTGGGGCCGATGCTTGTCGTCAACGACGTGCTCGACGGCCTCACCGCATTGGGCGAAGCGGCGCGTGATCGCAATCAGTGCCGTCGCATCGGCGTGACGGGTTCGGTCGGCAAGACGTCGACGAAGGAAGCGCTTGCTGTGTGCCTCGCGGCGTCCGGCGCCACGCACGCCTCGACGAAAAGCTACAACAACCACTGGGGCGTGCCGCTGACGCTCGCGCGCATGCCGGCGTCGTCGCGCTACGGCGTGTTCGAGATGGGCATGAGCCATCGCGGCGAAATCCTGCCGCTGACGAAGCTCGTGCGTCCGCATGTGGCTATCGTCACCTGGATCGCGCCCGCGCACGTGGAAGCGCTCGGCTCGCTCGACGCGATCGCCGACGAGAAGGGCGACGTGTATGCAGGGCTTGAACAGGGCGGGGTTGCGCTCGTGCCGAACGAGGCGCCGAGTGCGAGCCGCGTGCTCGGGGCAGCGGAGGCGCAGGCGGGCACGATCATCCGCTTCGGGCGCGACGCCGGCTGCGAAGCGCGCCTGCTCAAGTTCGACATGCACGACGATCACTCGATGGCGGAGGCCGACATTCTCGGTCGCCAGATCCGCTACCGCATCGGCGCATCGGGCGCGCACTGGGCGCTGAACAGCGTGGCCGCACTCGCGGCGACCGACGTGGCGGGCGGCGATCTGCACGCGGCCGCGCATGCTCTGGCGACGTTCGAAGCGCCGGCGGGACGCGGGCAGGTGTCGACGATCAACGCACCGTTCGGCGCTTTCACGCTCCTCGACGACGCCTACAACGCCAACCCTTCGTCGATGGCGGCGGCGTTCAAGACGCTCGGCGCACGCACGCCCGGCGCTGGCGGCCGGCGAATCGCTGCCCTCGGCGACATGCTCGAACTCGGTCCCGACGAAGCGGCGTATCATGCGGGCCTTGGCCCCGAACTCGACGGCGCGGCCGATCTCGTCTTCTGCGCGGGACCGCGCATGAAGGCGCTGTGGGATGCGCTTTCCGAACGCCAACGCGGCGTCTATGCCGAAAACGCCGACGCACTCGCGCCGCAGCTCAAGGACGCCTTGCGCGCGGGGGATGTGCTTCTGGTGAAGGGATCAAACGGGTCGCGCATGTTCAGGGTGGTGGAAGCCCTGAAAGCGCTCGCGACACGATAAGGGATAAAGGCGCGCAATGCTTCCGTTTCTCGGCAGTCTCGATGAGCAGAACCAGCTCTTCAACCTGTTCAACTACATCACGTTCCGCACCGGCGGCGCGATCGTCACCGCCATCTTCTTCGCGTTCCTGATCGGCAAGCCGCTGATCGACTGGCTGCGCCTGAAGCAGGGCAAGGGACAACCGATCCGCGAGGACGGGCCGGAAGGCCACCTGCTGACGAAGAAGGGCACGCCCACGATGGGCGGCTTCATCATTCTGTTCAGTCTCGCGTTCGCGGCGCTGCTGTGGTCGGATCTGACCAACCCTTACGTCTGGGCGGTGCTGCTCGTGACGTTCGGCTTCGGCGCGGTGGGCTTCATCGACGATTTCAGCAAGGTCACGAAGCAGAAGGCCGACGGGCTTTCCAGCAAGGTGCGCCTGCTGCTCGAATTCCTGATCGCGTTTGCCGCCACCCTCATCATGCTTGCGGCGCAGTGGTCGTCGGATCCGGAGATGACAGCGCGTGGAGGCCAGTTCTGGCAGGCGCTCATCGAAGGCGGCGACTTCACCAGCGTGGCGCTGCCGTTCTTCAAGGACCTGATGATCCCGCTCGGCGCGGGTTTCGTGTTCTTCGCCATGTTCGTGATCGTCGGCGCCGGCAACGCCGTAAACATGACCGACGGCCTCGACGGTCTCGCCATCGTGCCAGTGATGATCGCGGGCGCGGCCTTCGCCATGATCGCCTATCTCGTCGGTCGCGCGGACTATTCGGAATATCTCGGCATCAACCATGTGCGCGGCGTGGGCGAACTGTCCGTGCTGCTCGGGGCGTTGCTCGGGTCGGGTCTCGGTTTCCTCTGGTACAATGCGCCGCCTGCGCGCGTGTTCATGGGCGATACCGGATCGCTGGCGCTTGGCGGCATGCTCGGATCGGTAGCGGTCGCGGCCAAGCACGAGATCGTGCTGGCGATCATCGGCGGGCTGTTCGTTGCCGAAGCGCTCTCGGTGATGATCCAGGTCGGCTACTACAAGATGACCAAGAAACGCGTCTTCCTGATGGCCCCGATCCACCATCACTTCGAAAAACTGGGATGGAAAGAACCGACCATCGTGATCCGCATCTGGATCGTGTCGGTGATCTTCGCGCTCATCGGTCTCGCCACGCTGAAACTCCGCTAGGACAGAAACGCGCATGATCCCGATCACCGAATATGCAGGGCGCGACGTGGCCGTGTTCGGCCTGGCGCGATCGGGATTGTCCGCCGCGCGCGCGCTCGCGGCAGGCGGCGCCATTGTGCATGCATGGGACGACAACGAGGCTGCGCGCGAGAACGCCGAGAAGGAGGGGGTTGTCCTCTCCGACATCAACGCCCGCGACTGGCGCGGCTTTGCGGCGCTCGTGCTGTCGCCCGGCGTGCCGCTGACGCACCCCAAGCCGCACCGCGTCGTCGAACTCGCGCGTGCGGTGGGCGTGCCGATCGTCGGCGACATCGAGCTCTTTGCGCGCGCCGTAAACGCGTTGCCCGCGCACGCACGCCCGAAGATCATCGGCGTCACCGGGACCAACGGCAAATCGACGACGACGGCGCTCATCGGCCACATCCTGAAGCACGCGGGCCGCGATGCGCGAGTCGGCGGCAATATCGGCACGGGCGTGCTCGATCTCGAAAGCCTGCACGCCGGCGCGCACTATGTGCTGGAGCTTTCGTCGTATCAGCTCGACCTGCAGGAGAGCCTGCGCTGCACGGTAGCGGTGTTCCTCAACCTCACGCCCGACCACCTCGATCGCCACGGCGACATGGCGGGCTACCTCGCCGCGAAACGGCGCGTGTTCCGCAACCAGGGCGCGGGCGACTGGGCGGTGGTCGGCGTCGATGACGCCTACGGCGCGCAAATCTGCACCGAACTCACGAGCGGCGCGCGCCAGGTGGCGCCGGTGTCGGCGGGGCAGGCGCTGAGCCGCGGCGTCTCCACGCTGGGCGGGCGTCTCTACGACGCGTTGAACGGGCGGGCTGAGCTTGTGCTCGACATGCGCGAGGCGCCGGCGCTGCCGGGCCGTCACAACGCGCAAAACGCCGCCGCCGCCTACGCGGCTTGTCGCGCGCTTGGCCTCTCCACGCGCGAAATCGTGGCCGGGATCGCGAGCTTTCCGGGACTCGAGCATCGTCTCGAACGCGTGGGCGAGATCGACGGCGTGCGCTTCGTCAACGACTCTAAAGCCACCAACGCCGACGCGACCGCGCAGGCGCTGGCCGTCTATCCCAGCGTGTACTGGATCGCAGGTGGCAAGATGAAGGATGGCGGCATCGACGCGCTGGAGAAATTTTTCCCGCGCATCACGAAGGCCTATCTCATCGGCGAGGCCGCGCCGAAACTCGCGCTGACGCTCGCCGGCAAGGCGCCTTCGGTGCAATGCGGCACGATGGAAAAGGCAGTGGCGCAGGCGTTCAAGGACGCGCGCGCCTCGAAGGATAAGGACGCCGTGGTGCTGCTTTCGCCCGCATGCGCATCGTTCGACCAGTTCAAGGACTTTGAAGTGCGTGGACAGCACTTCAAGAAACTTGTCGCCGCGCTTGATGACGTCGTCAGCCGGAAGGCAAGCGCGTGAACGCGATCCTCGAACAGGTTCGTCGCCATGAGCGCGCGCTGGTCGTGTCCTCGGGCCTCCTGTTGCTGTTCGGCTTTCTCTACGCGCTGACGGTGAGCCCGCAGGCCGCTGCGCGCATGGGCTACGAATCGACGTTCAATCTGGCCTTGCGACAGGGCGGGTTCGCGCTCGTCGGCGCACTCGCGATTGCGGGCGTATCGTTTCTGCCGCCGGTGGCGGTGCGTCGCGCGGGCGTGATCATGCTCGTGGGCGCGCTGGCGCTGCTCGCGGTGGTGCTGATGGTCGGGCACGAAGCGAAGGGTGCGCAGCGCTGGCTGCGGGTTGCGGGTATGTCGCTGCAACCGTCGGAATTCGTGAAGCCTGCGCTTGTGATTGCGATGGCGTGGATGTTGGCGTCCGGTGTCACGCAGCGGAATTTTCCGGGTGTCGCGCTCGCGTGCGGTCTCTACGGCATCACGGCGGCGCTGCTCGTGCCGCAGCCGGATTACGGGCAGACGGCGCTGCTCGGTCTCGTGCTCGGCGCGATGCTCGTGGCGGCGGGCGCGCCGTGGCGTTTCTTTGCGGGGGGCGCTGCGTTCGCGATCGTTGGCGGCACGCTCGCGTACAATTTCGTCAGCCATTTCCGCGAGCGCATCGATCTCTTCTTCAGCGCCGAGAACAAGGGCTTCCAGGTCACCAAGGCGCTGGAGGCGATCCAGAACGGCGGGCCGCTCGGGCGTGGGCCCGGCGAAGGCACGGTGAAGGTCTCGCTGCCGGACGCGCATGCGGACTTCGTCTATGCGGCCGCGACGGAAGAATTCGGCTGGCTCGCCTCGCTCGGCTTCATCGGGCTTTATGCGGCGATCGCGTGGTTCGGCCTGCGGCGGGCATCGCGGCTCGTCGATCCGTTCCAGCAGTTTGCGGCGTCGGGGCTCATCATGCTCTTCACGCTGCAGGCGGCGATCCATGTGGCGGTGAATGCAAGCGTCGCGCCCGCGAAGGGCATCACATTGCCGCTCGTCTCGTATGGCGGTTCGGCGATGATCGGTTCGGCGCTGACGATCGGTCTGGCGTTTGCGCTGTTGCGTGAACGTCCCGGAGCGTTTCTCCACGACAGGACGACAGCATGACCCGCACCGTTCTCGTCGCCGCCGGCGGTACGGGCGGGCATTTGTTTCCCGCGGCTGCGTTTTCCGGCGAGATGCGCGCGCGCGGCTGGCGCGTGGTGCTGATGACGGATGCGCGCGGGCGTCGCTACGCGGACGGTTTTCCGGCGGACGAAATCCAGGACGTGCCGGCGGCGACAATCCAGGGGATGAACCCGTTCAAGATCGCGGGCGCCGCGCTCAAAATTGTGAGCGGCATCGCGGCGGCGCGAAAGTCGCTCGCGGTAATGCAGCCGGCGGCGGTCGCGGGCTTCGGCGGCTACCCTTCGCTGCCGGCTCTGGAAGCGGCGCTGTCGCAGAAGCGGCCCGTGGTGATCCACGAACAGAACGCCGTGCTCGGCCGCGTGAACCGCACCTATGCGGCGCGCGCCACCGTGGTGGCGTGCGGCTTCGAGCGTCTCGACCGGCTTCCTGCGAGTGCGGCGTCGCGCAAGGTCGTCACCGGCAATCCCGTGCGGCCGGCGATCCTCGATGCGCGCAATGCGGGGTATCCGTCGGCGGCGCCGGGGCAGCCCTTGCGCATTCTCGTCACCGGCGGCAGCCAAGGCGCGCGTCTCTTCGGCGAAGTGACGCCAAACGCGATCGCCGCGCTCGACGCCGATCTGCGCGCGCGCCTCGAGATCACGCAGCAGGTGCGCGAGGAACAGGTGCTCATCGTGTCCGAAGAATATGCGCGCATGGGCGTGAAGGCGGAGGTGTCGCCGTTCTTCAAGGACATGGGCGTGAAGCTGGCGCAGGCGCATCTCGTGATCGCGCGCGCCGGCGCCTCGACGGTGACGGAACTGCAGGCGGCGGGCCGCCCCTCGATCCTCATCCCGCTCGCCATCGCCGCCGACGATCACCAGACCGCCAACGCCGAAGCGCTGAGCGGCATCGGCGCGGCGGACGTGATCGACGAACTCGAATTCAACTCCAAGACCCTGGCGCGCGTGCTCGCGCAGCGGCTGGCCAATCCGCATGATCTGGGCGTACGCGCGGCGGCGGCGCGCGCGAGCGCAAAGGTGGACGCGACGAAGGCGCTGGCCGATCTGGCGGAAGGGGCGGCGGGGTAGCGCCGCTTCGTCCCTTCTCCCCTTGAGGGGAGAAGGTGGTCGAGCGCAGCGAGACCGGATGAGGGGCTGGGCGCGTCTGCTGTTCGCCGATTGCGGACATTGGACGATTGCGCGAGTTTCGCTGCATTTCGACGGGAGGCGCGCTTTGGCCGAACCTGGATGGGAAGACGTGAAGCGCATTCCCGCTCCTGACGGGCGCCGCGAAGTCGTGATCCTACGCGGTCCTCATGGACGATACAGGTTCGACGCCCTCCGATGGCGCAAATACTACGAACCTTCGGATGCCGATGATGGACCGGTTGAGGGTGGCTGGTTGGATTGCGAACACCAAAGCGGACTGTACGAGACCGCAAGCGACGCAGAGCGCGAAGCGCGCGCCGCCACTCCATGGCTACGCACGTCTCCATGCTGAGCGTCCACTTTGGGCCAGACTCGGCGACACCGGCTCCCCTCATCCGGCCGCTGCGCGGCCACCTTCTCCCCTCCAAGGGGAGAAGGGACAGTCCTCGCTTTGTTCAACCTACGTCAGCGCCGAATACACCAGCGTCCGCAATTCCCGCCGCAGCGGATAGAGCGTCGACGGCAGCAGCTGCGTCATGAAGATCGCGATCAGTTCTTCCTTCGGGTCGATCCAGAAATAGGTGCTCGCCGCGCCGCCCCAGGAGTATTCGCCGACGCTGCCGGGCAGGAGCGTGCGGGCGGGATCGGTTGTGACCGCGAAGCCGAGGCCGAAGCCCACGCCGTCATAGGCCACTTCGCTGAACAGCGAACGCGACATGTCGGTGAGCGATTTACCGCCGGGCAGGTGGTTCATCGTCATCAGTTCGATGGTCTTGCGTCCCAGCAGGCGCTTGCCGCCGACTTCGCCGCCGTTGAGGAAGAGGCGGCAGAACTGCAGATAATCATGCGCGGTGGAGACGAGGCCGCCGCCGCCGGAGATGAAGGCCGGCGTTTCGAGATAGGCGCTCGTGCGCGCGTCGTCCTGACGGAAGATGCCGCCCTTCGGGGTCGCGGCGTAACAGCTCGCGAAGCGGTCGACGCCCCGCGGACTGACGGCAAAGCCCGTATCGTCCATGCCGAGCGGATCGAAGATGCGCTCCTTCAGGAATTGCGGGAACGGGACGCCGGAAATGATTTCCACGAGATAGCCGAGCACATCAGTGGCCACCGAATAGTTCCACGCATCGCCCGGCGAGAATTCGAGCGGCAGGCCGGCGAGCCCCGCGATCATCGCATCAAGCGTGCCCTTGTGCGGCAGTTCGCCGATGCCGTTCTTGCGATAGGCGGCGTCGACATTGGTGCGGTTCTGGAAACCGTAGGTGAGACCAGACGTGTGGCGCAGCAGGTCGACCATCAGCATCGGCCGCGCCGTGCGGCTCGTCTGGAACGTGCCGATGAAGCCCGCTTTGAACACGCCGAGGTCGCGCCACTCCGGGATGAAGCGGTGAACCGGATCGTCGAGCGCGACCTTGCCTTCCTCCACCAGCATCATGAAGGCCGCGCTCGTGATCGGCTTGGTCATCGAATAGATGCGGAAGACGGTGTCCTCGGCGATCTTCTCGCCGCGCTCGACGTCCGCGAAGCCCTGGACGCCGAGATGCGCCACCTCGCCGCCGCGGGCGACCATCGTCAGCGCGCAGGGCAGCTTGCCGGGGCCGATGTATTTCTCCGCGAAGTAGGTGTCGATGCGCTTCAGACGGGCGGCGTCGAGGCCGAGGCTCTTGGCGGACATGCGGGGTCTCCCTCATCCGGGCGATGGCGCCGCCTCGGCATAGCGCAGTTTGGACAATTAGCGCCGCCGCCGTCCAGTCCCACGTCCCGCGCTTGAACGGCGGCGCGGAATGGCGCACTCCCTCCCGCCACGCCGCCCCTGCCGGAGCACCCATGTCCATCCGCCGTCCCGTTCCCTTCGACACCGGGCCCGTCCATTTCGTCGGCATCGGCGGGATCGGCATGTCGGGCATCGCCGAGGTGATGATCAATCTCGGCTACAAGGTGCAGGGATCGGATGCGAAGGCGTCGGCCAACACCGAGCGGCTGGAAAAGCAGGGCGCGCGCATCTTCATCGGCCATGCGGCGGAGAACGTCGGCGAGGCGGGCGTCGTGGTGATCTCCTCGGCGATCAAGGGCGGCAATCCGGAAGTGGATGCGGCGCGCGCACGCGGCGCGCCGATCGTCCGGCGCGCGGAAATGCTCGCCGAGATCATGCCCTTGAAATGGACCGTGGCCATCGGCGGCACGCACGGCAAGACGACGACGACCTCCATGGTCGGCGCGCTGCTGGAAGGCGGCGGGCAGGACCCGACGGTGATCAACGGCGGCATCATCAACGCCTACGGCTCAAACACGCGCATGGGCGCGGGCGACTGGATGGTTGTCGAGGCCGACGAGAGCGACGGCACGTTCACGCGCCTGCGCGCCACGGGCGTCGTCGTCACAAATATGGATCCCGAGCATCTCGATCACTATGGCTCGGTCGAGGCGATGAACGAGGCCTATGAAATCTTCGTGGAGTCGATCCCGTTCTACGGTTTTGCGGTGATGTGCATCGATCACCCGCAGGTGCAGGCGCTCGCCGCGCAGATCGAGAACCGCCGCGTCATCAGCTACGGCTTCAACCCGCAGGCCGATGTCTGCGGCACCAATGTGCGCCCGTCCAAGGACGGCTCGACGTTCGATGTGGTGGCGCGCAAGCGCGGCGACGGACCGGGCGTGACGCTGCACGATCTCTTCCTGCCGGTGGCGGGGCGACACAATGTTCAAAATGCTCTGGCTGCAATTGCAGTTGCGCGCGAACTCGGCGTCGCCGATGGCGGCATCCGCAAGGGGCTGAAGGCGTTCGGCGGCGTGAAGCGGCGCTTCACCACCACGGGCTCGTGGAACGACGTGCGCATCATCGACGACTACGGCCACCATCCCGTGGAAATCAGCGCCGTGCTCAAGGCCGCACGCGAGATCACCGACGGGCGCGTCATCGCCGTGGTGCAGCCGCACCGCTTCACGCGCCTGCGCGATCTGTTCAAGGACTTCTCAACCTGCTTCAACGAAGCCGATGTGGTGGCCATCGCCGATGTCTATCCCGCAGGCGAGGCGCCGATCGAAGGCGTGGACGCCGAGGCGCTCGTGGCGTCGATCACGGCGCACGGGCACCGCCGCGCGTTGAAGCTCGGCTCATTTGATTTGCTCCCCGCACTCGTGCAGGCGGAAGCGCAGCCGGGCGACGTCGTCGTGTGTCTCGGAGCCGGCGACATCACGGTGCATGCCAACGCGCTGCCCGCCAAGCTCAACGGCAAGTGAGATGGATGGCGCCGGCGCCAT
>JAWXBS010000224.1:0-7661 GCA_034440275.1 Alphaproteobacteria bacterium
AGCGTGCACTGCGGCGGGCTGAACGGCGGGGCCGTCAGAGAAGGGCGGATCTGCGACCGGCGCCGAACGCGGCAGCTGACGAATGACCGGCGGCGGCACCCAGGTGTCTTCAAAGCGGGGCGCAGGCGCGCTTGTCGGCGTAAGGCTCGCGACCGCCATGGAAGGCAGTGTTGCGGCGGGCGGCGCATCCTCAAGCGTCGGCTCAACTGGCTCGATCGGCGTCGTCGCATCCACGGGCGTCAGCGGCGCGGCCGAGGCTAGGGTGGGTTCGGGGAGACGCTCCGGCGCTGGCGGGATGGCGGCCACTTCCGTCTGCGGCTCGAGGGCGGCCTGCCAGCGGGACGCCTCCTGACGGAGTTCGTCGCGGTAGTACCAGCCGCCGGCCGCGAGACCGGCGAGCGCCAGCACCATCAGCGCCGAGCCCGCGCCGCCGCTGCGGCGTTCCTCGTAGATCGGCGCCGGCGGCGGCAGATTGAGCGGCGGCAGGTTGAGGTGTGGCGCCTGGAAGGCGGCGCGCGGCGGCGCGATCTGTGGCGTCGGGCGATGCGGCGGCAATGCTTGCCCCTCGACGTGCTTGACCTCGGCGTCCTGCATCTTGGCGCGAATGGGATCGCGCAGGCGGATCCACGCCACGTCGATGGAGTCGCCGGCCCAGTCCTGGAGGTCGACGATCGGCGCGTTGTTGAAGGGCGGTGGCGGCGCGGTTTTGTCAGCCATCACATTGATGAGCGCATTTCTGCCATAGCCTGCAGTGGCTTCGCCGAGGATTGCGGGCGATGCCGCAGCCTGCTTCGACCAGATCACCACCACACACGCGCTGCGGGCGAGTGCGCTCGAGACCGCTTCGCTCCATTCGTCGCCGGGGCGATCGCTGCGGTCCCACCAGACGGAATGACCGTCTGCGGCGACGCGGTGGGCGATGAGGCGTGCAAGCTTGCGTTGGGCGTGATGATAGGAAATGAACGCTTGGCTCATGAAGTTCCCGCTGTTCTCGCCCAGATCCCGCAGCCTGTGTAGCGCGTGCGGCCCGGCGCGCCACATGCCAAGCGCACGTGTTGCGTTGATTTCATCATGACACGCGCGAGAGATATGCCGGCGCCGGTGGAACACGGGTGGCCTGCGTTCTGTCTCGTGCGTCCCCAGATGGGGGAAAACATCGGCGCGGTGGCGCGCGTGATGCTCAATTTCGGGCTCGTGAACATGCGCGTCGTGGAACCCCGCGATCGCTGGCCGAATCCCAAGGCGCAGATGGTGGCGTCGGGCGCCGATCGTGTGCTCGATGCCGCGCGCGTGGACTGGAAACTCGACGATGCGCTTGCGGACGCGACACTGGTGATCGCGTCGACGGCGCGACCGCGCGACATGGAAAAACCGGTGTGGAGCGCACGCGAGGCGGCGGCCAACGTGAACGCCGCGATCAACGCAGGTGGACGCCCTGTCATCCTCTTCGGCGCGGAAGCGACGGGCTTGAACAGCGATGAAGTCGCGCGTGCAGACGCCATCGTCACGCTGCCGGTGAATCCCGGGTTCGCTTCGCTCAATCTCGCCAATGCTGCAGCGGTGATCGCCTTCGCCATCGGCGAAGCGCGCGCGGAGGGCGCCGCGCCTTCATGGTTCCAGGACTCGCACGCGCCGCCGGCGACGCAAGGCGAGATCGACGGCCTCATCGGTCATTTCGAAACCGAACTGGAGTATGGCCGTTTCTATCATCCGATGGAGAAGGCGCCGCTCATGCGCCAGAACCTGCGCAACATCTTCATGAAGGCGCGGCTGACGGATCAGGAGGTGCGCACGATGCGCGGAGTCATCAAGGCGCTCGTCGTTGGACGCGGCGGTCGCAAGCTGCCGGGACCAGCGCCCAAGCGCGATGAAACGGATGAGAACGAAACCTGAAATTCACAGGCGTTGCGCGGTTCACCTCTGGGGCGAACTGGTTTATTCACTGCGCCGACTCTCCGCGAGGGGGGAAAGAAGAGGTCGTTTCATGCGCTGGATGCGGCGCCTTCTCCCGGGAAATGACAACCGCGCCGTTTCCTCTCCATGGGAAGGCGAGCAGGTCGACGTCGATCTCTATTGGGCGCAGGCGTGGGCAGATCTCCGCATCCGGCAAGGCGAGATGGCGCGCCGCCTCAAGCTCACCGACGCCACGTGGAAGGTAAACCAGGAAGCCGGCCTCATCGAATTCGAGCGCGCCGATGGCGCATTGGTGCGCGCGCCGGTCCAGATCATCGGCTCGTGGAACCCGAAGAACGAGATGTTCACCTGGGGCTGGGACCACCCGAGCGTCCACACCCGCTGCCGCGCCGACGCCGAGCGCACCCGCTGGTTCGGCGACGCGCACGAAGTCCGCGATCTCACCGCCCGACAGGTCCGCGTCAGCGAAGCCGAGGCTTGGCGGCTGACGGCGGTGGCGATGAAGGTCAACGCGGCGCAGGGCGCCTATCGCGGGCCGACGGAAGGCCCGGTCGTGTTCATGACCATGGGCGATCTGAAGGTGCTGGAAGAAGCGCTGCCGCCGCCGCGCTGAAGTGGCAGGGTCGGGGCGTTTCGTGATCTGCGCCAGACTGCGCCACACCCTGCCAGACTGCGCCGGAGTCTGACGTTCCCGATGTCAGGGTTTGGCGGGGTGACTTGGAACGAGAGGGCGGCGGGATTGCTCTTGATGCATCGGGAATATTATCCTATGCGACATCTGAAGTCAATCGATCCGTGATCCGCGCGATGCGCGCCGCGCGATCCGCCGGATCGTAGGCGACCTTGCCCTCCACGCCCCACACCGGCCCCGGCCACGCGGCGTCGCCCACCCAGCGCCCGACCACGTGGATATGAAGCTGCGGCACGACATTGCCGAGCGCGCCGATATTGGTGCGCTCCACACGCGGCTCGGCGCCGATCGCGCGGGCGCACAGTCTGATCTCGGCAAGCAGGCGCGCGGCGTCTTCGTCCGAGAGGTCGGTCAGTTCCTGCGCGTTCGCGACGCGGGGGACGAGGACCAGCCACGGCCAGCGTGCGTCGTCCTTCAGCAACACCGTCGAGAGCGGGAGATCGAGAAACGGCGCGGCGCTGCGCGTGATGCGGGGATCGATGGCGAACATGGGGGGAGTTTAGCGCTTTTCCTCCTCCGTGAGCGCAGCGAAACGGGGGAGGTGGCGCGCGCGGCGCGAGACGGAGGGGGCGATGCGTGAACGCGCAGGCGTGCCCCCATCCCCCGGCTGCCGCCGGGTACTTCCCCCGTGAACTGGGGAAGAAAACTGGCATCCCGTCCTCGACCAGCGCAGGATCACGAAAAACAAGGGAGGCTACAATGCGCGTCACACCAAGCGGGCAGGCGTGCGGGGCGACGGTCACGGACGTGGACCTCAACGCCCTCAATCGCGACACGGTGGCGGCGCTGCGCAAGGCGTGGCTCGACCATCAGGTGCTCGCCTTTCCCGATGCGGGGCTCGACGACGACGGGCTCGAGCGCTTCACGCAGGCGTTCGGAAATTTCGGCGAGGATCCATTCATCGCGCCGATCCCCGGACGCACGCACATTCTCGCGGTGAAGCGCGATGCGGATGAAACGGCGCCGCTGTTTGCGGAGAACTGGCATTCCGACTGGAGCTTTCTCGACGCGCCGCCGAGTGCGACGGTGCTGCACGGTCGCGTGATCCCGCCCGTCGGCGGCGACACGTTGTTCGCCAATCAGTACGCCGCCTACGACGCGCTGCCCGCCGCCACGAAAGCGCGCATCGAAGACATGCAAGCCTGGCACTCCGCCGCGCGCGGCTATGCGCCGGAAGGGATGTACGGGGACAAGGATGTGGGCCGCTCGATGAGCATCCGCCCCAGCGTCGAGGCCCGCAAACGCCGCGCGCAACCGATGGTGAAGACGCATCCCGAAACGGGGCGGAAAGCGCTCTTCGTCAATCCCGGCTACACCTGCGGCGTCGTCGACATGGACGAAGAGATCGGCTGGAAATTCCTGATGAAGCTCTTCGAGCACCAGACGGAAGACCGCTTCCAGTACCGCCACACATGGGCGCCCGACATGCTCGTGATGTGGGACAACCGGTGCTTATTGCACCGCGCGACGGGCGGGTATGAGGGGTATAAGCGCGTGCTGCATCGGACGACGGTGGCGGGGTGATACGTCCGCTTCTGCTTGCAACGTTGTTTTTGCTC
This sequence comes from Alphaproteobacteria bacterium, assembly GCA_034440275.1. Classification (GTDB taxonomy): domain Bacteria; phylum Pseudomonadota; class Alphaproteobacteria; order Caulobacterales; family Aquidulcibacteraceae; genus VFBF01. The sequence continues at coordinate 4,165 of JAWXBS010000224.1, forward strand.
TCGGCGTGCACCGCGCCGGAGCCTACAACCATGTGCGAGTTGGCGGCGCATCCGGAAGTGTTTCAGGGCAAGCGCATACGCGTAACTGCGAATTTGGTCTTCGGTCGGCACGGCGTCATGGCGTACGGGCCGTCATGCCCTGCCGTCGCCTTCGAATATGATGAGACGCCACGTTTCCGCCAAAGCCCCGAGTGGGATGAGCTTTCAACTGCGGTGTACTCAAGAGAATCCGCGCCTACGGGATCACTTGGACCAAGCAAGGACTTTCAGGCTGATATTATAGCGCGGTTCGATTGGCGTGTGCAGGAAGGCGACCGCGACGGCGACGAGAGCGTTCGCCCCGGACCTCTTACGGTAAGGCAGATCCATTCGTTTAGATTGGTGGATCGGGCCTACGCGGATGAGTATAAGGGGGCAATGGACAACTGCATCCTTCGCGCCACGCTGGGGCGTGAATTGGAGATTGCTCGAAAGGCCTGTGATCGCGCTGTTGAGTTGAGAGGCACAGGTCGATCTCACTTCCTCGCCGGCCTCGTGGCATTGGACGATCGGCGGTTCGCGGATGCGCGCCCACACTTTGACGCTGCTTATTTCAAGAATAGGGACAACCACTTAGCGCTATACGGACGTGGAATTGCCAACCAGCGACTAGGTAGGGGCGCCGAGGCGGTGCGCGACTTGTACGAAGCGCGGCGCGTATCAAGCGCTGGTCCCGCGACGGATCCTGCTGGTGCGTATTTTGAGATATTCCGACGGTTCGATCCATCCCATCGGAAATAACTAAGCAGCCCCACGCTCCCGCCCGAACATCCCCGGCGGCGGCGCCGTTTCCTCCATCAGGCTTTCCTTGATCGCGCGCGGTGCGCCGAACAGGTGGCCCTGGGCGTAGGGGATTTCGAGTTCGAGGATTTCCACGACGCTGGCTTCGTCCTCGATCCGCTCGGCGATGATGTCGATGCCGTAGCGGATGAAGACCGCGGCCACGTCGTTGGCCGCGATTTCCCGGGTGATCGACGATTTCGGGCGGATGCCCTGGTGGATCAGGCCCTCGATCAGCAGCGACGCCGGCGCCTTGAAGTAGCGCACGCCCGCGCGTTCCATGTCGACGATGTCGATGTCGAGCCGCGTGACCTTGTCGATGGAGAAGCGGTAGCCGAGGTCGGCGAGCTTGGCCATCGCTCGCGCTTCCACGCTCGTGCGCGCTTCGAACGCATCCTGCGGCAGCTCGAAGATCACCGCGCCCGCCATGTCGCGATGGTCGCGCAGGAAATCGAGGAATTGCGGGAAGAAGGCGTCGTCGCTCAGCGCGCGCGGCGTGATGTTGCAGAAGATCGCCACGCGGCGGTCCTTCTGCGCGAGCTTCTTCACGATCTGCACGCAGCGGAACAGCAGCATGTTGTCGATCACCGGCATCAGCCCCGCCTTCTCGGCGGCGGGCATGAAGTCGCCCGGCATGATGGTGCGGCCGACGTCGTCCTTCAGGCGCGTGAAGCCTTCGTAGAACACGCTCTTGCGCTGCGGCAGCGCGACGATGGGCTGGAGATGGAGTTCGACGCGATTGTCGTCGAGCGCCTCGCGCACCATGTCGATGGGGCCGCGCTCGCGTACGTTGCCGGTACCCGTTATGCGCGCGATCTGGCCGATGCGCTCGTCCATCTGGCGGCCGAGCTTGTCGACGATGCGGTCGATGAGTTTCACTTCCGGCTCGCGCGGCGCCTCGATGGGCCGGTGCGCGATTTCGGTGACGACGTTGTCGATGCGGTCGATGCGGTCGCCCATCGCATCCATTTCAGCGACGACCTCGCGGTGCGCGACGCGGAGCTTGTCCATGTCGGTCTTGATCTTCTTTTCTGTGCGCCCGACCGCGCCCGCTGCGTGCGCCGCCGAAAGCCCCGCATGCGTCAGCGAAAATGCGCAGAACAATGCGAGCGCGCCGATGGTCGCCTCGCCCGGCTCCGATCCGCCGACCTGCGCCAGCGCAAGTCCGGTCGTGAGCGCGAGGAGCGCGTAGCCCGCGTAGAGAAGGGCATGGGTGATCAACGGCATGGTCGCGAATCTCTTTCTCGCACCATGACATGCCCCGAGGCGTTGACGGAGCCTTAACCATGCCGGCGAGCCCTTGACGAAATTATTGTCTTACAATAATTAGTTGTCGTGAGGCTTGAGAGGGGCGGCAATGGCGACGGCGATGGCGACGGGTGAGGACTTCCAGAAGCGGTGCCGGACCCTGTCGGACCTGGCCGACTGGGCGGTGCTGCTGCTGGTGATCGGGATCATCGCGGAAGTGCTGTTGGCGGCGTTCGTGAAGCGCGCCGTGGGCGCCGGCGGCGATGATTTTCGCGCGACGATCCACACCCTCGGCGTCGGCCTCGTGCGCAATCTGCCCGCCATCTTCATCGCATTCGCGCTCGACAGCGTGCGCAAGGTGTTCAAGCGCATGGGCGCGGGCGTGGTGATGGACATCGCCAACGCCAAGGGTCTCGCCTCATGCGGGCATGGCCTGATCGAAGCGGCGGTCGCCGCGCTGATCATCACGCCGTCGGTGCTGGGGTGGCTCAACCGGGACGGCGGGATCGGCGTTGACTTCGAATGGACCTCCGTCGCGCTGCTGTTGCTCGGCATCGCGTTCACACTCTTCGCCGACGTGCTGCGCGATGCAGCCGCCGTGCGCGCCGAACTTGATGAAATCGTCTGAGGGAAAAGTCGTGCAACAGAACCAGAAGTGGGAAGACGCCATCGTGCGCGCGGCGGCTGAAGCAAGCCGCCTTGAGCCCTTGGCGACGGCGTTGCTGGTCGGCGCGATCCTCGTGCTCGCGGGCAGCGGCATCGTCGAGCCGATCGTCTTCGGCTCGCACGACCCGGAGTATTCGCTGGGCGAAGGCGTGCGGCAATCCTTGCGCAACATGCTCGAGGCATCGCCCGCCATCGCGCTGATCTGGGGGCTGGTGGAAACGCGCAGCTATCTCGGGCGGCTCGCGAAGGGTGAAGTCTGGGGACCGGCGACGATGCAGATGCTGGGTCGCGTGGGCGATGCGCTCCTGTCGGCGGCGGTGCTGGCGATCTTCATCGCACCGACCGTGCAGGGATGGGTGGATGGATCGATCGGCGCGCATGTGGACTGGGACGCGGGCTATCTCGCGCTCGCGGGTCTCGGCCTGCTGCTCACGCTGATTTCGCGCGTCGTGCGCAACGTGGTGGAGGTCGCCGCCGCGCTGAAGCAGGAAAACGACGAGATCGTGTGACGCCGTGCCGGTCATCGTTCGTCTCGATGTGATGCTGGCGCTGCGCAAGAAGCGCGCTAAGGATCTCGCCGCCGAGATCGGCATCACGGAAGCCAACCTGTCGCTCTTGCGCACGGGCAAGGTGAAGGGCGTGCGCTTCGACACGCTGTCGCGCATCTGCACGGCGCTTGCGTGCAAGCCCGGCGACATTCTCGATTTCGTGGAAGGCGAGGAGCTGCCGATCGAAGCGGCCGGCGACGTCTAGTCGAGCAGGCG
>JAWXBS010000225.1:0-15796 GCA_034440275.1 Alphaproteobacteria bacterium
AAGCTTGGTCCGACCATGCGCACCGAAGATGTCACCGCAACGCTCGACCTCGCGCTCGCCGCCGCTGGCCTCGATCACGCCAGTGTCGCGCATCGTCCGTGAAGAAAGCCACTGTTACAGCGTATATGGATTTTGTCTCACGCCTAGCCGCCAAGACAGGTGGCAAGGTAAACAATCATGTGAGACAAGTCACAGGTAAGCCTCTTTGGTAGTGCGCATTGCCCCATAATGATCGATTATCTTCGCAGACTAAAGCCATTCCGGGATTGGCAGATTTTTTGATCGCAGAAACTCCGGATTGAACATCTTGCTCTGATAGCGGTTGCCGTAGTCGCATAGGATCGTGACGATCGTCTTGCCGGGACCGAGTTCTTTTGCGAGGCGCATGGCGCCGGCGATGTTGATGCCGCTGGAGCCGCCCAAGCAGAGGCCCTCTTCGCGGATGAGGCCGAAGACGATGTCGAGCGCTTCCGCGTCCTCTACGCGCCAGGCGTGATCGACGACGACGCCTTCGAGATTGGCCGTGACGCGGCCCTGACCGATGCCTTCGGTGATCGACGTGCCTTCCGCTTTCAGCTCGCCGTGCGCGTACCAGTTGTAGAGCGCAGCGCCGCCGGGATCGGCGAGGCCGATCTGCACGTCCTTGCTTTTCGATTTCAGGTAATTCGAGACGCCGCCGAGCGTGCCGCCTGAACCCACCGCGCAGATGAAGCCGTCGACCTTGCCGTCCGTCTGTTTCCAGATTTCCGGGCCTGTCGTTTCCTCGTGCGCGCGGCGGTTGGCGGTGTTGTCGAACTGCTGCGCCCAGAAGCCGCCGCGCTCTTCGGCGAGCCGGCCCGAGAATTTCACGTAGTGGTTGGGATCGGCCGCAGGCACGGCGTCGACTTCGACGAGTTCGGCGCCGAGCAGCTTCACCGCGTCCTTCTTTTCCTGCGTCTGCGTGCGCGGCATGACGATCACCGAGCGATAGCCGAGCGCGTTGCCGACCATCGCAAGCCCGATGCCCGTATTGCCCGCCGTGCCTTCGACGATCGTCCCGCCGGGCTTCAGCAGGCCGCGCTTTTCCGCGTCACGGATGATGCCGAGCGCGGCGCGATCCTTCACCGACTGGCCGGGGTTCAAGAACTCCGCCTTGCCGAGAATTTCGCAGCCGGTTTCTGCGCTCGCGCGCTTCAGCCGGATGAGCGGCGTGTTGCCGATGGCGTCGACGATGGATGCGTGGGCCATGAACGCTTCTCTCTGCGTGATGACGAAAATGCGCGACTGATCCGGAGTGCGCCAGACTGCGCCAACCCCTGCCAGACTGGGACAAAAAGCTGACGGACTCCGCCACTTCGAATGTCCCGGTCCGTCTCACTGCGCGTCGTGATGTGGCACGTCCGCCGTTTTCAGATGTGCCGCCGCGCGATCGCTTCTGTTCAACGAACGTAAGGTAGCACACCGCAGCGCGAATGGGAATGATTTCTTAATTCACCCCGAGCTTTCTCTGCAGATCGGAAGAGCTCGTCGTGTACTGGAAGCGGAGCTTTTTCTCCGGGAAGATGTAACGGAACGCCTGCTGCGACATGAGGGCTGCTTCGTGGAAGCCCGACAGGATCAGCTTCAGTTTGCCCGGATACCAGTTGATGTCGCCGATGGCGAAGATGGTGGGCGTGGAGGTCTCGAACTTCTCGGTGTCCACGGGGATGAGGTTCTCGTGGAGATTGAGGCCGAACTCAGCGACGGGGCCGAGCTTCATCGTCAGACCATAGAACGCGAGCAGCGTATCCGCCGGCACGTCCTCGGCGACGTCCTTGCCTTCCACGCGGATGCTCTCGAGCTTCGGCGCCGCGCCGTTGAGACCTTTGAGGTCGCCGATCAGCAGACGCATCTTGCCCGCCGCCACCAGTTCACGCATCCGCGCGACGGAGTGCGGCGCCGCGCGGAAATCGTCGCGACGATGCACCAGCGTCACGCTCTCGGCGACGCCGTTGAGCGCGATGGTCCAGTCGAGCGCGGAGTCCCCGCCGCCTGCGATCAGGAGCTTCTTGCCGCGGAAGCGCTCCATCTTCTTCACCGAATAGAAGACGCTTTCGTCCTCGAAGCCTTCAAGGCCCTTCAGCGGCGGCTTCTTCGGCTGGAACGATCCGCCGCCCGCCGCGATGATCACCGCCGGCGCGCGGATGACGGTGCCGTCCTCGGTCGTCAGCGTCCACTTGCCGTCCTCGCCCTTCTCGAGCGCCGTCGCCATCTGGGAGAGGTGGAAGGTCGGGTTGAAAGGCGCGATCTGTTCCAGCAGCCGGTCCGTCAGCTCCTGGCCCGAAACGATTGGCAGGGCCGGAATGTCGTAGATCGGCTTTTCGGGGTAGAGCTCGGCGCACTGGCCGCCGGGGCGGTCGAGGACGTCCACCAGGTGCGCCTTGATGTCGAGGAGGCCCAGTTCGAAGACTGCGAAGAGGCCCACGGGTCCCGCGCCGATGATGATGGCGTCGGTCTCGTGACGGCCCCCGGGCGCCATCGCCGTGTAAAGCGGCGCACCCGGCTGGGTGGGGGGAGTATGGCCGTCCATCCTGATCTCCAAAGGGGGCGGAACCCCTAAACCCGACGGGCAAGATGCGCCACAAGTCCCGCTTGAGCCACAGGTAAGGGTAAGGACCTCCGTCCCAAGCCCCCGCGACCATAGGTTCCAAGCCGGGTCAGGACCGGCCCCAAGAGCGATTCAGACAAGGACCAGGGCGCGGATGTACCGCTACGACGCCGTCGACCAGCGCATCGTCAACGAGCGCGTCGCCCAGTTTCGCGACCAGACCGCGCGCTTTCTCGCCGGCCGGTTGAGCGAGGACGAGTTCAAACCCCTGCGCCTGCAGAACGGGCTCTACATCCAGCGGCATGCGCCGATGCTGCGGGTGGCGATCCCGTACGGGATGCTCTCCTCGAAACAGCTGCGGATGCTCGCGCACATCGCGCGCGAATACGACCGCAACTACGCGCATTTCACGACGCGTCAGAACATCCAGTACAACTGGCCTGCGCTCGACCGCGTGCCCGACATTCTCGCCGATCTCGCGACCGTCGAGATGCACGCCATCCAGACGAGCGGCAACTGCATCCGCAACGTGACGACCGATCACTTCGCCGGCGTCGCCGCCGACGAGATCGTCGATCCGCGTCCCTATGCGGAGATGATGCGGCAGTGGTCGACGCTGCACCCCGAATTCGCCTACCTGCCGCGCAAGTTCAAGGTAGCGTTCAACGGCGCTGCAGATGATCGCGCGGCGTCCGCCGTCCACGATCTGGCATTCGATGTCTACAAGGGCGCAGACGGTGAAGTGCTGCTGCGCGTGAAGGTCGGCGGCGGTCAGGGCCGCACGCCGCGCATCGCCGTGACGATCAAGGAAGACCTGCCCTGGCGCCACATGCTCACCTACACCGAGGCGATCCTGCGCGCGTACAACCGCTATGGCCGGCGGGACAATCTCTACAAGGCGCGCATCAAGATTCTCGTGGAGGCGCTCGGCGCCGAAACATTCGCTGAGGAAACCGAGAGCGATTTCGTCCATCTGATCGATGGCCCAGCAACTTTGACCGAAGAAGAACGCACGCGCGTCGCCGCCTGCTTCATCGATCCGCCCTATCTGAGCGACGCGGAAGCCAAGGCCGATCTCGCGCCGCTGCGCGCCGCCAATCGCCGCTTCGATGCGTGGCTGCGCCGCAATGTCGTTGCGCACAAGCGTGCGGGCTATGCCTCGGTGACGCTCTCGCTGAAGCGCACGGGGCCCGCGCCGGGCGATGCGACCGACGCAGAGATCGACGCCGCCGCCGACCTTGCGGACCGTTTCTCCTTCGGCGAGGCGCGCGTCTCGCACCACCAGAACCTCATCCTCGCGGACGTGGCGCGCAAGGACCTGTTCGACCTCTGGCAGGCCGCCGATGCGGCAGGACTCGCGCAGCCGAATATCGGTCTCGCGACGGACATCATCGCCTGCCCCGGCGGCGACTTCTGTTCGCTCGCCAACGCGAAGTCGATCCCGCTGTCGCTGGCCATCCAGAACGAACTGGAAGCGCGGCAGGAAGAGATCGGCGAACTCGCCATCAAGATCTCCGGCTGCATCAATGCGTGCGGGCATCACCATGTCGGCCATATCGGCGTCATCGGCGTCGACAAGCACGGCGAGGAATGGTTCCAGGTGCTCGTGGGCGGTCGCTCGGACGCGAATGTCGCGATCGGGGAAATTCTCGGCAAGGCGGTGAAGTCCGAGGAAATCCCCGCCCTGATCGCACGCCTCGTCGATCTCTATCTGGCGGAACGGCGCGAAGGCGAACGCTTTATCGACACTGCCGAACGCCTCGGCGTCGAACGCTTCAAGCTGGCCGCCTATCCCGAAAAGGCCGCCGCATGAGCGTGCTTCTGAAACTCGATGCGGCGCGCAAGCCGTATGTCGCTGCGGGCGAAGCGAAGACCGCTGGCACAGCCACGGCAGCGCCAGTCGCAGTCGACGGCGGACGCGGCGATGCGCGGCTCGCGACCTATGTGAAAAAGCCTGCGGGCGAAAAGGTCGAGAAGGACTGGCGCGCGGCGGGCTACACGCCGCTGAAGGACTGGCTCGGCGGCGACCGCGCGCTGCCGCCGGTGCTGGTGGCGACGGATGATCCGTTGACGCTCGACGGCAAACTCGGCGACGTGACCCTGATCGCCATCGACTTCGCAAAATTCAGCGACGGTCGCGGGCTTTCGAGCGCAGCGCTTCTGCGCAAACGTCTCGGCTACACCCACGAACTGCGCGCCGTCGGCGACGTGGCGCGCGACCAGCTCTTCCAGATGGCGCGTTGCGGCTTCGACGCTTTTGAGCTGCGCGACGGCCAGGACGTGGACGACGCGCTGAAGGCCTTCTCCGACTACGGCGACGTCTATCAGGACGCCGCCGACGGGCGCGCGCCGATCTTCCGCCGTCGCGGTGAGGCCAATGCGGCTGCGGAGAAGGCGTCATGAGCGGCAGGGTCTATCTCGTAGGCGCAGGACCAGGCGCCGCCGATCTCCTGACGCTGCGCGCCGCGCGCCTGCTCGCGGCAGCCGACATCGTGCTGCACGATGCGCTCGTCGATCCCGAAACACTGGCGATGGCGGCTGGTGCGCGCCTTCTGAATGTCGGCAAGCGCGCCCATCGCCCGTCCACGGATCAGAGCTTCATCAACCGCCTGCTGGTGCGCTCCGCGCAGCGCCACAAGATCGTCGTGCGCTTGAAGGGCGGAGATCCGATGCTGTTCGGCCGCGCGCAGGAAGAGATCGAGGCGTGCCGCGCCGCGAACGTGCCGGTCGAGATCGTGCCGGGCGTGAGCGCGGGCTTCGCCGCCGCCGCCGAGATCATGGCCTCGCTCACGCACCGCAAGGTCGCGCGCTCCGTCGCGTTCGTGACGCCGGCCGTCGCCAAAGGCCTCGACAGCGACGACACGTGGGCGAACGCCGCCGCCGCCGCCGACAGCGCCGTCGTCTACATGGGCAAGCGCGAAGCCGCACGCGTGCGCGATGCGCTCATCGCGCGCGGCGTTTCCCCGTCCTGCCCGGCCGTGCTTGTTGAATCGGCTTCGCTCGGGAACGGGCGGGCGCTGGGCGGAGTCCTTGCTGAACTCGACCAACTCGCCGACGCCGCCGGAGACGGCCCCGCACTCCTGCTCATCGGCGACGCCTTCGCCCGCGCCGCCGCCGACCATCGCCTCAACGCCCTCACCGCACCGCAAGCCGCCGCGAGCTGACATGATTCCGATCACCCTCGATCCCGCGCAGACCGACATCGCCGTCATCGGCAAGGGCCCCCTCGCGCTCCGCCGTTTCCGCCAGCTGCGCGAACTGGGCGCAGACCCGCTGCTTTTCTCCGAGCAACCCGATGAGGACCTCGCGACGGAAGCCGGCGCGCGTTTGCGTCGTCGTCGGCCGTCGCGCAAAGATCTCCATGCCCTGCAGGTGGTGTGGGTCGCGGGACTGAGCGAAGCGGACTCCGGCGAGATCGCCGCCGACGCGCGCGCCGAAAAGACCCTCGTCAACGTCGAAGACGTGCTGCCCTTCTGCGACTTCCACACGCCGGCCATCGTGCAGCGCGGCGCACTGCTGCTCACCGCCTCCACCGGCGGCGCCTCGCCTGCAGCCGCACGCTTTGCCCGCGAAACGCTCGAAGCGGCGTTCCCGGAAGCCTGGAACGAGGCGCTCATCGAACTCGCGACCGCACGCTCCCGCGCACGCTCCAACGGCGTCGGCCCCGCCGCCATCAGCGCCGAGGCGCAGGCGATCCTCGCCCGCCGCGGCCTGATCCCGGGCGAAGTCCCCGCCACGCACTGACCACGCGGACGCGCCCTAGACCCGCGCGCCGGACGCCGTTAGCAAGAGCGCCCCAAGGAAGAACCATGGGGGAAGACCTGTGGGGCCTGTAGCTCAGTGGTTAGAGCCGGCCGCTCATAACGGTCTGGTCGTCGGTTCAAATCCGACCGGGCCCACCAGTCTTCGCTTGGGCCACGCAAGCTTCGATCCGGCAAACCGCGACTGATACGGACGACGAGCGATGCGCGATCTCACCCAGGGCCCCATCACCGGCCACCTTCTGAGCATGGCCGCGTTCATCGGCATCGGGCTGGTCGTCCAGACGCTCTACTTCCTCATCGATCTCTGGTTCGTTGCGCGTCTGGGTGCGGACGCGGTTGCCGGCGTCAATTCAGCAGGAAACGTCTTCTTCCTCGCCATGACGGCGAGCCAGCTCATCGCGGTCGGCGCCATGGCGCTCATCGCCCAAGCCACAGGCCGCAAGGACCAGACAGACGCCGATCTCGTATCGCACCAGGCGCTTTCGTTTGGCATCGTGATTGGCGTCGGAACGCTCGTCGCCGGCTATGCCCTCGCCCCCACTGTCGCGCGCCTCATCGGCGCGGACGCGGCGACGGCACAAGCGGGAACGGCGTATCTCTACGGCTACTTGCCCGCGCTCGCGCTCATGTTTCCGACGATTGCACTGACGACGGCGCTGCGAGCGACCGGCGTCGTTCAGCCGACGATGTACGTGCAAACGGGATCACTGCTGATCAACGCCATCCTTGCTCCAGTTCTCATCTCCGGCATGGGGACGGGAATCGCGCTGGGACCGTTCGGCGCTGGGCTCGCCAGTTCGATCGCCTCGCTCCTTTCAATGATCGCGCTCGTGGTCATGTTCGGGCGCGTGCAGAAATTCCTACGCATCGACTTCAGACGTCTTCGTCCGAATTTCTCGGTCTGGCGACGCATCACCGACATCGGCCTGCCTTCGGCGCTCGAATTCCTGATCATGTTCCTTACGAACATCATCATCTACGTGGTGATCCGCGACTTCGGTTCACACGCGCAGGCCGGCTTCGGCATTGGCGCGCGCATCATGCAAGCGATCTTCCTGCCGGCCATGGCCGTGGCGTTCGCCGCCGCGCCGATTGCTGGACAGAACTTTGGCGCAAAGTCGTTCGACCGGGTCCGCCTGACGTTTCGTCAGGCTGCGCTCATCGGTTCTGCAATCATGGCGGCCCTGACACTGCTGTGTCAGCTGGCGCCAGACTTCATGCTGGCGCCCTTCGCCTCGGATGCGGTCACGCTTGGGGTTGCGATCGGATACCTGAAAGTCGTGTCCTGGAACTTCGTTGCGATCGGCATCAACTTCGCCTGCGGCGGCATGTTCCAGGCTCTGGGCGATACACGCCCCTCGCTCATCGCGAGCGCGAGCCGTATCGTTACATTTGCAGTACCGGCGATTTGGCTCGCACAGTCTGCGGATCTCCGGCTTGAACACATCTGGTGGCTGTCGCTGGTGTCGGCCACCACCCAGGCGCTGATCTCCTTCGTGCTGATGCGCCGCATGTTCGTCCGAAAGCTCGGACCGACACTCGCCCACGCCACCGGGACGACGTAACCTTCCTGCCCGAATTGAGCCGCAGTACCATCGCTTCCTGCACTTCCACCTCAAGAGACCCGGACCATGGCTGAAGCCGCCCTCAAGGACCTGCCCTCAGACAAGTCCGAACGCTACGCCGTCGTGCGCAAGGAAATCGCCGCCGTTATCGAGGGCGAGCCCAACCGCACAGCGCGTTTCGCCACCGCCGCCAGCCTGCTCGCGCAGGCCTTCGCGCCGCGCTTCTTCTGGTGCGGATTCTACGTCGTCGATGCTGCAAATCCGCGTGAACTCGTCGTCGGCCCGTATCAGGGCACGCTCGGATGCCTGCGCATTCCCTTTGGCAGAGGCGTCTGTGGCGCAGTTGCGGCGAGCGGTGAGACGCTGATCGTGCCCGACGTGGACGCTTTCCCTGGCCATATCGCCTGCGACAGCCGCTCCAAGAGCGAGATCGTCACGCCGGTGCGCGATCGCAACGGCGCGCTCGCGGCGGTCCTTGACGTGGATTCCACCGACCTCGCGGCGTTCGACGAAGATGACCGCGCCGGCCTCGAAGCGATCTGCGCTGAACTTCTGACCGTTGACTAGTGGCGCGTGAGGATGAGCGCGGCTGCGGTCAGCAACAGAACGCCGACGACGATCGCAAAGCCGCGCCGGAACGACGCCCTCTCGAAGCCGCGCGACAGCGATGCGCCCGCGAGCGCATAGCCCGACATCGCCACCACATCCATGCCAATGGTCGCCACAGCGAACGCCACCAACTGCGCCCCGGCCGGTCGAGCGGGGTCGAGAAACGGCGGCAACACGGCCGTGAAGAACAGGATCGCCTTGGGATTGGCGATCTGCACCGCGAAGCCGTCGCGAAACGCCGACGCGCCCATGCGCGCCTGAACCGAGAGCGCCTTGCCGTCGCTCGACAATCCCGCCCACAGCGACTTCGCGCCGAGCCAGGCGACATAAAGCCCCCCGGCAATCGCGAGCAGGCGAAACGCGTGCGGGTATGCACGCACGAGGGCGGCCAGTCCGAGCGCCGCAGCGCCGAACCAGACGAGTGTCGCGGCATTCATGCCCACGACGCCTTCCAGCGCAGCGCGCGGGCCGCGCTGTATGCCGGTTGCAATCGCGAATACATTGGCAGGGCCAGGTGTGATCGCCATGACGATCATGACGCCCAGAAAGAGCACGAAGAGATGAGTATCGACGGGGAAATTCACGGCAGACCTGCGGACGTTCTGGACAGAAAACGGGCGTCACAAAGCGGGCGCGATTGCGCCCCGCTGATCATTGTCGCCAGAAACTCTGTCGGAGCGTGCGGTTCATGGACGCGTGACTAAATCCGCAACATCGCCCGCACAAGTCGCAAATTGCTACAACTTGCGACCGATGAGCTCCATCACCACAGGCGTCACCATGCGCGCGGCGGGCATCTTCTCGATCCGTGCGAAATCCGCAGCTATCTCTTCCGCTTCGGCGCGTGAGAAACGGCCAAGTTCGACGAGACGGTCGAGATTGATCCGCGTGAATGACGCGGGCCAGCGCCACATGAAGTCGCGCGGACGCACGACCTCCACGATCGCGCGCTGCTGTTCAATGACAAGACCCGCTTCTTCCATCCAGCGCGGCAGATCTAGTCCCACGTTTGGCTCGCCGCCGGTGTCGCGCCAGCTCGCCATGACCTCCGCGACAAACCGTTCGAACGGCGCCGAGCGGGGCGAGAGTCGCCAGGTACAGTAATCGAGATACTCGTGCAGCACGATCACGCCGCCCGGGCGCACTGCCGAGGCCAGACGCTTCAAAGCCTCTTCCGGGTGCGGCAGGAAGGCGAATATCCAGCGCGCCCACGCAGCATCCGCGTTCAGCGCAGGCGGGGCGTCCTTCGCCAGATCGCATTCGATGGTTTTCAGGTGATCGAGCCCGCGCGCCGTGGCCTGCGCGCGCATGGCGCCAAGAAACCGTTCAGACCGTTCGAGCGCCACCACTTCTCCCGCCGCGCCGACGATCTCCGCGAGATCAAGCGCCGCGAACCCCGGACCCGCGCCAAAATCGATGACGCGATCGCCTTCGGTGATACCGGCGCGTCGCCAGGCGTCGAGTGCATAGGGCCGCCAGACGCGATGCTGGAGACCCAGTCGCGCCACTTCAGCATCGTTGGTGCCCAGCACGTAGTCGCGTTCGCTCATCTTCATCCTCCGGCGCCCCACTATGGCGCGCGGCGGCGAAGCCCGCTCGCCGTTATCGGACCAAACGTCCGAAGCGCTCCTCGAGTTTCGGTGGCAGGCGTTCGACAAGCCCGTCGAGCGGGCCCGACGAGAGCAGCAACACGACCTCGTCGCCTTGCAGCGAGACCTCCAGATTTGCCAGCACCGCGTCGGCGTTCGCCATCGGCGAGGCATCCACGCCGGCCGCAAGAATGCGATCGATGATCTCGGCGAAGCTCAGCTGATGGTGCGCGCCCGCGCCGTGCGTCGGCGGCGGCAGGACGAGCACGCGCGCCACGCCTTCGAAGACGGTGTCATACCAGACGAGGGCATCAGCGTTGCGCCAGCTGAAAGTGTGCGGCTCGAACACCACGACCAGCGGACGCGTGGGGAAATGGAGCTGGATCGCCTCGATCGCCGAACGCGCCTTTTCATAAGACGAGCCGAAGCCCTCGTAGGCGGGCACGCGAGAGCGCACGGTCTTCTTGTCGAGACGGCGTGCAACCCCGCGAAAATTAGGAACCGAGCGCTGAAGGTCGACGCCCGTCACGAGGCCGCGCTCCAGCAGCATGGCCGCCGCGCCGACGATGTTCTCGATGTTGTGATGGCCGAGGAGTTGCGTCTCGAGCGCAATGCGCTCGCCCTTCGGCGTCGTGAGTGTGAATGTCGTGATCTCACCGATGACGATGTCTTCCGCGCTATAGCCCTCGCCCGCGCCGAGTCCGTACCAGATGACATCGAGCCCGGCGGTGATCTCGCGCACCGTTTCATATTGGCGCGCACAGACGAGCACGCCGGGCGTCGCGTCCACGAGCTTGCGGAAAGGGGCCACGTAGCTCTCGAACGTCGGGAACATGTTGACGTGATCGTGGACGATGGAGCTGAGCAGCGTGTGGCGCACATCGTAGAGTTCGAACTTGGACCGGAGGTCCTCCATGGACACAACGTACTCGTCGCCCTCCAGGATCATCTGAGGATCGGCGCCCGCCTCGCCCGTGCGATCGAGATCGAGCGGGATGGCGCCGATGAACCAGCCCGGATGGCGTCCCGCCGTCACCAGCATGTGCGCGAGCATGGCGGTCAGCGTCGATTTACCGAAGCTCCCTGCGACGACGATGTTCTCCCGCCCCTTCGTGTGCATGCCGAGGTATTCGGCAAAGGTGTAGTGCGGGATACCGCGCCGCCTGATCTCGGTGAGCTCGGGGTTTTCCGCGCCGTGGAGCTTTGCGCTCGTGCCGATGATCGCCACGTCCGCATCTGCGGGAACGTTGGCGGCGCTGAAGGACGTGGCATACTTCACGCCGATGCGGTCGAGATAGGTCGATACCGGCGGAAAGGCCGCTTCATCCGAGCCCATGACCTCATGGCCCTCGCTGACGAGAATCGAAGCGAGCGCGGAGACCCCTGCGCCAGCGATGCCGAGAAAATAGAACTTCATGGCCTGCTCCATAGCGGCGGCCCCCGAGTCCCGCAAAGCGGCGGCTACTGCGCTGTCGGCTCCGGCGCCGACTCGAAATGGTTGTCGAGAAAGGTCAGGAAGTTGCGCCAGTCGACACTCGTCACACCGTGCAGGCCGCCGCGCATGAACCAGCCAAGGCGGGCGTCCAGGTTTGTCACGGACATCGACGCCTGATCGAGCCCTTGCGCTTGCAGGAGTTCGTATACCGCATCGGCTCCCTGAGCTGCACGGAATGCGCCGGGCGGGTCGGACCACTTGTCCCGTTTGGCGTTGCCCAGCAGTACCGGGCGCGGTGCAATCAGCGCGATGAGCTGGTGCTGCTCGACGGGTATTTCGGCTTCGCGGCCGGCGAACGCCGCATAGTTCTTCGCGAACCAGTGCGGATAGGCGTTAGTGATCTGCGCCACCGTCTCGCCGCCGTCGCTGCGTGTGAGCGTCGCGCCGCCCTTGCCGGACTGGTGCGCAATGACCGCTGCGATGCGTGGGTCGAACGCCGCCGCCAGCAACGCCGACTTGCCGTTGCGCGAATGGCCCCACACCGCGATGCGCGACGCGTCGATGCGCGGATCGGCGGCGAGCACGTCCACCGCGCGGGAATAGACCCACGCCCATACCGCGACGGCGCCGGGCCGCTCGCCCTCCGGCGCATCGCCCGCGAACTTCGCAAGCTGCGCCGGCGCGAGTTCCTTCACGTCCGCCACCACGTCGCCTGCATAGAAGAAGGCGAGCGCATAGCCGCGTTCGAGGATGGTCGCCACCGGCGGTTCGTTGATGTGGCGCCCGAAGATGGTTTCGAGGATCGGCTCGGCATAACCGGCGTTGCATTCGTCGATCACCGGCGTCAGCGGCAGCGCGACGGACTCCGGACGATCTGGGAATGCGGGACGATTGCCGCAGAAGTTCTGCATCACGATGACGGGTCGCGGACGCGCATCGCCCGCCTTCGTGATGACGATGAGATTGAACTTGCCGTAGTCGCCGAGCCCCACCGTCCACTGTTCGATCGCTGCGCCGTCCTTCTCCAGCACCGAACGGACCGGCGTGCGCGCCTCGATGGTCGGCGGCAGCGCCGGCGGCATCCGACCGTAGACGTTCTTCTGCAGCGCCTCGCGGATGAGCGGGGCGCGTGCTTCCCATTCGGCAGGCGTCGTCGCCGGCGGCTGCCCCTCGTACACCGCAAGCACCTCCGGCGTCGCGGACGCGCCGGTCGCCTTCGGGTCCACCGCCGGCAGCATGACGCTGACGCACCCGACAAGCCCAACAACGGAGAAGATGAGCGCGACTCCCGCAAACGCGCGCAGACGCGACCAGACCGTGCCCAACATGCGCTACTCGTTCCGGCCGGTACGACGATCCCGCTCCGCCGCGATCCGCAGACGCAGCGCATTGAGCTTGATGAAGCCTTCGGCGTCGGCCTGATTGTACCCGCCCGCCTCGTCGAAGCCGACGAGCGCCTTCGAGTAGAGCGACATCGGCGAAGAACGACCCGCGACGTAGACGCCGCCTTTGTAGATCTTCAGGCGCACATCGCCGCTGACGCTTTCCTGCGACGCATCGAAAGCCGCCTGCAGCATCTTGCGTTCCGGCGTCCACCAGAAGCCGTTGTAGACGATGCTCGCATAGCGCGGCATCAGCTCGTCCTTCAGGTGCATGGCGCCGCGATCGAGCGTGATGGATTCGATGGCGCGGTGCGCGTGCCAGAGGATCGTGCCACCCGGCGTCTCGTAGAAGCCGCGCGACTTCATGCCGACGTAGCGGTTCTCCACGAGATCGAGGCCGCCGACGCCATTGGCGCCGCCGATGCGATTGAGCTCGGTGAGCAGCGTTGCCGGCGACATCTCCTTGCCGTCGATGGAGACAGCGTCGCCGCCCTTGAAGCCCACGGTGACATAGGTCGCCTTGTCCGGCGCCTCTTCGGGCGTGATCGTGCGGCGGTCGGCGCGCTTCTTCACGATGTCGGGGACTTCGACGTCGGGATCTTCCAGCACCATGCCTTCCGAGGACGTGTGCAGCAGGTTGGCGTCTATGGAGAACGGCGCGTCCTGCTCCTTGCCGGTGGCGATCGGGATGCCGTGCTTCTTGGCGTAGGCGATGAGATCGGGGCGGCCCTGGAACTCCCATTCGCGCCACGGCGCGATCACGCGCACATCGGGCTTCAGCGCGTAGTACGAGACTTCAAAGCGGACCTGGTCGTTGCCCTTGCCGGTCGCGCCGTGACACACTGCGTCCGCGCCGACCATGTTGGCGATCTCGATCTGACGCTTGGCGATGAGAGGGCGTGCGATCGAGGTGCCGAGCAGATACTGGCCTTCATACAACGTGTTGGCGCGGAACATCGGGAAGACGAAGTCCTTCACGAACTCCTCGCGCAGGTCCTCAATGAAGATATTTTCCGGCTTCACGCCGAACTGGATCGCCTTCTCGCGCGCGGGGCCAAGCTCCTCGCCCTGGCCGAGATCGGCGGTGAACGTCACGATCTCGCAGCCATAGGTCTCCTGCAGCCACTTCAGGATGATCGAGGTGTCGAGGCCGCCCGAATAGGCCAGCACCACCTTCTTCACGTCTTTCGCCATCACGCACGCTCCGTTCGTCGGCGCGGACTTAGCGCACTGCGCGCGCGGACGCTACGACTTGCCGGACGGGCTTCGGGGTCGGCCTGCCGCAAGCCAGTAGACCAGTCCCGCCACAGCCCCGACGAGCGCCGGAATGAGCAGGAGACCAAAGAGAGGGCCAAGGTCCATCAGCTGTTCCCCAGCGTGTTGAGCAAGCGCGCCGTCACTATGACCAATCCCAGCGAAGCAAGCGCGGATGCCGCGCCGCCAATGATGTCAGCCGCTGGTCGCGGCCAGGTCGTGCGTCTGATGAGCGTCACCGCCGCCAAAGCCGGCAGCGCGCCGAACAGCGGCACGAGGATAGCCCCAGCGATCACGAGCGGGCGCCACATGTTCACGAACAACCACCACTCCGACGCCGGAAACGGCGGAGAGACGATCGCTTCGCGCGCCATCAGATAGACAATGGTCAGCGTGGCGCCGAGCAGCGCCGCCGTCATGGCCGCCGCCAGCCACGCCAGTACGCCGCGGGGCCAACGCCCCGGATGAAACCATCTGGCGAACACGCCGCCGATCACACCATCACCTGATTGCCCAGCTCCACCGCACGTCCGCTGGGGATGTGGAAGAAGTCCGTGGCGTTGGTGGCGTTGCGGGCGAGGAAGATGAAGAGGTGATCCTGCCAGAGCGGCATGCCGCTCTTTTCGGACGGGATCACGGTGCGGCGCGAGAGGAAGAACGACGTCTTCATGATGTCGAACTTCAGGCCCTGCTTCCGCGATGCCGTGAGCGCCTTCACGACGTTCGGCGTCTCCATAAATCCGAAGGTGAGCGTCACGCGCTTCACGTCGGGCATGAATTCCTCGATTTTCAGGCGTTCCGTGTCCGGCGCGCGCGGCTGCTGCAGCGTCTTCACGGTCAGCACGATGATCTGCTCGTGCAGCACCTGGTTGTGCTTGAGATTGTGCATCAACGCGGCGGGCGCGACGTCTGGATCTCCCGTAAGGAAGATCGCCGTCCCGCGCACCCGGTGCGGCGGATGATGCGAGAGCGTTTCGAACAACTTGCCCAGCGGCTCATCGCGGCGGGTTTGCTCGGCGAGGAGCCGCGTGCCGCGCACCCAGGTCCAGATGATAATGACGAGACCCAGCGCCAGCAGCACCGGCACGAAACCGCCCTCCACGAACTTCGTCATGTTGGACGCCATGAAGACGCTTTCGAGCATGAAGAACGGCAGCACCGTGAGCGCCGCGAGCGCGGGGTGCCACTTCCACATCCGCCAGCAGACGATGAAGGCCATGACGCTCGACATCATCATCACACCGGTGATGGCGATACCGTAGGCCGCAGCAAGCGCACTCGACGTCCCAAACCCGAGCGCCAGGACCAGCACGCCAGCCAGCAACAGCCAGTTGACCTGCGGCATGTAGACCTGCCCGTACTGCGTCTCGCTGGTGCGCCGGATTTCCATGCGCGGCAGGAGGCCCAGCTGGATCGCCTGCTGGGTCAACGAGAAGGCGCCGGAAATAACCGCCTGGCAGGCGATGATGGTGGCGGCGGTCGCCAGCAGCACGAACGGCAGGCGCGCCCATTCCGGCGTCATCAGGAAGAAGGGGTTTTCGATCGTCTCAGGATGAGCGAGCACCATGGCGCCCTGCCCAAAATAGTTGAGCATCAGACACGGCAGGACGATCGCCAGCCAGCCGGCGCGGA
>JAWXBS010000226.1:0-11681 GCA_034440275.1 Alphaproteobacteria bacterium
GCCGCGATCGCGGCCTTCGTGCCGCCGGTGGAGACGAGATCGACGCCCGCCTGCGCCAGCGCGCGGGCCTGCTCGACAAGGCCCGCCTTGTCGGAAACGGATAGGA
The DNA here is from genome assembly GCA_034440275.1 of Alphaproteobacteria bacterium. Taxonomy (GTDB): domain Bacteria; phylum Pseudomonadota; class Alphaproteobacteria; order Caulobacterales; family Aquidulcibacteraceae; genus VFBF01. The sequence continues at coordinate 107 of JAWXBS010000226.1, forward strand.
GCGCCCGGCGCACGGGCACGATGTCGGTGGTCATGGGAGGCCTCGGGAATCGATGGCCGAACCGGTAGCACGGCGCGATGGCGGAGTGAAAACCGCCTGCCGCCGCACCATCCCTTCCAGGCTCTAGGCCAGGTTCGCGCTCGCCGCGTCGTTCAGCGCGCGCTTGCGGACTTCCGTGAGCGTGTTCAGCGCGTAGGCGCGCGACGGCGAGGCGGGCATGGCCTCGTAGAGCCGCTGCGCTTCGTCGAACTGGCGTCGCGCCGCCTCGGCATCGCCGGCGTTGGCATGTGAGGTCGCCAGAAGCTGCGCGTTGCGACCGGTCATGAACGCACTCGCGTCCACGCCCATGGCCTTTTGCGCGTCGCCATAGGCTGCTTCGCCCGCGACCGGATTGCCCGCCGTGAAGAGATAGTCGGCGAAGCGCTGCAGGAGATCGACACGGTCGTGCGCCGTGCGCGCCGAAGATATGGCCTTCTCCCACAACTGTGCGGCGCTGGGATCGCCGCTCATGGCGATGGCGTCGGCCAGCAGCGCGTATTCGATCGCCGCCGCCTTGATCGCCGACTCCGCAAGGATGTCGCGCGCCAGAGTCGCAAGCGCCACCACCTGCCGGACCAGAGAATTGACCTTGGTGTTGTAGATGTTGAGCCCCTCGGCCCCCACCTGCTCCACGCGATAGACCTGGATCGTCGTGTTGAGTTCGGCGATGCGCACGCACAGATCGTTCACCCGCGCGCGCGCCGCGCGCCGGTCATCGCTCTTCTTCGTCATCGAGTTGGAGATGTTCGCGGCCACCGCCGCCACGAGCGCGACGCCGGAAATGCCGATCGTCAGCGTGTCCTGCAAGTCGTTGCCGAACAGACCTTCACCCAACGCCATCGTCCGTCCTCCGCTGTCCGCGACGACCTTGCGCCCTCAATCAACGCAGCGGAAGCCCGGCCCGAAACGGGTCTTCACGCCACCCGCGACAGTTTCCACTTCACGAGGTTGGGGCTCTTGTCCTCGGGCGCGCCGGGATTGGTCTCGCCGTACAGCACGATCTGCTTGGATCGCTGCGGCCCGTGGGCGCCGGAAAGATGGATCGAACCCTCGATGTCCATCTTGCGCGCGTCGGTGACGAAATTCCACGCAGGGCCGTTCTGCGGGGTGATCGTCATCTGGTGCACGTCGGTCCGTTCCGCGCGCACGGTGGGGTGCAGGTGAAAGCGCACGGCGAACTTCACCGGCTTCAGCCCCGCACGCGCGCCGCCGAGCGGAGGCGCGGCTGCATCCTGCCCCCACATATGCTTGCCGTCCGACGCGAGGAAAATGCGGCGGCGATGCAGATAGCCGAAGGAGGCGCGATAGCCGTCGTGGTGGGAATCCACGAGCACACCGTCGTCTTCCTCCGAGCGCCGCTGGCCGACGACAGGACCGATCGGGTGCGCGGCTCCACGACCCGCACGCCGCTGCGAGAAGGTCGCTGACAGCGCGTCGTCGATGACGAGCGTGGAATGGCCGTTGGTCGCGCGACCCGCCGCACGCCAGTCCGGCAGCAGCTCAAGACCGCCGCCGACATTGACGATCAGCCGGTCCGGTCCGCACGAAAACTCAAACGCAAGTGCGCCCGCATGTGCGCGTTCCCCGTAGGCCGGCGGCGGCGCGCCGCCCACATCCATCAGCACCGTGACGTCGCCCGCCACGAGGCGCTGGTAGCCCGATTGAGTCGCATAGTTGAAATCGCGCCCGCCCGCTGCTTCGCGGAGCGCTGCGGTGATCGCGTCGCTTGAGCCTTCCGCGCCGCCGTTGAAGCACGCAAGCTTGCCGTCGCTCATGCGGAAGAAGCGCAGCATCGTCGCCATGCGCGGCAGCGCTTCGCGGATGAGCTGCGGCGTCTCCACGCCCGCGCGCACCAGCGCATCGTCGGCGGCGATCAGATCGCAGAACGCTTCGAACAGCGCGAGCGGCGAACGCGAGGCGTGACCGCCGTCGGAGAGAAACTGCGACGCGCACGCTTCTTCCAGCGTCTCCTCGCCTTCCTCGCGCAGGCGTTCGCCTTCGGGAATCCCGCTGACGCCCGCCAGCACGAGCGCAGCGCCCGCCTTCACGCGCGACAATGGTTCGCGCAGATCCTTCACTGCCAGCTGCAGGTGCCGCGCCTGCCGCGCCAGAGACTGCAGGAGATCGCCGCGCCGCGCGGGATCGCCCTGCTCGAACACGTGACGCCCATGGCAGAGCCATGCGAACAGACGTTCCGCGACAAGTTCCGGCGCCCACGCGGCCGCGTGGAAATCCTTGCCGAACCCCTCGACCCAGGACTCGATCAGCGCCGCGCCCGCTTCCTGCCCGCTGACGCCGACGCTCGCCACATCCACGAGCCACGAAAAGCTGTGCAGCCGCGCCGCGAAGTGCAGCGACGGCGGCGGCGCGCTCCATGGCATGGCGTGCATGCCGAGCAGTTTCTCGCTGGCGATGCGCCACTGGCCGCGCACAATGTCCATGCCGCGCGCGAAATCGCCGAGGCGCGGATCGCGCCCCCATTGCGTGATCCCTTCAGGGTCCGCGCCGCGCAGCATGAGCTTGTAGAACGGCGTCGCGCGCCACTCTTCCGAGGCGGCGGACAGAAGCCCGCGCCATGCGCGCGGCGGAAGGATGGAGCCGGCCATCTAGTCCGGGGCGCTCACGCTATGCGCCCCGCAGCCGTGCGATGTTGGCCGCATATCGTTCAGGCCCGTCGCCGAACACCGCCGTCCCCGCGACGAGCGCCGTCGCACCGGCGCCGATCACCTGCGCGGCGTTGGCGGCCGTCACGCCGCCGTCGACTTCGAGAATGATGTCCTTGCCCGTCGCATCGATGCGCCGGCGCAGCGCTTCGATCTTGCGGAGCTGGCTGTCGATGAACTTCTGCCCGCCGAAACCAGGATTGACCGACATGACAAGCACGAGATCGAGATCCTCGAGCAGCGCCTCGATCGCGGCGATCGGCGTGCCGGGATTGAGCGACATACCCGCCTTCGCGCCGGCTTTCCTGATCGCCTGGATCGTGCGGTGCGGATGCGGGCCGGCCTCCGGGTGGAACGTGATGATCGCCGCGCCCGCGTCCACATAGGCTTCCACGAACGGATCGACCGGCGTGATCATCAGATGGACGTCGAGCGGCTTGGTCGTGTGCGGCTTCAGGGCCTTCACGACCATGGGTCCGATGGTGATGTTGGGTACGAAATGGCCGTCCATAACGTCCACATGCACCAGATCGGCGCCGGCGGCGTCTATGGCGCGCACCTCTTCGCCGAGGCGCGCGAAATCCGCCGAGAGAATCGATGGGGCGATCAACACCTGGGCCATTATCCGCGCGTAACAGCGCCCGATCATGGGTGCAACCGAGCGGCTCCGCCGTAACCGGTAAGTGGTTGTAAACGCACGGTGTGCGCCAACTGGCCGCCCGGACTGTCCCTGTCCAAACGACCAGCCTCCGCGCGCATCCCAACCACGATCAGGACACTAGCTCAGGATTTGACCGAAACCACTACCATTTGGTAGCATCACAAAACTTTTGAGGAAGGTGTGTCGGCGCTGCTCGCCTCCCCAGACGCGCTCATCGCGCAGTTCGAGGACGCCGCCATCGGGCGCTTGACCCCGACGGGGGCGTTCGATGGGCTGGCGGCGCTCGCCGGCGGCTCGACCGCGCTGATGTTCAGCCTCGTAGAGGGACGGCCCGGCATCCTCGGCGGCACGGTCGCGCCGGAAGTGCAGCGCATCTACCAGCAGCAGAACTGGAAGTCCTCCGACGTCCTGACCGCGCGCGTGCGCGCGCTGCCGACCGACATCGTGCTCTTCGCGCAGGACTTCCTGTCCGCGCATCTCATCGAGACCAGCCCCTTCTTCCAGGACTACCTCGCTGCGTTCGACATTCTGTGGGGCGCGGGATGGGTGTTCGATCTCGACGACGAGCGCTGGGGCATGGCCATCGCCCGCAGCCGCGCGCAGGGCCCGTTCGATCCAGCGGACAAGGATCTGCTGACCCGCGCGGCGCCTCGCATCACCCGTTGCCTCGCCCTCCTCAACGCCGTCAGTCACGCGCATGCGCAGGGCGCCTGCGATGCGCTGGACACGCGCGACCGACCCTATGTGGTCATCGATCACATGGGCCTGGTGTCCCGCGTCTCGCCGCGTGCGGCGGCGATCTTCGATGACGATGCGCTCTGCGTGCGCGAGTCGCGGCTCTTCTCGAACGACGCCGCCGCCAACGACAAGCTCCAGACGATCGCACTCTGCGCCAGGTATGGGGCTGAAGGCGCCGTCAATTTGCAAGCGCCGGCGCCGGAAGAGTTCTTCATCCCCCGTTCCGAAAAAACGCCATTGCTGGTCACGCCGCTGCGCCTGCGCGCGCCGCCGCTCGACGTGCTTCCGGGTTCGCAGATCGTGTTGCGCCTCAGCGATTTCGCACATCATCCGACGCCGCGCGCGGCGCCGCTGAAGGCGCTGTTCGGCCTTTCCCCGCGTGAAATCGAAATCGCCCAGCGCATCGCCGCCGGCGACGAGCCTGCCGTTATCGCGGCAGCGCTGGGGCTGCAGACGTCATCGGTCCGTCAGGTCGTGAAGAGCATTCTCGCCAAGACCGGCCTGCATCGCTTCGGCCAGCTTGTGGCGCTGTTTTCCCGCCTGCCGGACGTTCACTGAGCGGGTATCAATCGAGAACGCCGGCCAGCCAGCGCATGACATTGGTCGCGAATTTCTGGTTGTCGTAGCCGGCGACGTTCATGCCCATGCGGATGTCAGGCCGCGCATCGCCGGCCGGAAACCGCACGACCTGCGCCGACAACATGCCCGCCTCGCCCAGCACCACCACACGACCGCGCCCGAAGCGCATCGCCAGTCCCTGCGCGCGTCCTGCGACAGAGGGAAACTGACTGAGCGCCAGCTCGTCCTTGTCAGCGATCGCGCGCGCCGCGACATTGAGCGACGTGTTGTCCGGCGCCTCGCGCGCGCTGTCGCCGAGACGCATCAGCACGACGGCGTCCGCCGGCGCCTTCAGGGACTGTCCGGTGAAGGCGCGAATGAGCGAGACGATTTCGTCGGCGCTGCGGCCGCGCGTGATCGGATGATCCGCCAGCGCCCCGCTCGCGCGGGCATAGTCGATCTGTGTCGTCATGCCGGCGGCGTTGTCTGCGCGCTGGAACACCCACCCCTTGCCCATGCCCACGCCGAACCGCGCTGCGAGACTTTCCGCAGCAGCGCCGAACGGTGCGTGATCGGCGACGAGCAGCAACGCGCCGCCGGCGCGCACCCAGTCGCGCACAGCGTCAGCTTCGGCGTCCGTGAAAGCGGCGCCGTCCTGCGCCGTCGCATTGGCGATGACGAGGATTTTCACGTCGCGCAGGTTCGTGGCGTCGAACTTCGCCTTGCTCTCGCGCACGGTGAAACCATCCGCGCGCACAAGATCGACGAAGGGTTTGTAGCGGCCTGACGCGGTGTGGAAATTGGCGTGCGCTTCGTCCAGCGCGACGACCGGGCCGTTAGACGCGAACGCCGGGCGCGTGATCGCGGGGCGGAAGTCGGGGTCCGACATCTGCGTCTGGGCGTGCGCGACGCCGAACGTCGCAAACAGCGCCGCCGCCAGGAGGCGCGCGATCACGTCGCCGGCTCCGGCGCGACACTGGAGAGACCGCGGATTTCCGCCGCCGCGAGGATGGTCTTGGCGAATGTCCAGGCGCCGGTGGCTTCGAGTTCGCTCATGGTGGCGAGTACGCCCGACACGCGCGCTTCATTAGCCGTCATCCACGCGCGGACGGCGAGGGCCGGCGCGGCTGCATCGTCCGCCTTGGGCGCAGCGCCGGCGTGGCGGATCACCGCTTCGGCGAGCATGCGCTGGTCTTCGTAGAGTTCTTCGAGCGTGCGCCGCAGCGCGAGGCGATCCCAGTGCTGTTCCAGCGCAAAGTTCATCGCCGCGCCGCGCAGGCGATCGATGCCGAACGCCGCGCCGACCTGGCGAAACACCGTCGCGGCGGCGGGCACGAGCCAGGCGCTGCGTTCGGCGATATCAGCCACGTCAAGCGCAGCCACTAGCGGCGGCAATGCCGCGGCATCGCGTGCGAGATCTGCGGGCGCGCCGTCCTGCGTGAAGCGCTCGGCGCGTGCGTCCGCGCGCTGACGCTCCTGCTCGGTCATCTGCTCCCAGATCGCCGCGCGTTGGGCATCGACCGCGCCCTGGTAGGCGTCGATGGCTGCGCCGAGATCGCCGCCGCGTCCGCGCCGCAGCAGGTAGATCGTCGCCCGCGTCACGGCACGGCCCATCTCCTGATAGAGCACCGCCTGCGTGGCGGCGGGCGCCTTGTTGTCGAGGGCGTCGATGCGCGCGCTGAGATCTTCAAAGCGGAACACGCGACGTGCGGTTTCGAAAGCGCGCGCAATGGCGGGCGTATCCGCGCGCGCGGTTTCACGCACACGATCGACGAAGGTCGGCCCGCCCATGTTCACGAGATCGTCGGCGAGACCCGTAGCTACGATTTCACGGCGCAGACGGTGGCGCAGCATGGCGGGTTTGTACTTCGCCACCTGCGGCGGAAAGTACGCCACGAGGGCGGCTTCGAAATGCGCGTCATCGGGCAACTCGGACGCCACGATCGCGTCGAACGCGTCGATCTTGGCGTAGGCGAGGAGTTTCGCGAGTTCGGGTCGCGTGAGGCCGAGTTTCTGCTCACGCAGGATGCGGATTTCCTCGGTGCTCGGCAGGCCTTCCACGGCGCGCGAGAGCTTGCCCGCCTTTTCCAGGCGCTCCATGAAGCGTTCGGCGCTGTCGAGATCGCTGACGGCGCTCGCTTGCGCGAGCGTGAGCGCACGCGTCTGGTCGTAGTTGTCGTCGAGGACGAGGCGGCCGACGTCGTCGGTCATGGCTTCGAGCAGAGGCACCCGCTCCTTCGGCGTCATGGCGCCTTGCCGCTCTGCTTCGGCGAGCAGTATCTTGATGTTGACCTCGTGGTCGGACGTGTCGACGCCGGCGGAGTTGTCGACGGCGTCCGTGTTGATGCGTCCACCCCGACCTTGATTTCCCTGGCGCGCGAACTCGATGCGGCCGGCCTGCGTGACGCCGAGATTGGCGCCCTCCCCGATCACGGCGGCGCGCAGATCACGACCATCCACCCGGATTGCGTCGTTGGCCTTGTCGCCGACGTCGGCATTGCTTTCATGGGCGGCCTTGATGTAGGCGCCGATGCCGCCGAACCAGAGCAGCTCGCACGGCGCCTTCAGCAGCGCATTCATCAGTTCCGTGGGTGTCGCGCGGTCGCGCGTGAAGCCGGTGAGCGCGCGCACTTCCTCGGTCAGCGGAATGGACTTCTCGCTGCGGCTGTAGATACCGCCGCCCTTGGAGAGAAGCGTGGCGTCGTAATCCTTCCAGCTCGAGCGCGGCAGGTCGAAGAGGCGCCGGCGTTCGGCGAAGCTCTTCGCCGGATCCGGCGCAGGATCGAGGAAGATGTCGCGGTGATCGAACGCGGCGATGAGCTTGATGTGCGGCGACAAGAGCATGCCGTTGCCGAACACGTCGCCCGACATGTCGCCCACGCCGATGACGGTGAAATCCTGCTTCTGGATGTCCTTGCCGATTTCGCGGAAATGCCGCTGGACCGCGACCCACGCGCCCTTGGCAGTGATGCCCATGCCCTTGTGGTCGTAGCCGACCGAGCCGCCCGAGGCGAAAGCATCGCCCAGCCAGTGGCCGTATTCGGCGGAAATGCCGTTGGCGATGTCGGAGAAGGTGGCGGTGCCCTTGTCGGCGGCGACGACGAGATACGGATCATCCCCGTCCCAGCGGATGACGTCCACAGGCGGTTTCACCTTGTCGGCGATGATGTTGTCGGTGATGTCGAGCAGGCCGCGCAGGAACGTCTTGTACGCGTCCTGCCCCACCTGCGCCCAGTTCGGATCGCTGCGCAGCGGCAGCTTCTTCGGGAAGAAGCCGCCCTTCGCGCCGACGGGCACGATGATGGCGTTCTTCACCTGCTGCGCCTTCACGAGATCGAGCACTTCGGTGCGGAAGTCGTCACGACGATCCGACCAGCGCAGCCCGCCACGCGCGACGGGGCCGAAGCGCAGATGCACGCCCTCCACGTCCGGCGAAGACACCCAGATTTCGCGGTAGGGCTTGGGCGCCGGCAGATCTTCCAGATCGGCGCTCGCGATCTTGAAGCTCATATACGGCTTCACGTCGCCGTCGTCGCCCTTCTGATAGAAATTCGTGCGAAGGATGTTCGACACGAGCCGCGCGATGCGCCGCAGCACGCGGTCTGCATCGAGACTCACGACCGCTTCCAGCGCCTTGTCGATCTGCGCTTCGATCTGTTTGGCCCAGACATCGCGTTCGTTCACCGGCTCCAGCAGCTCGGGGCTGAATCGTACGCGGAAAAGACCGAGGACCAGACGCACGATTTCCGGGTGATCGCAGAGCGCCTGTTCCTGCACCGCCGGCGAGGGATCGAGACCCGACTGCTGGCGATAGCGTGCGAGCGCGCGGATGAGGGCCGCCTCGCGCCACGACATGCCGAGCTTGAGAATGAGCGCATTGAAGCCGTCGTTCTCCGCTCGCCCCGTCCAGATCGCGGCGAACGCCTGCTCGAAAGAGCTTTCCACCGCGGCAAAATCGATCGGCTTGCCGTCCTTCGACCGCATCTCGATGTCGTGGATATAGAGCACCGCGCCCGTGGTCGGGCGCACGGGAAAGGTCAGCTCGTTTTCAACGAAGAGCCCCATGTTCTCCAGCACGGGTAAGCCGGCGGAGAGATGCACCGGGGCGTCTTTCGCATAGACCTTGCAGCAGATCTTGCCGGCGCGGCCGTCGCGCGCAGCGAAGGCGCGCACGCGCACGGTTTCGCCCGGCGCGAACTTGGCGATTTCGCGCACGTCGATGAGGCCCTCGATGGGATCGAAGCGTTCCTTGTAGCCGAGCGTGAACGCACGGGCGAAGGCGTCGGCTATATCGTCGGGAACGGCGCTTTCAGCGCTCGACGCCTCGTAGGCGTCTTCCCAGGTGCGCGTGAGCGCCGCGACTTCCACATCGAGCGCCACCGGATCGGGATCGGCTCGTCCACGCGTCAGGCCGCCGATGATGAAGTGAATGCGCGCGAGGGGCGCATCGCCGTACAACGGATAGTAGGCCGAGACGCGACCGCCATAGGCGCGTGCAAGCGCCAGGCCGATGGCTTCGCGCACGGTGGAGTTGAAGCGTTCCTTCGGCACGAAGGCCATCACGGACACGAAGCGGTCGAAGCGGTCGCGTCGGGCGAAGACCTTCGCGCGCGGGCGGTCGAAAAGGTGCAGGATCGCCAGCGACGTGGAGAGCAACTCGTCTTCGGAAATCTGGAAGAGTTCGTCGCGCGGATAGTTCTCCACGATGTTGTGCAGCGTCTTGCCGTTGTGGCTCGCGGGATCCTTCGCCGCGCGTTCGAACACGCGGCGCGTCTTGAGGCGCAGCAGCGGCACATCGCGCGTGGCGCTGTCGTAGGCTTCCGCCGTGAAAAGGCCGACAAAGCGCGTCTCGCCGATCACCTCGCCCTTCGCGTCGTAGCGCTTCATGCCGACATAGTCGGCATAGACGCGGCGATGCACGCGGCTCATCAGGTTGGACTTCGACACCACCAGCGGCGTCGGCTCCTGAAGGAAGCGCTGGATTTCCGGCGTGATCATCGACGGCTCGGAGCCGCGTCGCAGCACGAAGCGCTCGGGGTCGCGCAGGAGGCCGAGACCGGTTTCTTCCAGCACGATGGGTTCTTCGGGAATGAAGACGCCCTTCTGGTCGCGCGCGAACTGGTAGTCGCGCACGCCGAGGAAGGTGAAATTGTCCGCCGCCAGCCATTCAAGGAAGGCCACGCCTTCGGCGCGCTCCTCGGCGCTGGCGTTAGTCGCGGCCTTGCGAAGTTCCTCCGCGCAGGCGTGCATGCGCGTCTTCATGGCGGGAAAATCCGCGTTGGCGGCGTCGACGTCGTCGAGCGTCTGGCGCACGCCGTGTTCGAGCGCTTGCGCGCGCGCCGGCGACATCGGCTCCAGATGCACCTGGATCACGGAGAGCTTGCCGCCTGCGGTGGTCTTCACGATCGGATGGAAAAGCGCGAGCGCATGCGAACCCTGCGCTGTGATCTCCGACATGATGGAATCGACGAGAAACTGCGTGTCGGGCCCGACGACCTCGATGACATCGCGGTGCAAATCGCGACCGCCCGCGCCCAGCGCGCGGCGCACGCGAACGAGACGGGAATCCCCCTTGCGCGACTTCGCCAGCGACCAGACCTCGTGCGCGAGCGCCAGCAGATCGGCGGGTTCGACGCCGCGCAGATCATCGGGGTCGGCGTCCTCGTGGATCTGGCCGAGGAAGGACTGCGCGTCGGCTTCGAGCGCGCCGTTTCCGCCGAAGGCCGGCCAGTCGCCGGTGCGCGCCTGATTCAGAAAGTCTTCGACAGTCTTGGCGAACGGGGCGTGGGCGCCGGTGTCCATTTAGATGGCTCCAGGAGTCGTTCAGGGGTCCGCCCGGCAACCGGGGACTCGCCGCGGAAGGATTGGCGCGGAACCTAGCCTGACAGGCGAAAGGCGCAACTGTCGTCAGGCCCCCGGTCGCGGGGGCCTGTCATGCGCGGATGGCGCGTTGATGAGGCGATTGTTGCGCGTGCGAGATGGGCGGCGCATGTGCTCGCCCACGCACCATGACGCTCGCGTTCCGCTCGACAGACCGGTGTTTGACCGGAACCAGACAAAACGCCAGTATTCACGGCGCGAAGGGCGTCGCAGACCTACGGAAATCGAGAGGGCAGATAAGGCGACGCCCGCCAGCGGGGACATAATGCTGACGGGCGTCTGGCAGGCCTCGCTCGCAGGCTGGGTGGGGGACGCACGCGGAGGCCTGTTTTCGGAAGCCCGTACGCTCCGGCCGAGGCCGCCCCACGCACGCGCTAATTTTGGTCGGCAGCCTTGCGGCGTCCTGACCTCACAATGGTGCGGCGACTGATGGCTTTAAAGCCTTCGAACCCCCCACACCACGGATCGGCTGAATCGGTGTTACTGCTGGAAATCGAGCCGCGCAAGACCGAATGGCATAGTAGGACACTAAGTTTTGGTCACCCTCGCCAAACTGTTGAAATTGCCGCGATTTTATTAACCACACACCTCAGCTCGCGCCCGTTTTGGGCCATCTTCAGTCTGTCTGGCTGATGGCGATGTCGGGGATCCGCTTCTGAAAAATTTTCGGCTTCCCGTCCGCCGACAGCAGCACCGCGATCCACCGCGCGTCGTCAATCTGGGCGAGCATGACCATCAGCATGACCGTGAGCGGCACCGCGAGGAACGCGCCGGCGATGCCCCACAGCGATCCCCACAGCGCCAACGCCAGCAGGACGACCACCGCCGAGAGGTTGAGGGAATCCCCGGTGAAGCGCGGCTGGATGAAGTTGCCGATCACGAACTGCCACGTCCCCACGCCCGCCGCGACCGCGATCACCGGCCCCGCCGTCGGGTACGCCACCGCCGCCGCGAGCGTCGGCAGCACGACCGCGATCATCGAGCCCACGGTGGGAATGTAGTTCAGGAAGAAGATCAGGAAGGCCCAGAACAGCGC
>JAWXBS010000227.1:0-10741 GCA_034440275.1 Alphaproteobacteria bacterium
CATCGGATGCGGTGAGCGCATTGACCGTCAGAATGTTCAATGACGGCGGGCAATCGATGAGGAGATAGTCGTAGCCCCCGACGATCTTCGCCGCCGCCAGCGCGTCGCGCATGCGATACTGCGGACGCTCCTGTTGCATCAGTTCAGTCTCGAGACCGGAGAGGTCCTGCGAGCCGGCGATGATGAACAGGTTCGGCACGAGCGTCGGCATCACCGCCTCGTCGAACGAACACGCGCCGACGAGCACATCGTAGCTTGAATGCGCGCGATCTTCGGGACGGATGTCGAGGCCGGTCGCGGCGTTGCCCTGCGGATCGACGTCGAAAATCAGGACCTTCTTGCCGGCGGCGGCGAGCGCCGTGCCGAGGTTGATCGCCGTCGTCGTCTTGCCCACGCCACCCTTCTGGTTGGCGAGTGCAAAAGTTCTCAGCCCAAAAGGACTAAGCCTTGTCGTCTTTCCCGACACGCTCTGCTCCTTCGATCCGAAGGATTCGCCCATCGGGGTCGCTCAGACTTGCGAGCGCCTCGACTGTGAGGGTCCATCCTTCATCGGCGGCGGCCGCAAGCTCGGCGCGAAACTCTGCGCCCTTGAGGAAAAGTCCGATGGCGCCGCCATCAAGAATCGGCTTCGCAGAACTGATGATTCGCGGCAAGGGCGCGAAGGCGCGCGCTGTGACCACATCGTAGCGTTCGGCAACGTCTGCGAGGTCGTCGATCGACTCGTTGAGCACCCGGCAGGCAGCCCCTGTCTCCCGCACAGCCTCCCGTAGAAAGGCTGCTTTCTTGGGATTGGTCTCGACCAGATCGACCTGGGCGCCCTCCCGGCCCGCCAGCAGGCAGCCGATGACAATGCCCGGAAAGCCGGCCCCGGAGCCGATATCGATCCAGCGGAGCGCTTCCGGCGCATGGTGCATGAGCTGGCCGCAATCGAGCGCGTGCCGGCCCCAATAGGCGTCGAGTTCCCGGGGGCCGATCAGATTGATCTTCGAAGACCAGCGCGCCAGCAGCGCGCGATGTCTTTCCAACCGTTCACAGGTTTCCCGTGGAACCGCGAGGTCCTCCATCAGGTCCTTGGGGCCGTATTTCTGCATTGCGCTCATCCTCGGGGATTCCCCAGATAAGCGTACGCGAAGCCGAAAACGGTTCCCTCGGTCACGGATCAGCCGCGCTTCTTCACATGCGCCAAAAGCGCCGTGAGCGCGCCGGGGGTCACCCCCTCGATCCGGCCCGCCTGGCCGAGCGTGACGGGCCGGGCGGCGGCGAACTTCTGTCGCACTTCCGCTGAAAGCCCGCCGACGGCGGCATAGTCGAGGTCCGCCGGGAGGCGCAGGTTCTCGTCGCGGCGGAAAGCGATGACGTCCGCTTCCTGGCGATCCAGATAGCCGGCGTAGAGCGCGTCGATCTCGATCTGCTCGCGAACGGCAGGCGCGAAGGCGCCCAGCTCAGGCCATATCCCGGCGAGATCGCCGAGACTGATCGTCGGATAGCTCAGCAGCTGGAAGGCCGTCCGGCGCTGGCCGTCCTGGTTGACCTTGAGCCCCCGGTCGGCGGCCTCCTTGGGCGTGAGCGTCAGGTTCCGGGCCAGCCTCCGGGCCGCGTCCAGCCCCGCCACCTTGGCGCCGAAGCTGTGTGCGCGCTCCCGGCGGACGCACCCTAGCGCCAGCCCCTTGGGGGTCAGCCGCTGGTCGGCATTGTCGGCGCGAAGGGCGAGCCGGTATTCGGCGCGGCTCGTGAACATGCGGTACGGCTCGGTCACGCCCTTGGTGACCAGGTCGTCGATCATGACGCCGATGTAGCCCTCGGCCCGTGTGATCTCGAACGGCCCGCCCCCGCCAGCGGCGAGCGCGGCGTTGAGCCCGGCCATCAGTCCCTGCGCCGCCGCCTCCTCGTAGCCGGTGGTTCCATTGATCTGGCCCGCCAGATAGAGGCCCGGGAGCCGTTTGGTCTCCAGCGTCGGCAGCAATTCGCGCGGGTCCACGTAGTCGTACTCGATGGCGTAGGCCCAACGTTTCACGTGAACTTTCGCCAAACCGGGGATTGTCCGCAGAAAACTCTCCTGAACGGCGGGCGGCAGCGAGGTCGAGATCCCGTTCGGATAGACGGTGTTGTCGTCCAACCCCTCGGGCTCCAGGAAGATCTGGTGGGCGGACTTGTCCGCGAAGCGAACGACTTTGTCCTCTATCGACGGGCAGTAGCGCGGTCCGCGCCCGGAAATGGCCCCCGAGTAAACGGCCGACTGATCGAGACTTTCCGCGATGATCCGGTGGGTTTCCGCCGTCGTCCACGTGATGCCGCAGGAAATCTGTGGCGTCGTGATCCGGTCGGTCAGGAAGGAGAACGGCGATGGTTCATCGTCCCCGGCCTGCATTTCGAGGCTCGCCCAGTCGATAGTCGTCCCGTCCAGGCGCGCTGGGGTGCCGGTCTTGAGCCGGCCCATGTTGAAGCCAAGGGCGTAGAGGCGGTCGGACAGACCGACGGCCGGCTTGTCGCCCCACCGGCCCGCGGGCGTGCGTTCGGCGCCCAGATGGATGACGCCCTTCAGAAACGTGCCTGTGGTCAGGACGACACGGGGCGCAGCATAGGTCTGGCCGGAAGCACCCGCGACGCCAGCGACCCTGCCGTCCGCCACGACCAGATCCTCTACCGCATCCTCCAGGATCGTCAGCCCCGGGATTGCCGCGAGCGCCGCCTGCATGGCCTGCCGATAGAGCTTGCGGTCCGACTGCGCGCGCGGCCCGCGTACTGCCGGCCCCTTCGAACGGTTCAGCATCCGGAACTGGATCCCGGCGGCGTCGGCGACGCGGGCCATCACTCCGTCGAGCGCATCGATCTCGCGCACGAGGTGCCCCTTGCCGAGCCCGCCGATGGCTGGGTTGCACGACATTTCGCCGATCGTCTCGATGCGGTGAGTCAGCAGAAGCGTGCGCGCGCCCAAGCGCGCCGAAGCAGCGGCCGCATCACAGCCTGCATGGCCGCCGCCGATGACAATGACGTCGTATGTCGGGCCGTTGGCCACGAGAAAATCCGCGCTGGTTTCGGGAGATGCTCCTCATACCCGAGAACGCGATTGCCGTCGATACGCAGCCGCTCTCGCCGCCTGGACCGCGTTCCACGCGAAACAGATTGTCGAAGTCTTACAGGCGCTTCTACGGCGCTTTCCGCGCCTTCGGGAATTCGTAGGAGCGTATCTGGATCGGATGGCACGGCGCGTTGTTGCGCTCGTTACTCTCGACGACCCGGTTCGCCGGATCGACATTCACGCAGACATAGTACGTGCCCGGAGACAGGCCCGTCGGCAGCGGAAAGCTGAGGTACGTATAGGGTCGCGGTGGCGATCCCATCATCCGTGACGGCCCTGTCCAGGCTTGCTCCGCGCCGGCCGCGAGATCACGGGTATCGCTGAAGTGCCCGTCGCGCAGCAGCACGTCATCAGCGAATGTCGCGCGGTATCTGGCAAGACCCGCACGGACAGCAGGATCCCGCGACAGCACCACATCCACCGAGTAGCCGCGCTTTTTCCCGAGTAGAGCGCCTGGCGCCGCCGCGTCGCCGATATTCTTCACCCTGAACTCAAGCAGGACAGAAGCGGCTGGAAAGTAGATGTCGCCCCCGATGTGGTCCGATCGGCCGCTGATCTCCGCCGTGAGGTCCGGGCCAGCCCATGCGGGCGCTACGAACACGAAAAGCGCAGCGACTGCGCCCAGTGCTTTGACGATCGATCGCATCGCGTTGTCCTCGCTGAAGAGCCCCGCGAGATGATGAAGCAACGTGATCTCCCGTCAACGCCGGCGTTCCACGCGAAACACGTTTCGCAATCCTTTCGGCGGCCTTGGACAATCCCGCCCGGCGTGCAACGCTTCGCGCTCAGCGGCGTCAGACCGCGTGCAAGGGAGCGAACATGGCCGGTGCAAACGCGCCGCTGACGCAGTCGTCGTCAGCACCCACGACGGTGAAGACCGGAGCTTACGGGTTCCTCGGCTTCATGGTCGTGCTCAACGTCATGAACATTCTCGATCGCCAGCTGCTACCGACCTTCGCCAACGAAATCGTCGCCGATCTCTCGCTCAGCAAGTCACAGTTCGGTCTGCTCAGCGGCATCCTGTTCGTGCTGCTCTACGGCATCCTCAGCCCGTTCATGGGCATGATCGCCGACACCACGCATCGTCCGCGCTTCGCCGCGATGGGTCTTGCGTTGTGGAGCGCGCTGACGGCGGCCTCAGGCGCCGCGAAAGGATTTGTGGGCCTCGCGATCCCGCGCATCTTCATCGGTGTCGGCGAGTCGACGCTGTCGCCGACCGCCCTCTCGATGATCGCCGATCGGTTTCCGTCCGCGAAGCTCGGGCTGGCGTCCGGCATCTACTACGCCGGAGTGCCGCTCGGCGCTGGCCTCGCGTATCTCGTCGCAAGCACGCTCGGCCCCGTGATCGGCTGGCGCAATTGTTTCTTCCTGCTTGGCGGCGTCGGCGTCTTGCTGGCGCTTGTTCTTGTGACGATGAAGGAGACACGCCCCAAGCGGAGCTCGGCCGAGTCCGCTGCGTCTATCAAGGCGATGATCCACATCCTGCCGGATCTCTGGCGCTGTGTGCTGCGCTCGCCGGCGCTGCTGCTGACGATGCTCGGCGGCGTCGCGATCCACTTCGCCGTCGGCGCGGCGCAGTTCGATACGCTGTGGTGGAAGGAAGAGCTAAACCTCGATACCGGGCCGCTCTTCATGAAGGTCGCGTTCCTGTTCGCCACCGTGGGCGTGGCTGGAAATATTCTCGGCGGCGCGCTCGGCGACTGGTGGCTGAAAAAGACCGGGCAGGGTCGTCCGATGCTCCTCGTGTGGATGCTGCTGGTCCTCCTGCCGACGGGCATCTGGTATCGCTTCAGCACGACCGACGGTCCGCTTTTCTGGATCGGCATAGCCGCCGGCATCTTTCAGCTTGGCGCGATGTATGGCCCGGCCTTCTCCACGATCCAGGAGCTGGTGCCCGATCGCATCCGTGCGACGGCGGTAGCCATGTTCATCATGCTGCTGAACGTCGTCGGCCTGGGCGTCTCGATCACACTCGGCGGCTACATGGTCGAGTGGTTCGCCGCATCGGGCAGCACGCGGCCGATCACGGACATGATGGTCGTGATGAACATCGCAGCGGCGCTGGCGATCCCGTGCTTCCTGATTGCGGCGCTGCGCTTCGATAAGGATCGCAAGCGGCTGCTCGATTACGAAGCGTCGCGCGCCGCCTAGTTCCACGCGAAACAGGTTATCGAAAACTTCCACGATTACCGGGCTTAACGGGCCTCAACATGTTTCGCGTGGAACGTGCTCCGCGCTCTACTTTCCGATGCAAAAGCTTGAAAATATCTCGCCGAGCACGTCTTCCACATCGATGCGGCCAGTGAGACGCCCGAGCGCGCGCGCCGCGAGGCGCACATCCTCGGCAACGAATTCTGCTCCGCCGGTACTGAATGCGTGCTGCGCACGCTGCAGATTGTCGCGCGCGTCCGTGACGGCTTCGCGGTGGCGCAACCGCGTGAGCACCGGCGCTTCGGATTGTGTGAGGTCGGCAACTACGCGCGCCGAAATCTGCGCGAGGAGATCGTCGACGCCAGCCCCCGTTTTTGTTGAGATGTAAAGCGGCGCGGCTCTGACGCTTGCAACGGCTCGCTGCGCCGGATCCGTATCGAGATCGCTCTTGGAGATGATCAGAACGTCGCGCGCCGTCAGGCGTTCCTCAAGGCCCTGAGGAAGTTCGGTGGCGGCGCCCTCGACAAGTGCGAGGCGGAGGTCGGCTTCATCGGCGCGCGCCAACGCACGGCGCACGCCCTCGCTCTCGATCGCGTCCGCCGCCTCACGCAGTCCCGCTGTGTCGGCAATCCAGACGGGAAAGCCGGCGAGCACGAGGCGCACCTCCACGATGTCACGCGTCGTGCCGGGTGTTGCGGAGACAATCGCCGCCTCGCGGCGCGCCAGTGCGTTGAGGAGGCTCGACTTTCCCGCGTTCGGCGCGCCGAGGATGGCGATGCGGTAGCCGTCGCGCACGCGCTCGCCGCGACCATGATCGG
Organism: Alphaproteobacteria bacterium; assembly: GCA_034440275.1. Lineage (GTDB taxonomy): Bacteria > Pseudomonadota > Alphaproteobacteria > Caulobacterales > Aquidulcibacteraceae > VFBF01. The sequence goes on from JAWXBS010000227.1 coordinate 6,049, forward strand.
CGAGGTGCGCGTTCATGGCGGCGGCCAGGGCGGCGATCTCCGGCGCGGCCTGCGCTGCGAGCGCGTCCGGCAGGTCCTCGTCCGGGAAGTCGATCTCCGCTTCGATCAGCGCGAGTATCCCAAGAAGCGCCGCGCGCCAGCCGTCATAGAGCGCAGCGAGTTCGCCCTGCATCTGGCGGAGCGCCTGGCGGCGCTGGCCCTCGGTCTCGGCGTCCACGAGATCGGCGATGGCTTCCGCGGCGGTGAGATCGAGCTTGCCGTTCTCGAAGGCGCGCCGCGTGAAGTCGCCGGGGCTAGCGTGGCGGAGGCCGAGAGCGGAGAGCGTCTCGGCGAGCGCGGCGACGATGGCGGTCCCGCCGTGGACCTGAAGCTCGGCGACGTCTTCGCCGGTGAAGCTGGCGGGCGCCGGAAACCACAGCAGGAGGCCGTCGTCGATGATCTCGCCGGCGGCGTCGAGAAAGCGGCGACGGGCGGCGCGACGCGGTTCGGGCAGTGCCTTGGCGGTAAGCGCCTCGACGACGGGGCCAGCTTCGGGGCCAGAAATCCGAAGGACGGCGACGCCCGCGCGCCCGGGCCCGGAGGCCAGGGCGAAGATCGTCGCCCCCAAGGTCATTTTACCGAATTCATTCGCTGCGGGTGGAGCCGCTCGCGGCGGCGGTCATCAGCTTCATGAAGGAGTCCTGCGCCTGGCCGCCGAAGCTCATCCAGGACTTCATCATCGTGTCGGGAGACATCATCTTCATGTTCTCCTCGGCGCGGCTGGTCATCTCGCGAACGAGCATCTCGTTGAGCGGCGTCACGTCCGGCAGGCCGACGAACCGTCTGGCCTCTTCCGGCGTGCACTCTACATTCATCGTCATCTTCATCGCGAGACCTCGTGCGGAAGGGACCAAATCAGTCTGTGGCGAACATAGACCCTCAGGGCCCTTTCCCGTAAGCCTCCGCCGCCGTTTCGGAGAACCCATCGCATGACGTCACGCTGGATCGAGATCCCCGCCGAGGCCGGGTCGTTCAAGGCCTATGTTTCGGAACCGGCCGGAACCCCCAAGGGGACGGTCGTCGTGATCCAGGAGATCTTCGGCGTGAACGAGGGCGTCCGCGGCAAGGCAGACTGGCTGGCGCGCGAAGGGTTCCTCGCCATCGCGCCCGACCTCTTCTGGCGGCTCGAGCCGGGCATCCAGCTCACCGACAAGACCGAAGGCGAGTGGGCCAAGGCCTTCGACTACATGAAGCGCTTCGACGGCGTGAAAGGTCTCGCCGACATCACCAGCACCATCGATCACGCCCGCAGCAAGGAAGGCGCGACGAAGGTCGGCGCGGTCGGCTACTGCCTCGGAGGCTACCTTGCGTACATGACCGCCTGCCACACCAGCGCGGACGCCTCGGTCGGCTATTACGGCGTGTCGATCGAGACGAAGCTCGATGACGCGAAGGCGCTGAAAAAGCCGCTCATGCTGCACATCGCCGGCAAGGACCAGTTCGTGCCGAAGGACGCGCAGGACGCGATCAACGCTTGCCTGAAGGACAATCCGCTCGTCACGCTCCACACTTATGCCGAACAGGATCACGCGTTCACCCGCGTCGGCGGCGCGCACTACGATGCACACGCGGCGGAGCTCGCGGACGCGCGCACCGTGGCGTTCTTCAAACAGCACCTGTCCTGAGGCGTCGATGCTGAAGCATCTTCCGATCGCGCTCTCGGCGCTGGCGCTGGCGGCGTGCGAGACCATTACCGTTCCCAGCGATGTGCAGGATCGCACGCCGAAGGACATTGGCGCCTTCTACGATTGTCTGCGCGAACGCTCGCTCACCATCGTCGCCGCGCACCGGGGCGGGGATGCGCCGTTCGAGAACGCAATCGTGACGTTCGAGCGCACGGTTGGAGGCGCGCCGTCGCCGGTAGCGCTCGAGATCGACGTGCAGCGGACGAGGGATGGCGTGCTCGTGCTGATGCACGACGACACGCTCGATCGCACGACGAACGGCATGGGGCCGGTCGCGAATGTCACAGCGGCGCAGTTTGCAACGCTGCGTCTTGAAGACGACACGGGCAAGCCGACCGCGACACGACCGCCGACATTGCGTCAGGCGCTCGACTGGGCGAAGGGCCGCGCGATCCTGCAGCTTGACGTAAAGCGTTCGACGCCGATCGCGGAAGTCATCGCGGCCGTACGTGCGGCGGGCGCTTCGCAGCGCGTGATCGTGATCGTCTATTCCACAGAGGCCGCGATCGCCGCGCATCGTCTTGCGCCCGATCTCATGCTGTCGGTACCTGCGGAGTCGATCCCCGCGCTTGAGGGTCTTTCCAGCATGCGCTTTGACATGAGACGCGTGCTTGCGTGGACAGGCACATCGGAACCGAACTCCGAACTCAACGTGCAGCTTGCGCAAAAGAAGATCGAAGTGATCTTCGGCACGCTCGGCGATGCCCCGACGAGCTGGGACAACCGTTTCGCGCGCGAAGGCGACCAAGGCTACGCCGCATTCGCCGACACGGGGATCCAGATGATTTCATCGGGGCGTCCGCTCGAAGCGATGCGCGCGCTCGACGATGCGGACGGGCCGGGGGTGCCGGCGAACGCGTGTCTCTCTGCGCGTCCGATGCTGGTTCCAGCGTCATGAAGGCTGTGCGCATTTCCGAGACGGGCGGCGCGGATGTGATCCGCATCACGGACGTCGCGACGCCCCAGGCGGGGCCCGGCGAGATCGTGATCCGTCAACGCGCGATCGGCGTGAACTTCATCGACACCTATCACCGCACGGGGCTCTATCCGATCCCGCTGCCAAGTGGACTTGGCCTTGAAGGCGCCGGAGAAGTCGTCGAAGTCGGCGCAGATGTGACGCGCTTCAAGGTCGGTGATCGCGCGGGCTTCTGCTCGGGGCCGATCGGCGCCTATGCGGAGCTGCACGCGGTGCCTGCGGCGCGGGCGGTGAAGATTCCCGACGGCGTCAGCGACGACATCGCGGCGGCTTCGATGCTGAAGGGGATGACGGCGCGCTATCTGTTGAAGCGCACTTATCCTTTGAAAGCGGGCGAATTCGCGATCGTGCATGCAGCCGCCGGCGGCGTCGGCCAGATCGCGGTGCAGTGGGCGGCGCACACCGGCGCGGTGGTGATCGCGGTCGTGGGTTCGGCGGCGAAGGGCGAGATCGCGAAGGCCCTGGGCGCCGCGCATGTGATCGACAGGTCGAAGGAAGACATCGTCAAGCGCGTGCGGGAAATCACGAACGGCGAGGGCGCCCACGTTTCCTACGACAGCGTCGGCAAGGACACGTTCCAGGCGTCGCTCGATAGCTTGCGTCCGCTCGGCATGTTCGTGAGCTTCGGCAATGCGTCGGGCGCCGCGCCTGCCTTCGATCCGGGCATCCTTGCGCAAAAGGGCTCGCTCTTCTTCACGCGGCCGACGCTCTTCACCTACACGCGCACGCCCGAGCTGCTGCAGGAAACGGCGGACGATCTGTTCGACGTCATCGCGAGGGGCGTCGTGAAGATCGCAGCCCCGACGCGCCATGCGCTGGCGGATGCCGCGAAGGCGCATCGTGACCTTGAGGCGCGGAAGACGACGGGGTCGCTCGTCCTCGTTCCGTAGCTACTTCGCGATCGCGCGCTGATAGGCGGGTCGCGCCTGCAGGCGTTTCCAGTAGTCCTTCGCGTGCATCGGCGCATCGTCCATCAGGCGGAAGAGCGATGCGAGGTGCAGCGCATAGCCGACCATCACGTCGGCGGCGCACATGTCGGCGCCGAGCAGATAGTGTTTTCCAGCGAGATGACGATCGAGCACGTGCAGGCGTTCGTTGAACGTCTCGACGGATTCCGCGGCCACCTGCGGAATGCGTTTCGCTTCGGGGCGGATGCTCGTGTGCTGCGCGATGTTGCCGAGCGGCGGCGTCAGCGTCGCTTCGCCGGCGTGCAGCCATTGCAGATAGGTGGGGTAATCGGGATCGCCGAGCTCGCGGCGGAACGGGTGCTTGCCGTACTTCTCGGTGAGGTACTGGCAGATGGCGCCGGACTCCACCATGCGCACGCCGCCGTCCTCGATCGCGGGCAGCGCGCCGAACGGCGAGATCGTGAGGAAGGCGTCGGACCGGAGCGTCGCCGGATCGAACGGCACGTGATGGCTTTCGTAGGTGACGCCGAGTTCCTCGGCGATCCAGACCACGCGCAGCGAGCGCGTGTGCTTTCCGTGATGGATCTTCAGCATGGCGATTTCCTTTTCGTTGACCACGTTATGGGGCGCGGGAGGGGCGGAGGCAATGAAGTGTGTGGAGCCGGTACTCATGTCGGACCGCCGGCGCCCTCGCCGGCATGCAGAGGCGCCGCCAGACTCCGAGGAATCTCGCGTGGCTTTCGCCATGGGTTTGCCGGCGGGGCGCCGGCGGTCCGGTTTCAATAGTCATGACGTATCTGCAGCTTCTGCGGCAGGTGCGCGTGCGGCAGTGCACAGTGCAATCATCACCGCGAGCACGGTGACGATGGCGCCGGGCACGCCGCCTTTCTTCGGCAGGCGCGCGATCGCGCGGATCACGGTCCTGTCGAAATCGCGCAGCGCATTGCGCATGTCGCGAACCGTGCGCAAGCGGACGCCGCGTGTGTAGGCGCGCAGCAAGCGGAGACGACGGCGTCGATAGCCGAGCATGCCGTGCGGTCTCACGGTGCATGTCTCGCGGTCGACGCGGAACGTCATGCGCGAGC
>JAWXBS010000228.1:0-3935 GCA_034440275.1 Alphaproteobacteria bacterium
GTGGTGCCGTCGAGGCCGAAATCGATGCTCGACCCCCACGCGCCCGCGTAAAGCATGCCGTGGCTGACGTCGAAGCCGCCCTGGATGGCGATGTCGCTGTCGCTCTGGCTGATGCCGCGGAACACGTAGTCCGACGTCAGCGCGACGTTGCCGGAGAACGTTGTCTCCGTCTCCGCGCTGGCCACGCCCGACGTCGCCACGAGGGCGGAAGTCGCCAGCAACGCCGCCCCGAACATCTTCTTGAATAGTTTCATGCACACTTCTCCCGCGATCCCCGCCGCAGCCTTCGCCGCGACTCAAGCCCCCTTGGGGGCGACAACGAAGGGCATGAGAGTGCGTGGACGTGATTGCGTCGACGTTAACGCGGCAAAACCGACCGATCCGGCTGCAGTGGGCTCATGTTGCACTGCAATAGGGCGGCTTCGCCTCGATCTTGGGCGCCGTATCGCTAGGTCAGCGGGCGGCCAGCGGGGCGAATCCCAGATGCATGCCGGCGTCGACCATCAGGGTTTCCCCGGTGACGTGCCGGGCGGCGTCCGAGATGAACAGTCCTGCGTCGGCGATGTCGTCGGGGCCGGAGGCGACCTTGAGCGGCGTCGTGTTGATCACGTTCTCGCGGATGCGGGCGGTCGTGTCGTCGCCGAAAGCGTCGGTGAACCAGCGGGTGTCGATGAAGCCGGGGCAGAGCGCGTTGACGCGGATCTTCGGCGCCAGCGCCCGCGCGAGCGACAGCGTCATCGTGTTCAGCGCACCCTTCGTGGCCGCATACGCCACCGACGAGCCGATGCCCGTCACCCCGGCGATGGAGGACACCATCAGTACGCTCGGCCGGTCGGCGGCCTCCAGCAGCGGCCGGCACGCGCGCACCATCTGGAAGGGGCCGACGACGTTGACGCTGTAAAGCCAGAGGAAATCCTCGCTCTTCAGCCCCGCGAGGTCGGCGTGGTTGGGGACGTGCTTGGTGGCGCCGGCGTTGTTCACCAGCGCGTCGATGCGGCCCCACTTCTTCGCGGCGTCGGCGATCTGCACGCACGCCGCGTCATCGGACACGTCGCCCTGCGCAATGGAGACGTCAGCGCCCGCGCTGCGGACGAGATCGGCGGTGGCTTCGGCTTCCTTGAGGCTCTTGGTGCAGTTCAGCACCACCGCCTTCGCGCCGCGCTCTGCGGCCTTGATGGCCATCGAGGCGCCGAGGCCCGTCGCCGAGCCCGTGACCAGAAGCACCTTGCCGTCGAAGTCGCGCATGTTTCTCTTCCCTCTGGCTGTCTTTCTGGTTTCAAGCCCGCGCGATATCGGTCTGGCCGAAATCTTCGCCCTTGAACAACAACGGCGCATCGAGCGCCTTGGCGGTTGCGTACACGAGACAGTCGCCGAAGTTCAACGCTGCGGGATGACGGCCCTTGCCGTACGTGCGGAACGCTTCGCGGGCGAGGTCCGCTTGAGTGGCATCGAAATGGACCACTGCTAGACCAAGTTGGAAGAGGCGGTCCAAGACGCCGTCGAGTATCACTTGGCCCGTCGCGCCGTACCGGCCCTCAATGACCAATGTGGCTTCGACAAGCGCCGTCGCAGGTAGCGCGGCGGCTTTCGCGGTTGCGATCTGTTGCACAAGGTCGAGCCAATCAGGTTCCTGCTGCGCGACAGCGACAATCACGGATGTATCGACGATCATCCGGGAAGTGTGTCGTAGCCAAGAATTTCATCGTCGGTGAGATCGCTCACCGGCTTTGTGTCCCGCAGCACGGCGCCGAGTTCGCCGATTTCCCGGATGATCCGGTCCCGCTCTTCTGCGCTCAGCTTTGGTTTCGGGCGCCCCTCAAAAGATGCCGCCTGTTCCCGAACGCCGGGCGCTTCGTGAAGGGTCAAAAACGCTTCGATCCGGCGGAACATTGCGAGCCGCATGTGCAGCTTGCCGTTGAGCAGGTCAGACAGATGCCCGGCGCCGATCCCGAGATGCGCGGCGAGCTCGGCCTGCGTGCGGCCATTGGCCTTCAAGCGTGTGCGGATCGTATCCAGGTCCATGGCAAGTTAGCAAATACCGAATTTCATCCATCGGTGCAAGGCGCGCGCTTGCGGTGCGGCGGGCATTCGCTATGCGTCACCCCATTCCATCATGAGCAGACCTACCGCCACCTACGCCGATCTCGGCGCGATCGTCGTGTGCACGCTTGCGTGGGGCAGCACCTGGTACGCGATCACGCACCAGCTGGGCGTCGTCGATCCCGTGGTGTCGGTGGTCTGGCGCTTCCTCCTCGCAGCGGCGCTGCTGTTTGCGTGGTGCCTGCTGCGGCGCGAACCCTTGTGGCTCACGCGCAGCCAGAATCTGGAGGCGCTCGGCCTCGGCATATCCACGTTCGCGATCAATTACGTGTTCGTCTATTGGGCGGAGGCGCGCGTGAGTTCGGCGGTGGTCGCAGTTCTGTTTGCATCGCTGACGTTCGTGAACCTCGTGCTGTTTCGCGTCGTATTCGGCGATCGCGCACGCGTCGGCGCCTGGATCGCCGCGGTGCTCGGCATCTGCGGCATCGCCATCCTGTCGTGGGGAGAAATCTCCGGGTCATCCTTCGACGCCAGCACCTGGTACGGCATTGCGCTCGTCTTCGTCGGCGTGGCCGGTTCGGCGATCGGCAACGTCTATGCGCGACGCGGGCAGGCCATCGGCGCGCCCATCGCGGCCTCGACGGCATGGGCCATGGTCTATGGAGTCGCCGCGCTTGTGATCGTGGGATTGGTGCGCGGCGTGGAGTGGCGGATCGACCTGCGTGCGCCGTACATGCTGTCGCTTCTCTATCTCTCCGTCATCGGATCGGTCGTCACCTTCGTGCTTTACTACGGTCTCGCGCGGCGGCGCGGCTACGCGGTGGCGTCCTACATCTCTGCTCTCACGCCGCCGCTCGCCATGCTCATTTCCACGCTGTTCGAGGGCAAGCACTGGGGCCCGTTTGCGTTCGGCGGCGTCGCCTTCGTGCTGGCGGGGCAGTGGCTGCTGCTGCGGTCTCGAAAAGACCCCAATTGAAAACGGCCCTGTTTATTGACGTTTTGACGCAGTTCCCGTATCAGCACGTCTCGTTCCGTAGAAAGACAAGGCCGTAATGCAAGACCACGCATCCAACCCAAAGCTAGCGCCGTCAGGGCGTCATGGCTGGATGCGTGCGGGCCCATGTCCGGAGCGTACCACCAGTCTCTGACTCCCTCGACGGCGCATCGTTTTCGCCGCGCGTGAGGCGTCGCGTCCGTTCGCGGACGCGCGCGCACGCTGTCATTGAAGGAGGCCGCCATGAAGCTCATGGCGCAGCTGGCGCCCAAGGTGCGTCCCGCTGAACCCACGTCCACGCTCCGCTTCATTGCGGGCGAGCATGCCGTGCGCGTCGCGGACCATTGGCCTGCGCCGCACGGCGCCTATCTCCAGATGCCGGCGCAACGTCGGCACCTCGCGCACTTTGTGCTCGCGCTCGGTCTCTTCGAAAACCGCGACACCATGCGTGCGGCGCTTGAGGGCGTGCGCGCCGACGATGTCGCGCGCCGCTATCTCGGCCATCCGCCGCAGGGCTTCCTGAAGGCGCTCGCGCGCATCGGCGAGGCGGCGTGGACGAGCGAGGACTATCTGCGCCTCTACGAGCTCTTCGCCGACGAAGGCGGAGCGGCGGTGCTGCTGCATACGCAGGAGATCACCGTCGACCTCGTGCACGCGATCGAGCGGCTGCCCCGCGCGCTGCGCACGCACGCCATCGCCCGCCACCTAGGCGCGGCCGGCGCGGCGGATGCGCTGGGCGAAGGCTGGCGCGCGATCCGTCAGGTGCGTGGAGATGCGGCGGCGGCCGCCGCCGTCGCCCGCTGGGCCCGCGCGAGTGAGCCGAAGCGTCTCTTCGCCATGGCGGCGGAGGACCTTTCTCCACAGCGCTTCGATCCGGCGCCGTTTCCGGTCCATCCGGACA
>JAWXBS010000229.1:0-7489 GCA_034440275.1 Alphaproteobacteria bacterium
CCAGTTCGCGATCAAGGACGGCGACATCTACGTCCTCGAAGCCAACCCGCGTGCATCGCGCACGGTGCCGTTCGTCGCGAAGGCAACCGGCGCGCCGGTCGCGGGCATCGCCGCGCAGGTGATGGCGGGCAAAGCGCTGTCGTCGATCAAGCGCCCGAAGCGCAAGAACAACCATGTGGCGGTGAAGGAAGCGGTGTTCCCGTTCGCGCGCTTTCCCGGCGTCGATCCGATTCTCGGACCGGAAATGCGCTCCACCGGCGAGGTCATGGGCATCGATGTCGATTTCCAGTCGGCGTTCGCGAAAGCGCAGATCGCCGCCGGCGATACGCTGCCGACCACGGGCGTGGTGTTCATCTCGGTCAAGGACAGCGACAAGGCCGCGATGGTGGAGGCCGCCAACGACCTGATCGCACTCGGTTTTTCGATCCTCGCCAGCGACGGCACGGCGACATTCCTGGCCAAGGCCGGCGTGGCCGTGGAGCGTATCAACAAGGTCGCCGAGGGCCGCCCGCACGTCGTGGACGCCATGAAAAACAGCACCGTGCAGCTGGTCTTCAACACCACCGAGGGCGCGCAGTCGTACCGGGACAGTTTTTCGATCCGCCGGACCGCGCTCCAGCAGGACATCCCCTACTACACCACCATCGCCGGCGCGAAGGCGACCATCCAGGCCATCAAGCGGCTCAAGGACGGTGACCTCGAAGTCCGCTCCTTGCAGAGCTACGCTTGACGACCGCCCGGCGGCGTGGCTGACTTTCGCCCCGATTTTCGAGGTTCACAGCAGAACGGAAGTTCCAGATACATGGACAAAGTGCCAATGACCGCCGAGGGCCACGCCGCCATTGACGCCGAACTCAAGCGGCTGAAGAGCGTTGAGCGGCCCTCCGTGATCCAGGCGATTTCGGAAGCGCGCCAGCACGGCGATCTTTCGGAAAACGCTGAATACCATGCCGCCAAGGAGCGTCAGAGCTTCATCGAGGGCCGCCTGGCGGAGCTTGAGGACAAGCTCGCGCGCGCGCAGGTCATCGACGTCTCGCGCCTCAGCGGCGACACCGTGAAGTTCGGCGCCACCGTGACCGTGCTCGACGAGGATTCCGGTGACAAGGCCAACTACAAGATCGTCGGCGAGGACGAGGCCGACGTGCGCGCCGGCAAGATTTCGATCTCCTCGCCGATCGCGCGCGCGATGATCGGCAAGGAAGTCGGCGATGTCGTCGAGGTCGCAGCCCCCGGCGGCGCGAAGTCCTACGAGATCCTGAAGCTCAAGTGGAAGTGACGGCGCAGGCGTGACCGGAAATCCGGGGAGGCGCCTTGCGGGCCGGGGGGCTCGCGCACCACATTGCGTCAATGTCCGACCCGTTGTCCTCCCCCTTTACGCCTGTCGCTCGTGGCTGCGGCTGAGCGCATGCAGACGGTCGGATTCCAGCCTGCGAAGACGCTCCGCATCTGGACGGTGACGGACGGTCGCGCCGGCATCGAAAATCAGGCGCTGGGCCTCGCCGAAGCAATCGCGCGCCGCACGCCTGCGGACATCGTCACCAAGCGCGTACAGCTTCGCACGCCATGGTCATGGCTGCCGCCCGGATTTATCCCTGCGCCGCGGCAGGCGCTGACCACCGGCTCCGACCTGCTCGATCCGCCGTGGCCGGACGTCTGGATCGGGTGCGGGCGCGCATCGCTGCCCTTCTCGATGGGTGTTCGTTTGTGGTCGCAGGCGCGCACCATGGTGGTGCAGCTCCAGGACCCGCGCATCAATCCGCGCGAATTCGATCTCGTGGTCCCGCCGGCGCATGACGACGTCGAAGCGCCCAACGCGATGAGCATCGTCGGCTCCTGTCACCGTGTGACGCCCGAGCGCATCGCCAAGGAAGCGCGCGACTTTACCGAGGATATCTCCACCGTACCGCCGCCAGCGATCGCGGTGCTGATCGGCGGCAAGAGCAAGCGACAGGACATCACGCCGGAAACCGCGCGCCGCATCAGCCGCGAATTGTCCGCGCTGGAAGGCAGCCTGATGGTGACGCTGTCGCGGCGTACGTCGGCGGAAGCGCGCGCCGTGTTCACGCGCGAGCTGCGCCCCTTCACGCGCCTATGGTATGACGGCGAAGGCCCCAACCCCTACTTCGCCATGCTGGGAACGGCTGACGTCATCCTCGTCACGGCCGACAGCGCAAACATGGCCGTGGAAGCGGCAGCCACAGGCAAGCCGCTGCTCATCGTTCCGGTGGATGGCGACGCCGGCAAGCTCGCTGGCCTGCATCAGGCGCTGTACGATCGCGGCTGCGCGCGGCCCTTCCAGGGGCGTCTGGAAAACTGGCGCCCCGAGCCCCTGCGCGAAACCGATCGCGTCGCCGCGGCGGCGCTGCAGCTCATGGCGATGCGCGCGCGTTAAGCCTCAAGCGGAGGGACGATCACCGCCTCGCCGTCTTCCTTGAAAATGGCGCCGTCGGGTCGACGATCGAGCAGCGCGAACACCGCTTCACTCGGACGGCACAGACGCACGCCTTTCGGCGTCGCCACGATGGGTCGGTTCACCAGAACGGGATGCGCGATCATCTCGTCGATCAACGCGGCGTCATCCGCGTCGTGAAGGTGCAGCATTTCGTACAGATCGTGTTTCTCGCGGAGCATGTCGCGCGGACGCGCTCCGGCGACAGCGAACAACGCCCGCAGCTGCGGCCTCGTCCATCCCGTTTCCAGATAGGGCACGATCACCGGTGCGTAGCCGCACGCTTCCACGAACGCCACGACATTTCGCGACGTGCCGCATTCTGGATTATGGTGGATCACCACGGAGAAATGTTCGCTCATGGCGACGCCCTCACACGAGAATGATCGGCGCAAAACCGCCGCCGGGCGTGCGGAAATTCGTGGTCTGCCCCTGATAAAGTCGCGCCGCCGCCATGAGCACCTCGCCTGCATGGACATAGACGCGCACATCCAGCTTGAGCGGCGTCACCGCGCCGTCGACGAGCACCTGACGCTGCGACGGCGGCGCATAGGCCTGCGCCACATAGGCCTGCTGCGAGACCGTGTCCCATGCGCCGCGCGTGATCTTGTCGCCGCGATAGACGGCCTTGCCGCCATGGCCTGACGCCGGCTTGAAGACATAGTCGCGACGCGTCTCCCAGAATCTGGCGGCATTTTCCGGCGTGACCAGCTCCGCATGGAGCGCGCCGGCAAGGCTCTGGATGTGGCGCGGATCGATGGCCCACGTTTCCAGCAACGCCGTATCGGCGAGCACCGCGAGATTGCGCTTGTCGGCAAGCATTGCATGCACACGCGGATTGGGCGTCACCGCCACCGCGCCATCCAGATAGGCCGCGCGCAAGGCCGCATGGCGCGGCTCGTCGAGCCCGAAATCGACAAGGCGATTGTAGACGAGATCGATCGGCTGATCGTCCGCAACGAGGCGCCCGTCGCGGTAAGCAAGCGCCTGCGCATCGACGATGACGACCTCGCGCTCCTCGGTCGCCAGCATGCGCTGCGCGAGAACAAACTCGGGGTGAAGGTACTGCGCCTCCGGCGCGTCATCGACGATGGCGATGCGTCGCAGAGGCCTCGCGCCGAACTGTGCGCGCCATTCGCTCTCGAATTGCGCGACGACCGCTGCGCGAAACTGATCCGCGTCCGCGCCCATGAGCCGCGCGTGCAGCACGTCGCAGCAGGCGGACTGCGCCTGCGCCGCGTGCGCGGCGAGAAACGCGCCGCCCGCGTTCGAATTGGTTTCGATGAGCTTCGGCGGACCGTCGCCGAGGTGGAAATCGTAGCTCATGAAGGCGCCGCTCTGGCCGAAGAACGCACGCGCGCTTTCCGGCGCCCACGCCAGCACCACATCGCGATATTCGCGCCGCGCAGCGACAGCCTCCGCAGCCGCGACCACATCCATCATCGCCGCCATGTCGCGTCGCGCGACGAACACGGCGGTGTCGGAGAACAGATGTGCGCGGGGCGCAATGTGTGCGGCGTGAAAGTCCGGATCGCCCGACGCAGCGGCAAGGCCCGCGTCCAGCGCGCCGCGATCCAGCCGCACGCAGTGACAGGACTCGTTGAGATACGCCGCCATGGACTTCGCCACCTCGTCCGGCGGCAGGTGCAGACAGGCATTTTCGGCGGCGACGATGTTCATCACACGGTCTCCGGTTCGCAGCACACGCGCCGCGCCATCTCGGCGACGGGTGTGCAGACGTGTGGATTGCCGGCGCAGCAGTCCTCGAGAATGAAGGAGATGAGCGCGTGCACGCGGTCGAACGCCGCTGCGTAGTAGATGAGCCGCCCCTCCCGTCGCGAGGCGACCAGCCCCGCACGCTCCAGGATCGCCAGATGCGTGGACATGGTGTTGGCGGGCACATCCAGCGCTTTCGCGACCGCCCCCGCAGGCAGCCCCTCGGGCCCTGCCCGCATCAGGCGACGATAGACATCCAGCCGCGTGGGCTGGGCGAGCGCGCTGAAGGCCTCGATGGCTTCATTTGATTCCATATTTCGAGTATTCTCGAAATGTTGAACCAATGTCAAGCGCGCCCATGTGCTAATCTAAAGCCCGATTCCTCCGGAGAACGACGCATGTCCCGCCAAACCCCACGGCACGCCCCTGTCGTGATCATCGGGTCCGGCCCTGCCGGCTACACCGCCGCGATCTACGCCGCGCGCGCCATGCGCAAGCCGTTGCTCATCGCCGGCATCCAGCCGGGCGGGCAGCTGACGATCACGACCGACGTCGAAAACTATCCGGGCTTCGCCGACGTCATCCAGGGCCCGTGGCTCATGGAGCAGATGAAGGCGCAGGCGCTGCACGTCGGCACGGAGATCGTCGAGGACCACATCATGGATGTGGATTTCTCCAAGCGTCCGTTCACGCTCACGGGCGACGGCGGCGAGATCTACACGGCCGACACCGTCATCATCGCGACGGGCGCGTCGGCGAAATGGCTCGGCCTTGCAAGCGAGAAGAAGTTCCAGGGCTTCGGCGTGTCCGCCTGCGCTACGTGCGACGGCTTCTTCTATCGCAACAAGGCGGTCGCGGTGATCGGCGGCGGCAACACGGCCGTCGAGGAAGCGCTCTACCTCACCAACTTCGCGTCGAAGGTGACGCTCGTACATCGCCGCGACGAACTGCGCGCCGAGCGCGTGCTGCAGGAGCGCCTGCTGCATCACCCGAAAGTGGAAATAGTCTGGAACGCAGCGCTCGACGAAGTGCTCGGCACGGAAGAGCCGCTCGGCGTCACCGGCGCGCGACTCGTCGATACCAGAACCGGTCAGAAAAGAGATATCAGTGTCGACGGCGTCTTCATCGCCATTGGTCACGAACCGGCCACCACCCTCTTCAAGGGCAAGGTCGCGATGAAGGACAACGGCTACCTCATCGTCGAGCCGGGCACGACAAAGACCAATATCCCCGGCGTTTTCGCTGCGGGCGACGTGGCGGACGAGACCTTCCGTCAGGCCGTAACGGCGGCAGGACTGGGTTGCATGGCGGCGCTTGAAGCGGAACGCTTTCTCGCGGCGATCGAGCACGCGGCGCCGGCAGACGCGAGCTACGCCGCCGCATGAAGCTGCTTTACTCCCCCACTTCGCCGTACGCGCGCAAAGTGCGCATCGCGGTCATCGAGAAGGGTCTCGCCGATCGTGTCGAAATCGTTCTCGTCGATGTACTCGGCAAGCCGGACATGGTACGCGGCGACAATCCGCTCGCGAAGATTCCGACGCTCGTGCTCGACGATGGCACGTCGCTGTTCGACAGCCCGGTGATCTGCGAATATCTCGACGCGCTCGCGCCGGCGCCGAAAGTCATTCCCGAAGGCGTCGCACGCTTCGCGACGCTGAAACGCCAGGCGCTGGCGGACGGCGTGAAAGACGCGGCTTTCAATCTGGTGATGGAGCGCCGACGACCCGAAGCGCAGCGCTCCGAAGAGTGGACGACCCGCTGGACCAACGCCATCGCCGCCGGACTTGCAGCGCTCGAAGCTGAAGTCGCCGGCGAGGCGCCCTTCGATCTCGGCTGGATCGCAGCACTCTGCGCGGGGGACTATGTGGAGTTTCGTCTCGCCGATCTCGGCATGGCGGCCCACGCGCCGAAACTCACGGCGTGGCGCACGGATATGGCGGGCCGCGCGAGCGTCGCCGAGAGCGCGCCGCCGAAGGGCTGAGACCAGGGCTCATCCTCACCGCAGGCTGACTTCCCTCAGCCATGCATTTGTGCATAGTCAGAGCTCGATAGAGCCCTGCGCGTGCATGAGGGCCAAGGAAGCGCCCCGATGGACTGGGACAAACTCAAGACCTTCCACTACTCGGCCGAGCTCGGGAGCCTGACGGCCGCCGCCGACAAGCTCGGCATCTCCCAGTCCGCCGTGAGCCGCCAGATCGCCGCGCTCGAGGAGCAGATCGGCGTTCCCCTCTTCCAGCGCCACGCGCGCGGTCTGCTCCTCAACGGTCCCGGCAAGGCGCTCTGGGATCTCACCCGCGATATGGCGCAGACCGCCGCCAGCGCCGAGCGCACGCTCAAGGACGCCCGCGAAAAGGTGATGGGCGATCTCTCGGTCACTGCGCCGATCGCCTTCGGTTCGGTGTGGCTCGCGCCGCGCCTCGTGCACTTCATGGATCAGTACCAGGAGCTGAAACTCCAGCTCCTGCTCGACGACCGCGAATACGATTTGCTCAAGCTCGAAGCCGAATGCGCCGTGCGCCTCTGGGCCGCCACGCATCAGGACCTGATCCAGCGAAAAATCCTCTCCGTGCACGTCAGCCTCTACGCCGCGCCCGCCTATATCGAGCGCCACGGCAGCCCGAAAAAGCTTGAGGACCTCGACAATCACCGCGTCGTCGCCTTCGCCTCCTCGGGCGCGCACACGCCGCTGAACGAACTCGACTGGGCGATCCGCGCGGGCCGCGACGACGACAAGCCGCGCACGCCGCTGCTCGAAATCAACAATGTCTATGGCATGCAGCGTGCGGTGGAATCCGGCCTCGGCATCGCCTCGCTCCCCGACTACATGGCGCGCGGCAACAAGAACCTCGTGAAGGTCCTGCCCGAAACGGACGGACCGAACTTCGACGTCTATTTCATCTATCCGGGCGACCTGCGGCGCTCCAAGCGCATCATCGCCTTCCGCGATTTCCTGCTGCAACAAGCGGCGGACTGGGCCGGATGACAAAGCGCTGGCGCGTTGAGGGGAAGGACGTCTTCGCCAATGAGTGGTACGGCGTGGGCGACGGCTTCGAAACCTACGAGGCGGCGTTGGCCGAGGCGCGCGCCGTCGCGAAGGAGGTCCTGAGCCACAGTCCGGACATACGAGACCGCATCTACGTCTTGGGCCCGGGCGACTTCGTCGAAGAAGTTGGCGGGGAGGCCTAGACCCGAACGAGCGGGGGAGCGGGCGCGGCGCTTCCCGCCTGCCGCCCGGGCGGCACCCCATGTGACGGCGTCCACCGCGCCATACGTCAAAATTGCATGGCTGCGGCGCCTGAGATGGCCCCCTCACGGCCTTGATTC
>JAWXBS010000230.1:0-10342 GCA_034440275.1 Alphaproteobacteria bacterium
AGGTGCGAGCCTTGATACATCCCGGTGCAACGGATTCCCCAACCAGAAAGCCTCTCATGGCCGGCCCCTTCCTCTGGCTCTTCGGCGCCATCGTCCAACTCGTCATCATCGTGCTCATCGTCAACGCGGTCATCTCGTGGCTGGTGGCCTTCGACATCGTCAGCCGCCGCAACGCGTTCGTGTCCCAGATCTACGACTTCACCCAGCGTCTGACGGACCCTCTGCTGAAACCCCTGCGCCGGATCATTCCGCCGATCGGCGGCATGGATCTCTCGCCGATCGTGTTGATCCTTGGTCTCCTGTTTCTGGTTCGGCTGCTCTACGCGGTCGTACCGTTGTCGTGGCAATGACCGGGGCCATGAACGGCGCCGTGCGCATCAAGGCGGCGGGCGCGACGGTGCGCGTGCGGCTGACGCCGTCGAGCAATGCCGACCGCATCGACGGGCTCGGCGCCGACTCGGCTGGGTCGCCGCATGTGAAGGCGCGCGTGCGGGCCGCGCCTGAGGACAACGAAGCCAACGATGCGCTGGTGGAACTGCTGGCCGACAGCCTTGGCGTCGCAAAGTCGTCGGTGCGCGTGGAACGCGGCCAGACGACGCGGGTGAAGACGGTCTATATCGCGGGCGTCGCCGCGCCGGAGATGGAAACCTGGCTGGCCGGCCTGAAGGGCGAGGCATGAGCGCGCGCGTCATCGACGGAAAGGCCATTGCCGCCAACCTTCGCGCGAAAGTCGGTACAGCCGTGGCCGCCTTGCCGGGCCAACCAACGCTCGCGGTTGTGATCGTCGGCGCCGATCCGGCGAGCCATGTCTATGTGCGCTCGAAGGTGAAGGAGACGGGCGCCGCCGGCATGCGCTCGCTGCACATCGAACTCCCTGCAGACGTCGCCGAGGCCGACGTCATCGCCCGCGTGCGCGCGTTGAGCGAAGATCCCGACGTCGACGGCATTCTCGTCCAGCTCCCGCTGCCGGCGCATATCGACACGCAGCGGGTGCTCGACGCCATCGATCCCGCCAAGGATGTCGACGGCTTGACCGACGCCAGCGCTGGGCGACTTGCGCTCGGAAAACCGGGACTGCGTCCGTGCACGCCGTATGGCTGCGTGATCCTGGCGCAATCGACCGGCGAGAAGCTCGCGGGCAAGAATGTCGTCGTGCTCGGGCGATCCATTCTCGTCGGCCGGCCCGCTGCGCTTCTGTTTCTCGCCGAAGACTGCACCGTGACCATCGCGCATTCGAAGACGCGCGATCTCGCCGGCCTGTGCCGCACGGCGGACATCCTCGTGCCGGCGATCGGCCGACCGGAGTTCGTGCAGGGCGACTGGGTGCGCGAGGGCGCCATCGTGCTCGACGTCGGGATCAATCGCGTGCCAGCGCCCGAAAAGGGTGAGGGCAAGACGCGGCTGGTCGGGGATGTGGCCTATGACGCCGCCGCCGCGCGGGCCGGCTGGATCACGCCGGTACCGGGAGGCGTGGGACCGATGACGATCGCGTGTCTGCTGCGCAATACGGTTCTTGCGGCCTGCGCCCGGCGTGGCTGGCCGCCGCCTGCGCTTTGATCGCCGGCATGCAACCTTTCGCCCATTTCATGCGTTAGTTCCGAATGCGTGGTGTTTCTGACCCATGCACAGAGTCACAGGAGGGCTTCATGCGTAATAAATTCATCGCTCTGGCGGCGGTCATGGCGCTCGGCGTCGCGGCGTGCGAAACGACCGGCGGCGGCTACGGCGGCGGGTACGGCAATGCGGGCGGCACGCGGCTTTCGTCGTGCATGCGCAACGCGCTGATCGGCGCGGGCGTCGGCGCGGTCGCCGGTGCGGTGGCAGGCTCGGAAAACAACCGTGGCGAGAACGCGGCCATCGGCGCGGCGGTCGGCGGCGCGGGCACGTTCGGCATCTGCAAGTATCTCGACAACCAGCAGCAGGGCAAAATCGAAGGCGCGTATCGGAACGCGCTGCAGAACAATGCGCCGGTCGGCATGAACTGGGTCGGCGCAGCGGGCCGGAGCTATGTGCTGTCAGTGCAGCGTCCGCAGTACACGCCGGGCCAACCGAACTGTCGTTCGGTCAACGCCACGCTCAATGTGAGCAATCAGGGACCGCAGGCGCTGCCGACGGAAACCTATTGCAACAACGGCGGCGGCTGGGTGCCGGTGGCCTAGTTTGACGATCAGCTGAAAGCCGAGAGCCCCGTGCGCCGCGCGGGGCTCTTGTGCTTTCAGCGCTTCTTTTTCTTCTTCGGGTGCTTCCGTTCGGCGACGTTCTGGCCGGCGCCCGCGTGCTTGGGTTTCGGGCCGCCGCGGCGCGGCGCATGCGAGAACGGCGTGCGCGCGGGCGCAGGTCGGCGCTTGGCGCCCGGTACAGCGGCTTCCGGGTCGCTCAGCATCGCAAACAGCAATCCGCCCGACACCGGCACCGCGTCTTCGAGACGCACTTCGACTTTCCGGCCGAGCTTGAACTGCCGCCCGCTGCGCTCGCCGACCAGCGCGTGTGCGCTTTCGTCGTGGAAGTAGCGCTCGTCGAGCGAGGAGATCGGCACGAGGCCGTCAGCGTTCGTCTCGACGAGCTTCACGAAGAGACCAAAGCGCGTGACGCCGGAAATGCGCCCCTCGAACGTCGCGCCGACACGGTCCGCGAGGAACGCCGCGATGTAGCGCTCAGTCGCCTCGCGTTCCGCCGCCATCGAACGGCGCTCGCACATGGTGATGTGCTCGGCGATCTCTTCGAGCCGTCCTTCCTCGTCCTGGGTGAGCCCGTCCTTGCCGAGCCCAAGCGCCCGCACCAGTCCCCGGTGGACGATCACGTCGGCGTAGCGGCGGATCGGCGACGTGAAGTGCGCGTAGCGCCCGAGGTTCAGGCCGAAGTGGCCGATGTTGTCGGGCGAATAGACAGCCTGCGCCTGCGTGCGCAGCACCACCTCATTGACGATGGCGGCGTGCTCGCTTGCCTGTGAAAGCTGCAGGAGGCGATTGAACCGCGCCGGAAGCACCACCTGGCCCTGCGCCCATTGCAGATCGACCGTGGAGAGAAAATCCGTCAGCGCGGCGAGCTTCGTGTCGGACGGCTTGTCGTGGACGCGGTAGAGCAGCGGCGTGCGTTTCGCTTCCAGCGTCTCCGCCGCGCACACATTCGCCATCACCATCATCTCTTCGATGAGCTTGTTGGCTTCCAGCGTCTCGCGCTTGCGCACGCCGTTCACGCGCCCGTCGGGGCCGAAGGTGATGCGGTGCTCGGACGATTGAATCTCCAGCGGCGAGCGTTTCTCGCGGCCGATCTTCATGCACTGATAGGCGTCCCAGAGCGGCTTGATGATCTGGTCCATCAAGGGCGCCGCCTTCGGACCCGGCGTGTTGTCGAAGGCCGCCTGCGCTTCCGCGTAGGAGAGCTTCGCGCCGGATTTCATCAGGCCGCGCACGAAACGGTGCGACTTCTTCTGGCCCGACTTGTCGAACACGGCTTCGACCGCGAGGCACGCGCGCTCTTCGCCTTCGCGCAGGGAGCACAGATCCGCCGACAGCGTCTCCGGCAGCATCGGCGCGACGCGATCGGGGAAATAGGTGGAGTTGCCGCGCTTCAGCGCGCCGCGATCGAGCGCGGAGTTCGGCGTCACATAGGCCGCGACGTCGGCGATCGCGACCCACACACGCCAGCCGCCGGCGTTCTTCGGATCGTCGTCCGCTTGTGCAAACACCGCGTCGTCGTGATCGCGCGCGTCTTCGGGGTCGATGGTGATGAGCGGCAGGTGGCGCAGATCGGTGCGGCCGTGCAGCGTCGGCTTCTGCGCCGCGCGCGCCTGCGCTTCCTCCTCTTCGGAGAAGCCCATGGGAATGCCGTGCGAGTGGATCGCGAGAATGGATGCCGCGCGCGGATCGTCGAGACGCCCGACGACTTCTTTCACTATGCCGCGCTTCGGCCCCTGGGGGCGTCCGCCCATGTGCAGTTCGACGAGCACGAGATCGCCATCGGTCGCGCCGAAGACGTGCTCGGGCAGGATCATGAGATCGTGGCGCGCCTTGCGGTCCGCAGGCTCGACGCGTCCGCCGCTGCGCCCGCGTCCGTCGGCGCGATAGACGCCGAGGATGTGGTGCGCGCTCTGGCCGAGTTTCTTGGTGACGCGCGCGACGGGACCGTCGTCCTCGCGCACGACGCGGACCATGACACGGTCGCCGATGCCGATGGCGACTTCGCCGGGCTTGCCGCCGCGCATGGCGCCCGGTGCGAGGCGCACGGTGGGGCCGAACAGGCCGTCCTTGCCGCGCATGCGGCCGAGGAGTTCGCCGTCGGCGTCGCGGTCGATGACGTCCATGACGCCGCTTTCAGGCAGGGCGGTCGCGGAGGCGAACGCGCGCTTGCCGGTGCGCCCGAGGGCGCCGTCAGCTTCGAGCTCTTTCAGGATCGCCCGCAGTTCGGCGCGCTCGTCGCCGCGCACGTCGAGGGCGCGGGCGAGGTCCTGTTTGGAGGCGGCGCCGCCAATGCGGTTGATCGCGGCGAGCACGATCTCGCGGGTGAGCGGCGCGCGCTTGAGGTCGGGGGATTGGGGTTTCTTGGGCATATCTTTTCGTTCATGCGCGCATTCGGCGCGCTAGCAAATCCGGAAAGGGGGATTCGGGAGAGGTGTGGGGGCCAGAACCCATTTCGATCTTTTCGATCGTCGCCAACTTCGATCAGTTGAAGGGCTTGGGAAGGCCGGGCCAGGCGGGAGCCACTTCTAGCACGAAATATGGGACGGCGGGCGAAAATCGCCAAGGCGGCCATCAGGGCGCTTTCCTTGCGGGACTGTCATGTCCGTGATCTGCTTCCAGGATGACCCGGAACGCCGCCGCACCTGTCGCCAGACCGCTCGGCTTCTGGGCCTGCTGGGCGCTCACCGTCGGCACCATGATCGGGTCGGGCATCTTCACGCTGCCGGCGTTGCTGGCGCCCTATGGACTGGTCAGTTTCAGCGGTTGGATCGTCGCCGGGATCGGCTCGATCCTGGTGGCGCTGACTCTGGGGAGGCTCGCCGCGCGCACGACGCTGAGCGGCGGCCCATACGTCTTCGCCCGCGAAGCGTTCGGCGACTTTCCCGCCTTTCTCACCGCGTGGGGGCACTGGGCGTCCTACTGGATCGCGACGCCCGCGATCGCCATCGCGTTCGTCGGTTACCTGCCGGTAT
Organism: Alphaproteobacteria bacterium; assembly: GCA_034440275.1. Lineage (GTDB taxonomy): Bacteria > Pseudomonadota > Alphaproteobacteria > Caulobacterales > Aquidulcibacteraceae > VFBF01. Next base: position 5,153 of record JAWXBS010000230.1, read on the forward strand.
TCGTCCCGTCGCTGGCCGACTACAAGCTCGCGCAGGCCTTGATCGCGCTGGCGCTGATCTGGGCGGTGACGCTGGTGAACATGCGCGGGCTGCGCGAAGCGGGCGCAGCGCAGCTCGCCATGACGTTGCTGAAGATCGCGCCGCTCCTCGTCATCATCGTGCTGGCGATGGTCGCGGGCGCGCCCGCTAATCTTCCCGCAGCCCATCCCGCCGGCGGCAGCGTCGTCGCCGTGCTCGCCACCTGCGTGCTGCTGACGACCTGGGCGTTCAGCGGCATGGAAGCGGGATGCATGGCCGCTTCTGACGTGAAGGACCCGGAGCGCACTATTCCGCGCGCACTGATCATCGGCGTGCTGACCACCACCGTGATCTACATCGCCGTCACGGCGGCAGTGATGCTGCTCGTGCCGGCGGCGACGCTGACGAAATCCACCGCGCCGTTCGCGGAAGCCGCGCGCGGTCTCGGCGCCTGGGGGCCGATGCTTGTGTCCGCCGGCGCGCTCGTGGCGACAGCGGGCGCGTTGAACGGCACGGTGTTCACGGCGGGGCAAATTCCGGCGGCGGTTGCGCGCGACGGTCTGGCGCCGGAGATTTTCGCACGCACCACGAAGGGCGGCGGGCCGCATGTGGCGCTCATTGTTTCCGGCGTGCTGAGTTCGCTGCTGCTGGCGGCCAACTATACGCGCGGCGCCGTCGAAGCGTTCACCTTCCTGCTGATGATGTCGACGCTGGCGACACTCGCGCCGCTCATCGTCAGCGTAGCGGCGGAGGCGATACGCTCGCGGAAAGTCAGTGGTTTGTGGACGGCGGTCGCGCTGGTCGCGGGGGCGTATTGCGCGTTCGCGGCGCTGGGTTCGGGGCTTGAAGTGATGGGCTGGGGGCTCGTGCTGTTGGCGGCGGGCGTTCCGTTCTACTATGTCGGCCGCGTGAAGCGGGCTCCGGCGAGCCTTGCCGCCGAGACGCCGTGAGACCGCATGTCTGCTGACGTCGCCATCGAGACCGCGCCGAGCGATTGGTACAGCGATCCCAACGTGTGGGCGGTGGAGCGCGCGCGGATCTTCTCGGCGGGCTGGCAGTTTGCGGCGCATGAAAGCGCGCTGGCCGAGGCGGGCGCGTGGTGCGCGGAGACGCTGGCCGGCTATCCCATCCTGCTCGTGCGCGGCGAGGACGGCGTGCTGCGGGGTTTTCACAATGTCTGCCGCCATCGCGCCGGACCGCTGGTGAAGGGCGATGCGGGCCGATGCGACGGCGCGCTCGTGTGCCAGTACCACGGCTGGCGGTACGCGCTGGACGGACGCTTGCGCCTCGCGCGCGACTTCGGTCCGGCGGCGGATTTCGATCCGCGCGATTTCAGTCTCTTTCCCGTGCGCGTGGAGAACTGGCGGGGACTGCTGTTCGTGGCGATCGCCGACGATGCGCCGGACTTCTCGCAATTCATCGCGCCGCTCGAAGCGCGCATCGGCAATCGCGACTGGTCTGATCTGAAGCTCGCGGCGCGGCGCAAACATGCGCTGGCCTGCAACTGGAAAACCTATGTCGAGAACTATCTCGAAGGGTATCACGTGCCGGTGCTGCATCCGGGGCTTGATGCCGACATCCGCTCGGAAGACTACCGCGTGACGGTGGACGGCCGCGTGGCGTTGCACGATGCGCCGCCGCGCGAAGCGGGCGTCTATGACGGCGTGTGGGCGTGGGTCTGGCCGAATATCGGCGTCAACATCTACCAGCGTGGCCTGATGATCGAACGCATGTCGCCGGTGGGGCATGGGCAAACGCGGCTCGACTATTTCTACCTGACGCCGGGCGGCGAAGCCGTGTCGGAGGCAACCTTCGCCATGTCTGATCAGGTGACGGCGGAAGACAAGTGGATCACCGAGCGCGTGCAGGAAAACCTGAACGCCGGCGTCTATCGCACGGGCCGCCTCTCGCCGAAGCATGAGTGCGCCGTGGCGGCGTTTCAGGCGTGGGTGCGGGAAGCGTTGAAGACGGCGTGACGTGATGCTTGTCCCTTCTCCCCGTGCGCGGGGAGAAGGTGGTCGAGCGCAGCGAGACCGGATGAGGGCGTGCGCGTGTCGGCTATTCGCCGAGGGCGGAAGTGCGATTTGACGAGATTTCAATTGCGTGGGCACCTTAACCGATGCCGATGCGATTGATGAAGACTCTTCTGGCAACGCTCGTTGCCGCCCCTACACTATCCGCGACCTCCTTCGCACAGAACGGTGGCGGCCCCTCTAACACGACCGCGTTTACGACGCGCGGGGAGGCGCTCGTGTCGCTGAGGCGTGTTCTTGATCAGGTAGCGGCGGACGAACCTGGCGCGCGTCCTCGCGAGTTTCAGCTTTCTATGGTGACGGTCAGCGATGCGGGCAGCGTTCACGTCTTTCGATTCATGCCAGCGTCACTAAACGTCATGAGCATCAATCATCACCGCTATCACGCGGCCATCGTGGGCGGCGTCGTGCAACGCCCACAGCGCGTTGAAAATTACGATGTTCCGCGCAATGCGGAGGGGGCGGCCCCTGCACTGGTCGAGAGGCCGAGCACCTCGGTTTCACTCAACGGCGACACACTCGTGGAAATCGAGCAGGCATTGGTGGCGGTTGGTCGCCGCTACCACCTCTCGATCCAAATGCTTACTTGATCGTGTCATACACAAGCGTCAGATCGATGAATGCCGAAGCGCGCGTGGAATATGGAATGATCGTTTTTGTCACTCCGTCCGATGCAAACGGCGACTACACAGTTCTCACTAGGAATGGTGTGGTCGAGAGGACTTATCAGGGCATCATCGAACCTGCGGATTGGCTCAACAGCGAATACTGGCTCAACCGGCGCTAGCGTCCGCTCTGAGCCAAGTCCGGATCACGGGTGCCCCTCATCCGGCTCTTCGGGCCACCTTCTCCCCGTCAACGGGGAGAAGGGACAGGCATTCCGCTTCAGGCCTTCTTGCTCGCCGCCTTCTTCGCGGGCGCTTTTTTCGCCGCGGCTTTCTTGGCAGGGGCCTTCTTCTTCGCGGCGGCCTTTTTCGGCGCCGCTTTCTTCGCAGGCGCCTTTTTCTTCGGCTCCGCGACCTTCTTGGCCGCTTTCGCCGGTTTCTTCTTCTTGCCGCCGCCCATGGCCGCGCGGGTGGCGAGCGCGAGCAGCGCTTCGTCGAACGTCACGGTCTTCGGATCGGCGCCTTTCGGCACGTTGGCGTTGGTTTCGCCGTCGGTGATGTAGGGGCCGTAGCGGCCTTCCTTCACGACGACCTTCTTGCCGGTCACGGGGCTGTCGCCGAGTTCCGCAATGGGAGGCGCTGCGGCCCCGCGCTGAAACCGTCCGCCGCCCGCCTTCTTGTCGGCGATCATCTGCACGGCGCGGTTCACGCCGATCTCGAAGACGTCGTCGACGCCCGGCAGGTTCACATAGGTCGAGCCCTTCTGGATGTAGGGGCCGTAGCGACCGATGTTGGAGAACATCATCTCGCCGTCTTCGGGGTGCGCGCCGACTTCGCGCGGCAGGCCGATGAGTTTCAGCGCGCGTTCGAAATCGAGCGTCGACGGATCCCAGCCTTTCGGAATGCTCGCGCGCTTGGGCTTGTCGCCGTCGCCGAGCTGCAGATAGGGGCCGAAGCGGCCGCTGCGGATGGTGACGTCCTGGCCGCTGACGGGATCCTGGCCCAGCACCTTGCCGTCCGGCGTCAGCGCGCCGCTGTCGTCGCCGTTCGGCGCGAGCGCGCGGGTGAACTTGCACGGCGGCTCGGCCTTGTAGTTCGAGCAGCCGATGAACGCGCCGTTCTTGCCGAGGCGGATGGACAGCGCGCCCTGCTTGCACAGCGGGCATTCGCGCGGGTCCGTTCCGTCCTCGCGCGGCGGGAAGATGTGCGGCCCCAGCGACTCGTTCAGCGCGTCGATCACATTGGTGATGCGCAGTTCCGCGATGTCGCCGATGGCGGCGGAGAAGTCCGTCCAGAATTCGCGCATCAGCGTCTTCCACGCGAGATCGCCCGACGACACCTTGTCGAGCTTTTCCTCGAGGTCGGCGGTGAAATCGTATTCCACATAGCGCTTGAAGAAGTTCTCCAGGAACGCCGTGACCACGCGGCCGCGATCATCGGGGATGAAGCGCTTCTTGTCTTCGCGCACATAGTTGCGCTCGCGCAGCTTCTCGAGGATCGACGCATAGGTGGACGGGCGCCCGATGCCGAGTTCCTCGAGCTTCTTCACGAGGCTCGCTTCGGAATAGCGCGGCGGCGGCTCGGTGAAGTGCTGGTCGGCCTTAGCGTCCTTCACGAGGACGTTTTCGCCCTTGTTCACGCGCGGCAGGCGGCGGTTGTCCTCGTCCTCGGACGCGTCGTCCTGGCCTTCCTGATACAGCGCAAGGAAACCGTCGAAGAGCACGACCTGACCCGTCGCGCGCAATTCCGTCTTGCCGCTCGGCTCGGTGAAATCGATCGACGTGCGTTCCAGGGTCGCTGCTTCCATCTGCGAGGCGATCGTGCGTTTCCACACGAGTTCGTAGAGGCGCTTCATGTCGCCATCGAGCCGCAGGCTGTCCGGCTTGCGGTAGGCGTCCGTCGGGCGGATGGCTTCGTGCGCTTCCTGCGCGTTCTTGGCCTTGGTCTGATAGCGGCGCGGGCTCTCCGGCACGTATTTGTCGCCGAACTCGCTGCCGATGGCCTTGCGCAGCTGCTGGATGGCGCCTTCGTCCATCTGCACGCCGTCGGTCCGCATATAGGTGATGAGGCCCACAGTCTCGCCGCCGATATTGACGCCTTCATACAGACGCTGGGCGGCCTGCATGGTGCGCGTGGCGGAGAAGCCGAGCTTGCGCGCCGCTTCCTGCTGCAGCGTGGAGGTCATGAAGGGCGGCGGCGGGTTGCGCTTGACGGGCTTGGCTTCGACTTCCGACACCGAGAAGCGCCCGCTGCGGACCGCTTCGAGGGCTGCGTCCGCCATCGCCTTGTCGGTGATGTCGAGGCGTTTCAGCTTCACGCCGTCGTGCATGGAAAGCCGCGCAGGCAGTTCGCCGCCGCCGGCGGTCTTCAGCACCGCATCGACGGACCAGTATTCCTGCGGCTTGAACTTCTCGATCTCGATCTCGCGCTCGACGACGAGGCGCAGCGCCACCGACTGCACGCGGCCTGCCGAGCGCGCGCCCGGAAGCTTCCGCCACAGGATCGGCGAGAGGGAGAAGCCCACGAGATAATCG
>JAWXBS010000231.1:0-3680 GCA_034440275.1 Alphaproteobacteria bacterium
CAAGCTGAGATTTGAGATCGACGCCCGCCGCGAAACTGAGGGCCAAATGGTCCACATGCAAAAAATGGAAGCGATCGGACAGCTCACAGGCGGCATCGCGCACGACTTCAATAATATGCTTGCCGTTGTCATTGGAGCGCTCAATCTTATCAAGAGACGCCTTGATCGCGGTGATCGAGATGTTGGTTCGTTGGCGGATGCCGCGATTGACGCCGCACGGCGCGCGGCTGCGTTGACCAGCCGATTGCTCGCGTTTTCACGAAAGCAGCCGCTGAACCCAGAGACACTGGACGCTAATCAGGTTGTCGCGGGCATGTCCGCCTTGTTACATCAAACGCTTGGGACAAACATCCAAATCGAAACCGTGTTGGCGGCTGGGCTTTGGAACGTCCGGGCGGATACCAGCCAGCTCGAAAACACCATTTTGAACTTGGCTCTGAATGCTCGTGACGCCATGGGGGTTAGCGGTGGCAAGCTCACGATTGAAACTGCCAACTCTCACCTCGACGACGCTTATGCCAGAGAACATGCGGACATTCCGGCCGGCCAATACAGTCTGATCGCGATTTCAGACACTGGACCGGGTATGACGCCGGAGGTGCTCGCGAGAGTGTTCGATCCATTTTTCACGACGAAGCCCACCGGCGAAGGTACCGGCCTTGGGCTTTCGCAGGCCTTCGGTTTCGTGAAGCAATCCGGCGGGCATATCAAAATCTATTCTGAAGTCGGTCACGGGACCGCAGTGAAGATCTATCTTCGGCGCGTCGTGGGGGACAGCGTGCGCGCCGTGATCGCGAAGAAGCCAGTTGAAATGGCGCGCGGCGATCCCGCGAGTGTCATTCTAGTCGTCGATGACGAAGAGCGCGTGTGCCAAATCACCGTCGCTAGCTTGCGCGAGTTGGGTTACACGGTCGTTCACGCCGGAGGTCCGAGCGAGGCGCTGGTCAAACTCCGCGCGCATCCGAGCATCGACCTTCTGTTCACAGACATAGTGATGCCTGAGATGAATGGCCGAGTTCTCGCCGAACGCGCCACCAGTGAGCATCCTGGATTGAAGGTGCTGTTTGCGTCTGGCTACGCCCCAAACGCTGCCGCTAATAGCGGCGCCGTCGATGCTGGTCAGGATTTCTTGATGAAGCCGTTCAGCATGGAAGCTCTGGCCACCGAAGTCGCGGCCGCGCTGGCCACGGCGGCCTAGCGCCGGATGAGGCGAAATTGAGCCCTTGCCTCGTCAGAACGCGGCGCAAAGCCACCGGCAGATATCGGCGAAAAACGGACGGCGCTCCGCGCTGTCCGCGCTCAAGCCACCCCGCCCCTACTTCCAGTTCTGCACCGCCGCCCTTGCCTGATCGTTCGCGGGCCGTGCAATCAGACTGTCCTGGCTCAGCGTCACGTAATACGTCGCGCCGTCGGCCATCGGGATGTAGGTCGCGTTGCCGTAGTGCGCGTCGAGCAGCGGCAGGCGCTGCAGATACTTGTTCTTCGTCACGGCGATGAGATCGAGGCCGGGATTTTCTGAAAGCTGGTAATAGGTCCCGGGCGCGGTGCGCTGGGCGTTGATGTCGGCATAGCGCCCGGACATGCGCTCAAGGCGATAGCTCGCGTCGAGGCCGGCGACATTGGCCCACGGCTTCCACTTCAGGATGCGCGCATCGAGCTGCCATTGATCGCCGAGGATGGCGCATTCCCCGCTCGTGCCGTCGGGCAGGCTGCAGACCTGCTTCTTGCCGTCGGGGAGTTTCATGTCGGCGACGAAGGAGGAGGCGCCGATCTGCTTGAAGGTGACTTCCGCGACCTGCTGCTCATGGGTGAGGCGCTGGTAGGTGAGGATGTTGAGGCCGAGGAGACCGACCGCCGCCCCCGCCGCAATGAAGACGCCGCCGGTCAGCGAGCCGAAGAGCCCCGACACTGCCCTGCCGCGCCCGATGGAGCCCATGCCCCGCACGAACAGAAAGACGCCGATCAGCCCCAGTACCGCCGGTACGATCCAGATGCCCTGCATGAACCCCGCTCCAATTCCAAAATTCTCGGTTCCCCGAGACGTGTTAACCTATCGGGGGTGAACGCGCCACGACGGCGGGAGTTCGGAACTTTCGCTTTACCGCGCTGGCGCCTTGGCCTGCACGGCCCGCACGCGGGCCTCGATGGCCGGGCGGGCCCGACCCAGAAAGTCCGAGGCGTAGCCGATCTGCGTCCACCCGCCCGACACCCGGAACGGGACCGCGATGCCGCTCAACCGGGGGGTGAGGCGCATGTCGAGCGCGCGGGCGCCCATGTCGATGACGCCGATGGCGTTGATGCGCGCGTCCGGCGTGACCATCACGAGGTTGTTGGTGGCGAGCACGCCGTCCGACGCCTTGATGGTGGCGGTGAACGAAGAGAACGGCGTGCGCGCCGTGGGGCTGACCATCTCGCCGCGCAGGGCATTGCGGATCGTGCGGGAGACGCCGCCGAGGTTCACGCCGCGCAACGCGCCGTTCTGGAAGGTGAAGTTGCCCGTGCCGGAGAGCGAGGACATGAGCTGCTTCTGGTTCGTGCCCTTGCCGGAAAGGCCCCAGTCGATCTTCGCGGCGCCTTCGAGATTGGTGAAGCCGAACGCCGCCGTGAAAAAGCGCTGCGCATCGACCTTCTGGACCGCAAGTTCGTTGCGGATGACGATCTCCGGCGAACGCGCGTCGATCTGGAAACGGCCCGTGCCGGCGCCGCCGTACATCTGCAGTTCCGGCATGGTGGCCGCGAGGTAGCCGTCGAGCAGCACGAAGGAGATCTGCGTGCGGTCGAGCGTCGTCTTCAGGATCTGCAGCGGTCCGGTGGTGAGTTCGAGGTTGGCGTTGATCGCCTTGATGCCGCTGATCGAGATCGGCAGTTCGCTCCAGCCCGGCGCCTTCACATCCACCTGGCTGACGGTGGCGACCTGTACGCCGCTCTCTTCGGTGCGCGCGACGAGATAGGGATTGAGATCGAGCGACGGGATTTCGAGGCGGCCGGAGAGGTAGGGCTTTGTCGGCCCCTGTTCGATGAGAAAGTCGCCGCGGCCTTTCACCTGGTCGATCTCGATGGCGGCGTTCTCGAACGCATAGCGCCGCGGGCCGACGGTGAGGCGGCCGGTGACGGAGAAGGTCTCCAGCCCCGGTCCCTTGCCCAGCGAGTTGCCCGCCCAGTCCGCGAGGCCCCGCAGGCTCGGCCCGCTGGCGGTCACGTCGCCGGAGACGCCGCCGGTGCGGACGTCGAGTTCGCCGTCGAGCGTGGCGTTGAGCGGCGTGCTGCCAAGGCTTGCCTTGAGTGGTGTCGCCTGCCCGGTGGTCAGCGCCCGGAAGACGCCGATGGACAGATCCACCGTGGTCCGCTGCCCGCGCCAGGTCGCTTCGCCGGCAACATTGAGTGGCGCGTCCATGCCGTCGAGGTCGGCCTTGGCGTCCACGTCTTCCAGCAGGTACGCCGAGCGGGTCTTGTAGTTGGCGTAGGAAAAGCGTCCGTCGATGACCTTCATGCCGTGCAGGCTGAATGTCTCCACGCGCCCGCGTCGCGACGGCTGTTGCGGCGCGGGCGTGGCGGCGGGTCGGGTGAATATCCAGTTCGGGCGCCCCCGCGCGTCCACTTCGAGGGCGACTTTCGGCTCCACGAGGATGAACTCGTGCACGTCAAGGCGGCGTTGGCGCACCAGCGGCTCCAGCGCCACG
>JAWXBS010000232.1:0-3190 GCA_034440275.1 Alphaproteobacteria bacterium
CGCGCGGACGGCGGTGATCGTCATCGACATGCAGAACGCCTACGCGTCGCCGGGCGGCTATCTAGACCTCGCGGGCTTCGACATTGCCGGCGCGCCGGCGGTGATCCGCAATTCGAAGGCGGTACTGGACATCGCGCGCGCGGCGGGATTGCCGGTGATCTATTTCCAGAACGGCTGGGATGCGGACTATGTGGAGGCTGGCGGGCCCGGTTCGCCGAACTATCACAAGTCGAATGCGCTGAAGACCATGCGCGCCCGCCCGGAACTGCAGGGCAAACTGCTGGCGAAGGGCGGCTGGGATTTCGAGATCGTCGACGAGCTGAAACCGCTGCCCGGCGACATCGTGCTGCACAAGACGCGCTACAGCGGCTTCTTCAATTCCCAGCTCGACAGCGTCCTGCGCTCGCGCAACATCCGCACGCTCGTGTTCGTCGGCATCGCCACCAACGTGTGCGTGGAGTCGACGTTGCGCGACGGATTTTTCCTCGAGTATTTCGGCATCGTTCTGGAAGACGCCACGCATCAGGCGGGCCCGGATTTCGTGCAGAAGGCCGCGCTTTTCAACATCGAGAATTTCTTCGGCTGGGTCTCCACCGTCGCCGATTTCAAGGGCGCCTTTGGACAGATCGCGCCAAAAAGCTGACAGGAGCCGACATGCCCAAAACCGTCATCACCCCGCCCGGCACGCAGACGCCGATCGCGCCCTTCTCGCCCGGCACGCTGGCCGATGGCGTCGTCTATGTGTCCGGCACGCTCGCCTTCGACAAGGACAACAATGTCGCCCATGTGGGCGATGCGGCCGCGCAGACGCGCCAAGTGCTGGAGACCATCAAGTCTGTCATCGAGACCGCCGGCGGCACGATGGACGACGTGACCATGAATCACATCTTCCTGAAGGACTGGGCCGACTACGCAGCGATGAACAAGGTCTATGCCGAGTTCTTTCCCGGCGAAAAGCCCGCGCGCTTCTGCATCGTCTGCGGCCTCGTGCGACCGGACTTCCTCGTGGAGATCGCCTCGATCGCGCACATCGGCAAGCGCTGAGCCACGTGCGTACGGGAACCGCCGACGGCCTGTATTACGAGGTCCATGAGCACGGGCCCGACGATACGCGCGACGTGGTGGTCCTGTCATCGGGGCTGGGCGGCTCAGGCGCCTTCTGGGCGCCGCAGATGGCGGCCCTGACGGAGCGCTTTGTCGTGGTGCTGTATGATCATCGCGGGACGGGCCGCAGCGTGCGCCAGCTCACCGAACCGCACAGCGTCGATGCAATGGCCGATGACATCATTGCGGTGATGGACGCGACTGGGCTGCGCAGCGCGCATATCGTGGGCCATGCCGCCGGCGGGCTCGCCGGATTGTCGCTCGCGCATCGTTTTGCCGAACGCATCGACAGCCTCGTCGTCGTCAATGGCTGGGCGAAACCCGATCCGCACCTCGCGCGCTGCTTCCGCACACGTCTCAGCCTGCTGCATGACAGCGGCGCCGAGGCCTACATCCAGGCGCAGCCGCTCTTCCTCTATCCCGCGACCTGGATTTCCGAGAACGCCGCGCGGCTCGAGGCCGAGGAAGTTCACCACATCGCCGCGTTTCCCGGCGTCGAGATCATGCACGCGCGCATCGCTGCACTGCTCGCCTTCGACATGGACGCCGTGCTGCCGGAGATCAAAACGCCCGTGCTCGTCAGCGCATCCGCCGACGACATGCTCGTTCCCGTGCACGCCTCGCAGCATCTTGCCGCCCGCTTGCCCAACGCCACGCTCGGAATCGCGCCCTGGGGCGGTCACGGCTTTACAGTGACGGCGCCGGACCCGTTCAACGTGTCGCTACTGAAATTCCTGACCCGCTCGCGCGCCGCGCACGACTGAGGATCATTCCATGGAAATCGGCGTCTTCATCCCGATCGGCAACAACGGCTGGCTCATCTCCGAGACGTCGCCGCAATACATGCCCTCCTTCGAACTAAACAAGAAGGTGACGCAAGCCGCCGACCGCTACGGTCTCGATTTCGCGCTCTCGATGATCAAGCTGCGCGGGTTCGGCGGCAAGACGCAGTTCTGGGAACACAATCTGGAATCCTTCACGCTGATGGCGGGCCTCGCGGCCGTCACCGAGCGCATCAAGATCTTCGCCACCGCCGCCACCCTCACCCTGCCCCCGGCCATCGTCGCGCGCATGGCCGCAACCATCGATTCCATCGCGCCGGGTCGCTTCGGCATCAACCTCGTCACCGGCTGGCAGAAGGCCGAATACGACCAGATGGGCCTGTGGCCGGGCGAGAAGCACTACAAGGAGCGCTACAACTATCTGGCCGAATACGCGCAGATCCTGCGCGACCTGTTCGACACCGGCGTGTCGAACTTCAAGGGCGACTATTTCCAGATGACCGACTGCCGCGTGAGCCCGCGCGCCAAGGATACGAAAATCATCTGCGCGGGATCGAGCGACGAAGGCCTCGCCTTCACCGCGCAGTACGCCGACTACAGCTTCGCGCTTGGCAAGGGCGTGAACACGCCTACCGCCTTCGCCGACGTCAACAAGCGCCTGAAGGCCGCCAAGGAAAAGACCGGCCGCGATGTCGGCGCCTATATCCTCTTCATGATCATCGCGGACGAAACCGACGAAGCGGCGATGGCGAAATGGAACCTCTATCGCAGCGGCGCCGATCAGGACGCGCTTGCGAGGCTCACCAACCAGGCCGCCCCAAACGCCGCCGACGGCACGAACACCAACACCACGCAACTCGCTGCAGCGGAGTCCGCCGTGAACCTCAACATGGGCACGCTGGTCGGCTCTTTCGAAACCGTCGCGCGCATGCTCGACGACGTCGCCACCGTGCCCGACACCGCCGGCGTGCTGCTCACCTTCGACGACTTCGAGAAAGGCATCGAGGCCTTCGGCCAGCGCATCCAGCCGCTGATGGCGTGTAGAAAGGGCGTAATGCCAGCCTGAGCGTTGCGCACCCCCCCGCCAGTCCGCTCCGCAACAGGTCGGACGTCCGCGTGTGACAGCTCTTGTGTCCAGAGGGGATGTTCTCGCCAGTCAGACCGGAAAGCCCGCGCTGGCCTTTCTCTCTCAGATCGTGCGCGATCAGCATGTTCGCGCGCCTCCCGGGCGGTCGCCGCACCTCTGCATGACATCAAGTGAAGCACTCAGGAAAGTCCAATGTACAACTTTCAGGTATTGAACG
>JAWXBS010000233.1:0-10387 GCA_034440275.1 Alphaproteobacteria bacterium
ACGCCGCAGCGACGCGCGGGCTTACGACCGCTGCATCAACAAGGCGGCCTCGCGCCAGTCCGACAACGCCGTCGCCAACCCCGTCGGCGCGGACCCGGAAGAATACTGCCGCTCGCGCATGGGCATGGCCAACCGGGACGCGGTGCCGGACTCGCGCCTGAAGCGGCAATAGCCGCCGGGCCTCAGTCTACGACGGCCGCCGCGACTCCGTGGGCGATGATTTCGTCGCGCCAGCGCGACCAGATGTGTCCGTTGTTGTAGGCGCCGCCCGTGAGCACCACGGCGAGATCGAGTTCGGGAACGACGGCGAGAATCTGCCCGCCATTGCCGGCGGCCTCGTATTCCCGGAACTTTCGGCCATTCACCTCGATCTCGAACGCGTGCCACGCATAGCCGTCGGCGCCGCCCGCATAGGTATTGCGGAATGCCTCGCTTGAGAGGCCCGTCGTCGTCTCGTCGATGAGCGCGCGAGGCGTGGTGGACTCGGTCACCCATGCGCGATCGAGAATGCGTCGGCCGCGCCAGACGCCGCCATCGAGGAAGACCTGACCGACTTTCAGGAGGTCGCGCGCGCGCAGCCGCGCGCCGCCGCCAAGGTAGCCGGCGCCATCCGGCGCGAGATTCCACGCCCACGGGCCAAAGTCGAGTGGACGCGCGATCTTGCGTGCGAACAATTCTGGAAGCCACGTGGACGTGCGGGCCGCCAGCGCGCCGCCCACGAGATTCATGCCCGCCGAACAGTAGGCGTAGCGCACGCCGGGCTCGTGCCGGACCGGAAGGTCGAGCGCATACTTCAGCCAGTCTGTCGCGCGCGAATCTCCCTGCATTGCATCCTCACCGCCCGGAGAGGATTCATCGGCGTCGTCGCAGGCGAGCCCCGACGTGTGCGTCATGAGGTGCGCCAGTGTGATGCGGGACTTGGCGGGGGAAGGGTTGGCGAACGGACCTCGCGCGGCCATCGCGGCGAGGATCGGCGTCTGCGGCGACAGACTGGCGTCGTCGCGCATCGCTGCGCCGAGAAGCACAGAAGCAAAGGTCTTTCCCGCCGAACGCAGGTCATGCGGTTCTTCACGGCCCGCGCCGTAGAAGTACTCCTCCAGCACCAGTCGCCCCCGCCGCGCGACGAGGAGGGAGTGCACGAGCTGCGGACGGCGCGCGGATGGATCTGCCTCAGCGATACGCACGACGACGTGAGACAGCGCACCTTCGTCGAAGCCAGTCTCTTGCGCGCGCGCCGTGCGCCAGCCGTCGCCGGTCTGGGCGGGTTGCGCGTAGCGATAGGCGCCTGCGCCGGGAGGGCGGGGGAAGAACCCGGCGGCGCGCGCTTGCGACACGCGCTCCAGGAAGAGTGTTTCGCCGGCCTGCGGCCAGAACAGGCGCAATCTGTCCGGCGTCTCCAGACGCGCTTCGTGCATGATCCCGCCCGCACCGTCGTTGCGCTCGGAAAAGCGCACGATGTCCTTGTCACGTGAAACGAATAGGCGCGGGCCGCCTCCCGTCGTGTTGCGTTGCGGATTGCGGAAGGCTGCGATGAGCACCCCGTCCTCGCGCGCGAAGATCCGCGCGTAGAGCGTGAATCGCAGGTCGAGCGGGGTCGCCGCGCCGCGCCACTGGCGGTGTGCGGCGCGGTGCAGGGTGAGCGGCGTGGCCAGCTGCTGACCATGATCGCCCATCGTGATCCAGAAACCGTCGATCCGCGCTGCGCCCGCGGAGACGCGCCCCCGGAAGGCCGCTTCCGGAAAGCGCAGCAGGAGTTCGCCGTCAGTGGCGGCGCGGCCTTGCGCCTCCACGCCGTCGAAGCGCGCTGCCCAGACTCCGTTGCTTTCGCGCAGGTCGATGTCGCCGCGCGGTGCGTCACGACGCACGTCGGTCATCCAGAAGCCGGAGAGGCTCGCCGCGTCCTGCGCGACCGCAGGCGTCGCTCCGGCCATCAAGACCAGGGCGAGAAGACATGTGACGGCGCGGATCACCGCTTTGCTCCCGAATTGCGCGATTTGAGCCAGTCAACGATGGGCGACGCGCCGCTGCGCATGTTGGTCTCGAGCGCAAGGCATGCCCGCTCCAGATCGCCCGCCTTCAGCGCCGCGATGATCGCAGCATGGTCTTCCGTCGCGCGCATCACCTGCTGCGACTGCCGCATCAGCGCGAGCTCGTAGCGGCGCGTGCGCAACTTCATGGTCTCGATCATGTCGAGCAGGACCCTGTTGGGGCAGTCGGCGAGAAGTGCGGCGTGCCAGGCGTCGTCGAGTGAAATGGCGGCCTCCGGCGTATCGGCGGCGGCGAGTTCGCGGTTGAGGGCGAGCAGGCGCGTGAGACGCGCCGCCGCTGGCAGCCCGGCAAGGCGCAGGGCTGCGGGATCGAGAATCGGCCGCAGCCCGTAGACCTGTTCGAATTCATCAAGCGTCAGCGGCCGCACGAAGTAGCCACGCCGCGCTTCAGCTTCCACGGCGCCCTCGGCGGTCAGCCGGTTCAGCGCCTCGCGCAGGGGCGTGCGACTGACGCCGAGGCGCTCCGACAGGTGGACCTCGTTGATCCGAGCGCCCGCCTCAAGCCGACCATCGACGATCATCGCCCGGATCGCGGCCTGTACCGTTTCTGAGAGATTGGGACGGGAGATCACATCCGTTGCCTGCATACTGTATACAGTATGCAGAATAGGGAAGCGGTCAAGGGGACGTCGTGTCAGTCAGTTGGCGACGAGGCTACCCGCCAATCGAAAATCGATCCGGATACTTCCCTCGCGCATTTTCGTAGTGCGTGCGGATCCAGGCGAAGTCGGCGTCGTAGTCGCCGCTGGTTTCCATGACGCCGCTGAGGGTGATGGTGCGCGCGCCGTAGTCGAGCACGCTCAGCACGATGGGCACGCCGGCGCCGTGGGCGATGTGGTAGTAGCCGCGCTTCCATTCCGGTGAGAGCGACCGCGAGCCTTCGGGCGGAATGGCGAGCACGAGGCGGTCCTCGCTCTCGAACGCGCGTTTCATCTGCGCGACGACGTCGTTCGACGATGACCGGTCGATCGGCACGCAACCGAGCCAGCGCACGATGAAGCCGAACGGCCCCGCGACAAGCGACTTCTTGCCCATCCAGCGCAGCTTGATGCGATAGGCGCCCGCCGTCGCGAGCATGTTGACGCCGTCCCAGTTCGACGTGTGCGGCGCGGCGACGAGCACGGCTTTATCCAGTCCCGGCCAGTCGCTCTGGAGCTTCCATCCGCCGATACGCAGATACGCGAGGCAGATCGCGCGCACGACATCGGAAAACCCGCCGCGTGACGGACCCGGCTTCGCGGTGGTGCGGTCGAGAATGCGGCGCGGGATCAATGCGCGCCGTCGAGGATGGCGTCCATGTGATCGTCGGTCAGGCCGAAATGGTGCCCGATCTCGTGCACCAGCACATGCGTGATGAGTTCGTCGAGCGAGACGTCGCCGCGATCGCACCACTCGTCGAGGATCGGGCGGCGATAGAGAAACACCATCGGCGTCTGCGCGTGCGGATCGGCGACGGACTGCTGCGTGAGATCGACGCCGGAATACAGTCCCGTCAGTTCGAACGGATCCTCAATGCCGAAATCACCCAGCACCTCCTCGCTCGCGAAGTCCTCGATGCGGATCACCACATCGCCGGCCATCCGCGTGAACACCGACGGCAGCGCCGCCCAGGCCGTGCGGGCGATGGCCTCGAAGTCGTCGAGCGAGGGAGCGGGGAGGGCTGCGGGCGTGGCCATGCGGCACCGATAGCAGCGGCGCCGCACGTGCGAAAGGCGCGGGCGCGCGCCATGACCGGCGTCACAGCCGCGTCGCGCAACCACGCTATCGCGACAAGGAGAACGCGCCGCCGGGCGGATTCTCCATTGACGCCACGGGACCTGCGCTTACCGCCGCGGCGGGCGGGCCTCGAGGGCGACGCAACACATCAGGGGAGTTTGGAACATGCCGACACCGTTCAAGTGGATTGCGGACTTCGTTGTAGGGTCAAACGGCTCCGGGGCGAACGACAGGAACCCGTCGGTGCTCAGTCTCCCGAATGGGCAGTTCCAGGTACTTGTGGCGAACGGCTTTGCAACGGACACAGATCCGTTGGCCCTCGTTTTCAACGGCGGCGGACTTTATCTTCTAGGCCTCCCCAGCACGAGCTTCGAGGGCGGCTCGACGGTCAACGGCGATCAGCTCTCCGGCGCGACACTGAACGATGGCCGGCGTGTCTATGCATGGACCGAAGCGCCGGCTGCTGGCGGCGGCGACGGGCGCGACGTGTATCTGGAAATCCGCTTCGCCAACTCGTCCACCGGCAGCGTCGATGTCGATCGTATTCTTATCGCTGGCGGGGCCGGCGATCAACTCGAGCCCGTCGTCGCGGCGAATCTGTCAACTTTCGGCGGGTTCGCCGTCGCCTACAACGATCAGTCGGTCGCCGACGGTCGGATATCGGTCAAGTTTTACAGCGTTGCGGGCACTTTGCTAAACACCGCAGTGACAGCCAATACCACGGTCGGCGTGTCGAACTACGCCTCGGGCGACTATCGCCACATCGCGATTACTGCGCTGTCGAACGGCAACTATGTCGTGGGCTGGTACGACGCCTCGCCGGAAGAGTCGCGGTTCCAGATATTCAGCTCCTCTGGCGCGACCATCGGTGCGGAAGTCACGCTTGCCGGGGCGGGGAGCGAGTATCAGCCTTCCGTCGTCGCCTTGGCGGACGGGCGTTTCGTGATTACGTACTATGGCATTGGCAACGCCATCGCCGGGCAGATATTCAACGCCGACGGCACGCTGGCGGTGAGCGCTTTCACGGTCGGAACGGACGCAGACCAGGGCACCACGCAGAACGTTTCGACGGCGGCGCTCGCCGATGGGCGCTTCGTGACGGTATGGCAGACCAACACCGGCGACATCCGTGGTCAGGTGATGTTCGCCAACGGCACGGCGGACGGCGCGTCCTTCATCGCCAACACCTCCACCACCGGCGATCAGACCGATCCACACGTCTCTGCGCTGCCGGATGGCCGCTTCGTCGTGACATGGACCGACACCGATCCCGCCATCGACGTGATCATGGCCACGATCTTCGATCCGCGTGAAACCAACATCAATCAATCGGGCTCGTCGTTCGGCGACGACGCCTACGGCACCTCGTTCAACGACGCCTACTATGCGGGAAGCGGCAACGACACCGTGCGCGGTCAGGGCGGATCGGACTACATCCTCGGCGAAGCGGGCAACGACTCGCTGCTCGGCGGCGACGCAACCGATCTGCTCTACGGCGGCGCCGGCCTCGACAACCTGCAGGGCGAATCCGGCGATGACTTCGTCTACGGCGGCGTCGGCGACGACACCGTCTCCGGCGCAGGCGGCAATGACGTGCTCTACGGCGAGGGCGGCGCCGACTTCATCGCCGGCGACGACGGCAACGACACGGTGCTCGGCGGTGACGGCAATGACTCGATGTACGGCTACGCCAACGAAGACGCCATGGACGGCGGCGCCGGCAACGACACGATCTATGCCGGCCTCGGCAACGACTTCGCCCGCGGCAGCGACGGCGCCGACACCATCATCGGCGAGGACGGCAACGACACGCTCTACGGAGACGCGGGCGCGGATTCGCTCGATGGCGGCATTGGCGCCGACACCTTCTACGGGGGCGCCGACAACGACTTCGCCCAGGGCGGCGCCGGCGGCGACGTGCTGATCGGGGAATCCGGTCAGGACGATCTGCGCGGCGGCGACGATGACGACAGCATCGACGGCGGCGCCGATGGCGACACGCTGCGCGGCGAGGCCGGCAACGACTTCGTGCAGGGCGGCGACGGCGATGACTTCATCGACGGCGGCGCCAACGTCGACGACGTGCGCGGCGGCAATGGCAACGACACGATCATCGGCGGATCTGGCGGCGACACGATGTACGGCAACGCCGGCAACGATGTCTTCCGCTTCGCGGTCGGCTCGGGATCGGACGCCATCGTCGGTTGGGAAGACGGTCTCGACCGCATCGACATCACGACCTACGCGGGCGCGACGTTCGGCAACACCGTCATCGCGCAGGTCGGCGGCGACACGCGCGTGACGTTCGTGAGCGGCGACAGCGTGCTGCTGATCGGCGTCACGGCGGCGACCGTGACGATCGCCGACTTCATCGTCTGAGGTTCCGCAGGAACTGAAGGAGCGCCCGTGACCGCAAGGTCGCGGGCGTTTTTCGTTGACGACTGCAAGGTCACCTCCGTCACATGCGCGCAATGAGGGAGGAAGCGATGACTGCAGCGCCGCGCGCGATCGACCTGAGGGACAGCGTCCAGTACGTGCCGGCCGTGCCGCACGAGGCGATGACGTGGCTGCGCGCCAACGATCCGGTGCACTGGAACGAGGAGGACGGTGGGGCGGGGTTCTGGTCCGTTACGCGCCATGTCGACATCGTGCGCGTCTCCACCGACCCCGCGACATTTTCCTCCGCGCGCGCCAATGGCGGCCACCGCATCTTCGACGAGGATCTGGCGAACGAGGCGATCGAGACCTCGATGATCTCCATGGATCCGCCGGAGCATCTGAATTACCGCCGCATGGTGATGCCGGGCTTCACCGGACCGCGCATGGCGGCGATGGAGGCGGGGATTCGCGCGCGCGGCGTGGCGCTGATCGAGCGGCTGATTGCGCAGTGGGAGGCCGGCGGGAAGAAGCCCGTGGATTTCGTCGAGGGGTTCGCAGCGCCGTTCGCGATCCAGACGCTGGCGGAACTGTTCGGCGTGTCGATGGAGGACGGCGACAAGCTGTTTGAATGGTCCAACGCCATCGTCGCCGAGGAAGACCCCGAACTGCGGCCGAGCGAAAGCTATGTGCAGCAGAAGATCGGCGAGATGATGATGTATTCCTTCGGCCTGCGCGAAGAGCGGCTGAAGACGCCCGGCGACGATCTCATCTCCATGCTCGCGCACACGCAGGTCGATGGCGCGCCGATGGCGCCGGGCAAATTCCTGGCCACGTTCATCCTCCTCGTGGTCGCGGGCAACGAGACCACGCGCAATTCCATCACCGGCGGCCTCAAGGCGCTGCACGAGTTTCCGTCCGAACGCGCCAAGGCGATGGCGAATCCTGCGGTGCTGAAATCCGGCGCCGGGGAATTCGTTCGCTGGGTCAGCCCCGTGCATCACATGCGGCGCACGGCGATGAAGGACGTCGAACTCGGCGGCAAGACGATCCGCGCGGGCGACAAGATCATCCTGTGGTACGCCTCCGGCAATCGCGACGAGAGCGTTTACGCCGATCCCTTCATCTTCAGGATCGACCGTTTCGAGGATCACACGGTGCCGAAACATCTTGGCTTCGGCACGGGGCAGCATGTGTGCCTCGGCCAGCGCCTCGCGGAGCTGCAGATCCGCATCGCCTTCGAGGAATTGTTCGCCCGCCTGCCGAACCTGAAGCCGGTGGCGGAGGGCCGCCGCGTGCGCTCGAACTTCATCAACGGCTGGAAGGATCTGCCGGTGGATCTCGGCCTATAGAATTCAGGAGACCTCGCGATGACACTCGCGCTCTACGGCCATCCCTTTTCCTCGTACACGCAGAAGGCGCTCATCGCGCTCTACGAGAACGCGACGCCGTTCGAATTCCGCGCCATCGGGCCGGATACGCCGGAGCATGTCGCCGAGTGGCAGCGCCGCTGGCCGCTCGCGAAATTTCCGCTGCTGCTCGACGGCGAACGCCAGGTCACCGAGACGAGCATCATCATCGAATATCTGCAGATCGCGCATCCGGGCCCGGTGCGCCTCATCCCCGATGATCCGATGGCGGCGCTCGACGTGCGCTTCCTCGACCGTTTCTTCGATCTGCATGTGATGGACGCGACGCAGCTTGCGGTGGGCGCAGCCCTCGGCCGCGTGCCGATGACGCCGGAGCAGGGGCGCGCGATCGCGGAGGCCAATCTCGAACGCGCCTATGCGTGGCTCGAAGGCGCACTTGGCGGTCGCACATGGGCGGCGGGCGAGACGTTCACGCTCGCGGACTGCGCGGCCGCGCCGTCGCTCTTCTACGCCGACTGGACGTACGAGATTCCCGACAAATATCCGACGCTGCGCGCCTACCTTGCGCGCCTGCTCGCGCGGCCGTCGTTCGCGCGGGCGGTGGATGAAGCGAGGTATTTCCGCCCCATTTCCCGCTGGGCGCGCCGGATCGGGATTGACCTGTCTCAATGCGCGTGGCGCCGCAGGTCAAGAACCCTCGCGAAAACGACAAGAGGGCGAGGACATGGCGGCGGGCGGCGTTGCAGCGATCAGGCGGACACGGATCAGGAAGGTGAGCGCCGGCGCGCCGTTTCGATGGCTGGCGGGCGCGTGGGGCGACATGGGCCGTGCGCCTTTCGCGTTCCTCCTCTACGGACTGACGATCGGACTCGTGAGCCTCTGGCTCTGCTGGGCGCTGGTGACGTTTGACGCCGCGTTCTGGGTGCTGGCGCTGACGTGCGGTTTTGTCTTCGTCGCGCCCATGCTGGCGATGGGGCTGTTCGAGGCGGGGCGCGTCATCGAGGGCGGTGGGAAACCGTCGCTTGGGCGCATGCTGTTCGTGCGCGACGCCGTGCGGCAGGACATCGCCTATCTCGGGCTCGCGCTTTTGCTGATCTACTTCCTGTGGAGCCGGTTCGCGCAGATCGTGTACGGCCTTTCGACCTGGCGCCTGCATCGCACTGTCGAGGACTTCATCGCTTACGCCATCGGAACGCCGGAGGGCCACGCGATGCTCATCGCGGGCTCGATCATCGGCGGCGTGATGGCCTTTTTCACGTACTGTCTCGTTGTCGTGTCGGCGCCGATGCTGCTCGACCGCAAGACGAACGTATTCGAAGCGGTGGCTACGAGCTTCGGCGCGGTGGCGCAGAACTTCGGACCGCTGCTGCTTTGGGCGCTCATCATCGTGGCGTTCGTGCTTCTGGCGGCGGCGACAGGCTTTCTCGGTTTCACAGTGATCTTCCCCTGGCTCGGCCTCGCCAGCTGGCGCGCCTACCGCGATCTCGTGGATATCCCGGCGGCGTGAGCGGCGGGACTGCGCGGCGGCGCCGTCGCTCTCCTACGGCGACTGGACGGACGAAATTTCCGACAAATATCCGACACTGCGCGCCTACCGCGCGCGCCTGCTCGCGCGTCCGTCGTTCGCGCGGACGGTGGATGAAGCAAGGTATTTCCGGCCGCACTTTCCGCTGGGCGCGCCGGAACGGGATTGAGCACTTTTGTCCCTTCTCCCCTTAAGGGGAGAAGGTGTCCGCGCAGCGGACGGACGAGGGGGAGTAGTGTTACTGAACTTGGCCCGTTTTCGGAAATTGACCGGTACTGGTAAAATGAGGGTATGACCAAGCGCCCTACCGATATCATCTCGGCAATGCTCGACCCGCTGACGTTCTTTGAAGGACGATGCGACGATAAGGCAACCCTTCGAAAGTTGATCGAGATCGCCAACGACAGGTCGCGTTGGAGGGAAGCGCGTCCGCTGTTTTCCGAAATTCGGCAGAAAACGCTGGTCGCCGAAAGGCAAAGCGATAGCTATGCACTCACGCAATACGCATTTGAGGAAATCTGCGCGAAGACCTTGTTCAACCTGACCAACGAACCAGGGCCCTACGATGCGGACTCAGCATTTTCGGTATTGCCGTTGGCGATAGGCCTTGGGGAACGGCTTGGCATATCGGACCTTGGCGAAATCAGCCGGTTGTTGCGACTGGCCTAACGTTCGTACTCGGCGAAATGCCGACGCGTCATTCATCACGGATCAACAAGCCCCTCATCCGGTCTCGCTGCGCTCGACCACCTTCTCCCCTCAAGGGGAGAAGGGACGCGGTTCGCCTCGCACGCGAAGATGACAAACAGGTAGTCCGATCGCGGACTCGTTCGTCCCTCGCTTTTGCGTCCGTCTTCAAAAGTCTTTTCATGGCGCGCAACGGCTTCACGCGCCCGCTGCAGAAAAATCACCAAAACAATCCGACCGGGTAAATCCTGCATCCACTCTCCCTTCGCCCGCACAGAAGGAAAGGAGGGCGACATGGACTTGGACGGCTTTGACGGCCCGACTTTCAACATCCCGGATTTCTTCCGCCGGAAGATCGCGCTCTATCTGCGCACGGTGCGCGGCGCGTGGGGCGCGTTTCGCGATCGTCATGGCGATCCGCAGAAGGTCGCGCAGAGCAATCGTCCCGAAGAGTGGGCGCCGTATGCGCTGACGAAATTGCGGCGGCTGGAGAAGATCCTGCTGTGGGCGCTCGCGCTGGCCGCGAGCTTTGTCGAGACGCTGGCGGCGCCGAAGGCGCGTCCGCCGCGTGCGCGCACGCCGCGCGTCGTGAAACCGGAATTGCATGGCGACGCCGCCACCTGGCGACTGTCGTTCGCGCGGCTGCCGCATGTGGGCCTGCGATA
>JAWXBS010000234.1:0-8701 GCA_034440275.1 Alphaproteobacteria bacterium
ATGTGGGGGTGGCGGTTGCAGTCGGCTGGGGTTGGGCCGGCGTGTCGGACACTGATGGAACCTCCGCAATGGAGCGCCACTCTACCATCCCTCCCGGATGGATGCGCTCGTCCCTTAGACTTATGTGGGAATGCCCGGCGGGCGATTCCAGCGGGCGAAGAGCGCCGTCGGCAACAATCGGTCCGATTTTTCTTCCCGCAACGCCATTTCACCGGCCTCGATCTGCCCGCCCAGCCCTTGCAGCGCATCGGCCAGCGTTCGGCTAAGGGCGAGGTGTGAGAGGCGCAGGGCATAGAGCGTGGCGATGACGAAAGTCGGTCGCTCACCCTGATCGGCAAGGATCGGGCGCAGGGACGAGAGGAGATCGAGGAGCTGTTCGTCCAGCCGCCAGATCTCGCCGTTGGGGCCGCGGCCATGCTTGGGGGGATCGAGAATAATGCCGTCGTACTTCTTGCCGCGCCGCGCCTCGCGCTTGACGAAGGCGAGCGCATCGTCGGCGATCCAGCGGATCGGCGCGTCGGTCATTTTTGCCAGGTCCTGGTTCTGGCGGGCGAAGCCGATGGCCTTTTTCGACGCGTCCACGTGGGTGACCTGCGCGCCGGCGGCGGCGGCCATGAGGCTCGCGACGCCGGTGTAGCCGAACAGATTCAGGATCTGTGCGCCGGGAGTGATGTGCTCGTTGGCCCAGTTCCAATGCACGGCCTGCTCGGGGAAGAAGCCCAGGTGGCGGAAGGGCGTGCAGCGCGCGTGGAAGGCGATGTCGCGGTAGCGGATCGGCCAGCTTTCCGGGATGTCGCGCGTTGTGCGCCAGCGGCCCATCTCCTCCGCTTCGTCGGCGGCGGGAGAGAAGCGCGCGTCCACCTGCCACTTGTCCGGGTTCGATTGCGCACGCCACAGCGCTTGCGGTTCGGGACGCGCGAATTTGTATGGGCCCACGCGCTCGAGTTTCCAGCCGTCGCCGGAGTCGAGCAGGGCGTAGTCCTTCCACCCGTCGGCGATGAGGATTTTCGGATGCGGTTCAGTCACGGGCCCCGGCATAGCCCCTCCTGCGCCACACGTCATAGAGCATCACCCCGGTAGCGATCGCGAGATTGAGCGAGTCCGCGCGGCCCTTCATCGGAATTTTCACGAGCGCGTCGCACGCTCCTTCCATGTTCTCCGGCAGGCCCGACTGTTCATTGCCCATGAACACGACGACGCCGCGCTCGGCGGGGAAGGCGTCGTGCGGATCGACGCCCTTCAGCGAAGCGCCGACGAGCAGGAGATCGCGCCCGCGTCGCCAGGCTTCGAACGTCGTGAAGTCCGTGCGCGCGAGCGGCATGGCGAAGATCGAACCCATGGTCGCGCGCACAGCTTCCACCGAAAAGGGATCGCAGGTTTGGCCGACGAGGATCACGCCTTGGGCGCCGACAGAGTCCGCCGTCCGCATGATGGTGCCCAGATTGCCCGGATCGCGGACGCCCTCAAGGGCGATGAAGAAGCCGGGCTTTTCCTTCGGTAGTTCATCGAGGGCCACAAAGCGTTGGCGGTAAGCTCCGATGACCGTCTGCGGATTGTCGCGCTTGCCGATCTGGCCGAGGATGGCCTCGCTCGTCTCGATGACGCGCGCGCCGGCCTTCGCCGCAGCGCTTGCCAGTTTCTTAACCTGCGGCCGTTCGAGCGCCGCTTCCGATACCGCCATGATCTCCGGCCAGACGCCGAGGTCGGCCGCCTCGGACGCGAGACGTGCGCCTTCCGCGAGAAAAAGTCCCGTCTCGGCGCGGGTCTTTTTCAGGTGCAGAGCCTTCAGACTCTTCACGACCGGATTGGCGGCGCTGGTGATGCGTAAGGGTGCGGACATGCTTTCGGAGGGGCGCAAAGGTCGGCAATCGCCTGCCGCGCGATACAATTCGCAAGATGAGCGTTAATCTTCTCTACATGGAAAAGGAACGCTCGTTTCAGGGTTTTCCTGTTTTTGTTAGGGCTGACAAAATGTAGCCTGCGTCGCGCCCGGTTGAATACAGGTTCAACGGGCTCTCCTGCTAGGCGAATGGAAGTGAGCGTGCGATGACGAACCTCATCCTGTCCTACATCGCGCTCTTTGCGGGAGCGATCGCCGTCGGCTTCGCCGGCGGCTGGCTGCTGCGCGCCATCGTCATGCACGGCGTGCGCCGCGACGTCGAAGACGACATCGACCGCCTGGACGACGCCGTCCAGATGGCCCGCTCGCGCGCAGCGGTCGGTGGCGAACCCCTCGTCGCGGAGGGCCGCGCCGAATGAACACGTCGGGATCGTGCTGGACGGGCTTCTGGCTGGGCTGCGGCATCGCCGCATTCGCCCTGGCCGCCGCCATGTTCGGTCCCCACGCGCTGTCGCTCTCGGGCATTGAGGCGCAGCTGAAGTCGAGCGTCGAACGCGCGCTGGTGAAGAACGGCGTGGCGGAAATTGCCGTCGACATGGACGGGCAAACGGCGGTGCTCTCCGGCGGCGTCGCGTCGTCTGGCGAGCAGGTGCGCGTCGAGGAAATCGCGCTGACGTCCGCAGGACCGGGCGGCGCGTATATGGGCGGCGTCACCGGGGTCGACAACCAGACGATCGTCGGCACGCGCGTTTCTCCGTTTTCGTGGAGCGCGGAGAAGACGTCCTCCGGCGTCACGCTCTCAGGCCACGTGCCGAGCGAGCGGGCGCGCAATCGTCTGCTCGAGGCCGCACGCGCGCCGTTCTCGGGATTGACCGTCACGGATCGCATGACCGTCGCGCTCGGCGCGCCGTCGCCGATCTGGGATGACATTGCGCTCGATGCGCTGCGGCAGCTTGGCAAGCTGAAGCGCGGCAAGGCGCGTCTGGTGGATAGCCGTCTCGCCATCATCGGCGAAGGCGAGCAGGCGTCGGTCGCCGACGTGGGCGCACATTTCGACAAGCCGCTCGCCGCGCCCTACACGCTGGCGGTGAAGGACCTCACCGTCGAAGGCCAGAGCCTCGGCATCCGCGAGATCGAGGGCCTCAATCTCTCCGAGGCGAGCGCCGAAACCTGCCAGAATGCGTTCCGGCTGCTCATGCGCAACAACGTGATCGAGTTCGAGACCGGTTCGGCGACGATCGATCCGTCCAGCCGTCAGCTTCTGGACAACCTCGCCACCGTCGCACGTCGGTGTGACGGCTATGCCATCGCGGTCGCGGGCCACACCGACAATGTCGGCGATCCCGCTCTCAACATGTCCCTTTCGCACACGCGCTCGCAGTCGGTGCGCGATTACCTCGTCAATCGCGGCGTCGCCGTGGAGCGGCTGAGCGCGAAGGGCTTCGGACAGACGGCGCCGAAAGCGCCCAACAACACAGCGGAAAACCGCGCCCGCAATCGCCGCATTGAATTCACCGTGACCTGAGGCCTGGCCCCCATGCTCTACCTCCTTCAACAGCTCGCGGTGCCGCTCGCACTGGCTGCGGTGTTTGGCGGCGGCCTTGCCGGCTGGAGCTGGCACTGCATCCGCAATCGCGCTCTCTGGATCGAACGAGACGGCGAGCGCAACCGGCTTCGCAACGAATTGCTGGGTCTTGTCGGCTACGCGCCCGTCAACGATCGTGGCTACGCCCTCGGCAACGCCGAACTCGATGCGCTGCAGATCCGTTACGAGCAGGCCAACGAGGAAGCGGACGCCCTGCGCCGCGAGCTCGGTGAACGCGAGACGGCGTGCGCGGAACATGATCGCCGCATCCGCGATCTTGAAGCCGCGCTGCAGGCGTCGTCCACCGACTCCGGCGCGGCCGAACGTCTCCTGATGCTGGAGACCGCGCTGCGCGACGCGGAGACCAAGGGCGCCGATCTCGAGCGCCGTGCAGCGTTGCTTGAAGCCGATCTCGATTCAGCGACTTTGCCGAAGGACGATGCCGAGACGGTGGAAGTTCGCGCGCTGCGTTGGAAGTCCCGCTATCTCGACAGTCGCGTCGGCTTCCTTGAAGCTAGGGACAATCTCGCCGGCGCATCCTCGCCGATGGTCGACCTCAGCGGCGACCTCGCGCTCGCCCATGCGCGCATCGCAGCTCTGGAATCGGCGCCCGCGCCGGATGACGATCTCAACCGCGAACGCTGGCGCACGCGCTATGCAGAAGCCCGTGTGCGCTATCTCGAAGGCGAACTGAAAGCGCCGAAGCCTGAGCCCATCGCGTTTGCGGCGCCCGTCGAACCCGTGGACTCCGAAGCCGACAATCGCCGCCGCTGGCGCCAGCGCTATCTTGAAGCGCGTGTTTCGTGGCTCGAAGGCCGTCTACGCGACGCGGGCGGTCGCAGCGTGGAAGAACCCACGCCGCAGGCCCTTGTCGACACAGCTGAACGCGACAACGCCCGCGCCGATCTCGCGGCGCTGCGTGATCGCCTTGCCGCCGCTGAATCGCGCGCGACGCAGGCCGTCGGCGAACGGGCGCGGATGGCGGGCATCCTTGCCGAGAAGGAGGGCGCGCTTGCGGGCGCCCAGTCCGATACGAGCGCGGCCACCCGTCGCCTCGCCGATCTCGAAGCCGAGCGCACGAAGCTGCTGGCGCGGATCGCGGAACTCGAAGCGGCGCCGAAGCCGGAGCCCGTGATGGTGGAAGCGCCTGTGCCGGCGGAGGATCCCGAAGCCGCGCGTCTCAAGTGGCGCTCGCGTTATCTCGACAGTCGGGTGCGCTATCTCGAACAATCCATCGCGCTGGCGCCGAAGTCGTCTGCCGAGCAGCGTCCGCTGGCGCCGCGCGACGACACGTTTGCGCCGATGGAGCAGGGCGGGGCCGAAGTGAAGCCGCAGGGTCTGCCGGCTGCCCGCGGCGGCGCGCCGGACGATCTGCGGATGATCGCGGGCGTCACGCCGCGCATCGAGTCGACGCTGAATTCACTCGGCGTCTATCACTTCGACCAGATCGCGCAGTGGTCTGCGGCGAACATCGACTGGATCGAGCGCTATCTCGCCTTCAAGGGCCGGATCGGGCGCGAGCAGTGGGTCGAGCAGGCCCGTGCGCTGGCCAACGGCGGCGGCGCGGATGCGCGGCGCTATCTCGAAGGCGAGCCCGTCTGAGCCGCATGTCCGAACCTCAGGCGCAGTTTTCATTCGAGACCGTCGCCGCGCCCGAGCACATCGACGAACTCGGCCACGTCAATCACAAGGTCTATGTGGGCTGGGCCGAAGAGGCGGGCGTGCGCCACTGGCGGGCGTTTGCGAGCGCGGCGATGCAGGCGCAGTACGTCTGGGTCGCGTCGCGGCTGGAGATGGATTTCCTGCGCGAGACAAAACTCGGCGAAGCGATCCGTGTGGAAACCTGGCTCGGCGAGTTGCGTGGCGCGCGGTTCGATCGCCATGTGCGCATTCTCGGCGCCGATGGCCTGGAGAAAGCCCGCGCAAAGACGACATGGGCGCTGCTCGACGCCGTGAAGCGCCGCCCGGCCCGTGTCCCCGCAGACCTCGCCGCCGCCTTCGCTCAGCCGCTGAAATAGGCGCAGAGCTTGTTGCCTGCCGGATCGCGGACATACGCGCCGTAGAACGGCGGTTCGAACGACCCGCGCATGCCCGGCGCGCCTTCATCCTTGCCGCCGGCTTCGAGCGCTGCGGCGTAGAACGCATCCACATTGGCGCGGCTTCCCGCCTTGAAGGCGAGCATCGAGCCATTGCCGAAGGTCGCCGCGCCGCCGTCATGCGGTTTGGCGAGCATGATGTCGGGCAGGCCCTCGGCCTTTTCCTTCGGCCCGTAGCCGACCCAGCCCGAGCCCGGATCCTTGAATGTCTGCACATAGCCGAGCGGCGCGAAGGCCGCGTCGTAGAAGGCAGCGGACTGGTCGATGCCGTTGTGGCCGATGGTGACGTAGCCGATCATTTCTTGATCCTCCCGTTGGATGCGCACTTTCTGGATCGCCGCGCGAAAGCCGTCAAGAACAAATACGGAACATTCTAGAAGAGGCGGCCGCCATTCGGGGTCTTCTGGTCGGGGGAGAAGAGGACCACGGCGCCGGCCTCATCGGGAAAGCCCAGCGTCAGCACCTCGGACATGAACTTGCCGATCTGGCGCGGCGGGAAGTTGACCACGGCGGCGACCTGGCGGCCGACGAGCGCTTCGGCTGCGTAGTGCTCGGTGATCTGGGCGCTCGACTTTTTCACGCCGATGGCGGGGCCGAAATCGATGGCGAGCTTGAAGGCGGGTTTGCGCGCTTCAGGGAAGGGCTCGACGGCGACGATCGTGCCGACGCGGATGTCGACCTTGAGAAAATCGTCGAAGGTGATGGGCGCGGCGGGCGGCGCATCGGGGGTGTGGGTGATGTGCATGGTGGCGAGATAGCTGAGCTTCGACGGTGATTGAAGGCGAAACGCGGTGACCGGGTGGGAGCGCGGGGCTATGCCCCGCCCAGCGGTCGTGACGCCAGACTCCGAAGAATCTCGCGCGCTCAATACAAAATGTGCGGGCCATAGGCCCGCGCTCCTGTTTCAAGAGTCATGAGGTGTCTGCGGCTTCTGCGGCAGGTGCGGGCGCGCACGACACAAGCACCATTACCGGCGCGCGCGTCAGCACGAGCCCGGCGATCTTCATGCGCTTGGGAAGACGCGCCTTCGCACGTGTTACCACTTTGTCGAAGTTGTCCAAGACGCGCCGCATGTCGGCGATCGTGCGCAGGCGTATGCCGCGCGTGTAGATTTTCATGATGTTCATGCGGCGACGCTGCATGCGCCAGCCGGGCGCCGGTCCGCGCGGACGCGAGGTCCAACGCTGCGCGACGGGCACGGTCATGCCTGCGATCATCGCGAGCGCGATGGTCAGGCGGATGTCGCGGCGCGCGCGGTGGATTTCGTCGCGCATATACATCCGCACGCTGCGGGGCATCGGGACGTAGGCCGCGATCCACGCGACGAATTCGATGAACCACAGGCGCAGGTCGCGCACGGTTTCGGTGATTTGCTGTTGAGTGATTTTCGAACGAACGACTTTCATGCGCGACCTCCTTTCCTTGAAGGCCGACAGAGTTTCACGGGTCTGGACCCGGTCGGATTGTTTTGGTGATTTTTCTTCGCTGGGAGTGCGCAGCCCTTGCGCGCCATGATAAGAAATATGCGGGCGCGATGAAAAGCGAGGGAAGGGGCTCCCGAGTTTCCCCCTAACGCGTTGTAATCCTTCTCCCCCGTGAGGGGGAGAAGGTGGCCGCGAAGCGGTCGGATGAGGGGGTGAGTTGCAGAATGAAGTCGGGCGCCGGTGACAATCGCCGGGACGCCCCCTCATCCGTCAGCTGCGCTGACACCTTCTCCCCCTCGCGGGGGAGAAGGGTAGGTTTCGCAATCAGCTCTGCTCGAAATCCTCAGCCGAACTTCGCGGCGAGATCCTTCGCGCCCTGATCGATCAGGCGGGCGTGCGCGTCGGCGCTCAGGTCGCCGCGCAGCATCTTTTCGGCGGCGGCGATGGCGGCGTCCGCTGCGGCGGCGCGGACTTCCGCCGACGCCTGCGCTTCGGCGCGGGCGATGGAGTCCTCGGCCTGCTTCTGGCGGCGCGCGATGTCGGCCGACATCTGCACACGTGCGTCTTCGGCGACGCGCTTGGCCTGGTCCTTGGCGGCGGCGACGATGTCGGCGGCTTCGGATTCGGCCTGCGCCTTCTTCTTTTCGTACTCGGCCTTCAGCGCCTCGGCTTCCTCACGGAGCTTGCGCGCGGCGGCAAGTTCTTCGGCGATCTTGGCGGTCTGGCCGTCGAGCATGGCGAAGACCGTCTTGTGGACGCCGAGGCGCCACAGCAGGGCGAAGAAGAGGAGGAAAGCGACGAAGGCGACGAACGTCGCGTCGAAGTGAAACTCACCCATTATCTGCCACCAAGCTTGGCGACGATGTCGCGGGCGAGATCGTCGGCCATGGCGCCGACGCCCGAGAGCGCCTGCGTGCGTTGCTCGCCGATGCGCTTTTCAGCGGCGGCGGCCTGCGTGGCGAGCGCTTCGTCGGCCTTTGCACGATCACCGGCGAGGGCCGCGGCCATTTCGGCGCGCATGTCGTCGACGATCTTGCGGGCGCCGGCGCGCGCTTCCGCGGTCGCACGTTCCGCTTCGGCCTTGGCGGTCTCGGCGGCCACGCTCGTGGCGGCTGCTGTGTCGAGATCGCCCTGCAGGGTCTTCGCCCGCGTCTCGATCACCTCCGCCACGCGCGGCAGCGCCACGCGGGACATGAGATAATAGAGCGTGAGGAACGCGATCGCGAACCAGATGAGCTGGTGCGAGAAAAGCGTCGCGTCGAAAGGCGGGAACGCGCCGGCGGCGTGTTCTGCGCCCTCGGCGCCGTGTGCAGGCTCGGCGGCCATGGGTCAGTGACTCCGTCTGTTCGTCAGACGACGAACAGGAGCAGCAGCGCGATGAGCAGCGAGAAGATGCCGAGCGCTTCCGTCACGGCGAAGCCGAAGATCAGGTTGCCGAACTGGCCTTGGGCGGCCGACGGGTTGCGCATCGCGCCTTCGAGGAAGGAGCCGAAGATGTTGCCCACGCCGATGGCGGCGCCGAGCATGCCGAGGCAGGCGAGACCAGCGCCAATGTACTTTGCGGCTTCCGCGTCCATGATAATTACTCCTTGGGTAGAGACGTTCGGTTGAGAGGGCGGACCTAGTGATGTCCGGGGTGAAGGGCGTCGTTCAGGTAGATGCAGGTGAGCAGGGCGAACACGTACGCCTGCAGGAACGCCACGAGGAATTCGAGCGCGTAGAGCGCCACCGTCATGCCGAGCGGCAGGATCGATCC
>JAWXBS010000235.1:0-6246 GCA_034440275.1 Alphaproteobacteria bacterium
CGGCGGCGGCTCGCTGTCGATGTTCTACCAGGACCAGGCCGAACGACCGACGATCACCTCCACACCCGCTGGCGACAGCGTCGATCTCGTCGGCGCCAACCTGCAGCCAGCGGAGGGCGTGCTGCTGCTTGCCGCGCACATCAGCCGCTCTGTGACCATAACCGAATGGATCGATCCTTCCATCCTCGACGAGGACAAGCCATTCGAGCGTGACCGCACGCTCAACATCTACGCCGCCGATTGCCCGAACCAGCCGCCCTACTCCGCCGACTTCGTCGCGACGTTCCGTGCTGCCCAGATCGCCCGCAACCGCCGCATCACGGCGCGCGCGAGGGAAGCGCTTGCAACTCTGAAAGCCGCCGGCAACGCGGACGCTGAGCGTTGTTTCGTCGTGCAGGGCACCATGTGCGACGTGCGCTGGCTCGACCCCGCGCAGGATCCCTCCGACCGCCGCCCCGGCACGTGCTATCTTGGCGATCCACGCATCGCCAACGACGGCCCGGTGGGCCTCGGGCGTTTCACCACCCTGCGCTCATGGCTCTCGCAGTGGAGCTACGATGAAAGCCGCGCCAACGGTCTCGTCAACGGCCCGCGCATTTCCTGTCCGTCGCTCGTCATCAACAACACCGCCGATCTCGCCTGCACGCCGAGCCACGCCCAGCGCCTCTACGAGGCGCTGGGCTCGAACGACAAATCCATCGTGCAAATCGAAAACGCTGATCATTACTACGCTGAACGCAAGGATCTACTGCCCAAGGCCGTCGCCGCCGTCGGCGACTGGCTCGACGCGCGCGGATTTTGATTTGTCGGATCCAGGATGCCCTCACCATGCAGCAGCGCACGACGGTGCGCGGCCACATGGCGAAGTCTCATTTCCTAGTCCGGCGCGTCCACGACAGGCGTCGAGCCTTGACGGCGCGGCGTCACGACCCATGGCGGCGGGGCGCATGTGCCCATCACAGGCGTTCCCTTAGGGTAGGCGCCCTTGTCGCGGAAAGCGTTCTTCTGCGCCTGGGTCAGCTTCGCCCACGCATCGGGCCGCACGGTGCACCAGGCCGACAGACCACGCGCTCGCGCCGTCGCCTCGGCGCCTTCGCGGACGTAAGCGCCATCGACGCCGACCGCGTAGCCTTCCTCGACCATGCGCCGTGCGATGTTGAACTCTTCACCGCCCGTGCGCACGGCGTTGCAGGTGGCGATCCGCTCAAGCCGCGTGGAATCGCGGGCATCGCGCGGGCGCTCCAGCGCACACATGATGTAGGCGCCTTCTACCATGCGGCGCAGGGCGCGCTGCGCTTCCTCGCTGCAATCCTGGACGCGCGCGCCGAGCCGGCAAATCTGTCCAGGCTCCGGCGCATCGATGCCGCGCAGGCGCAGCAGATCGCCGTTCAACATCAGCATTTCCGCCGAGTGCACGGTGTCGAGCGCCGCCGCGCCGGCATACGCCTGGCGTTCCTCGCGCTGACCGAAACCTGTGCCGACCATCGCCAGCGCGAACACGCCGCCAAGAATCGCGCCGATGGTGCCCTGCATCACAGGGCGAATGGCCTTCTCAAGCTCTTCGCCGGGACGAAACGCGACAAGCGCCAGAATGCCGACCACAAAGGCGAAGAAGAGGAAGATGTCGAACAGCGAGAGGATCATGCGCGACACCGTCGCGCCGTTGCTCTCCAGCATGCGCAGCAGCATGCTTTCGCCGGGCCGGTTCCACTTCGACGCGAGATCGCCCAGCGCCGTGGCGAGTTCAGGATCGCGCTCGCTGCTGCCGAGGATCAGCCACGCGACGATCAACAGCAGCAATCCGCCTGCCCAGACGCCGCCGCGCATCCACAGCGCCCACTGACGGGTGCTGACAATGAACATCAGCAATGCGCCGATCAGCAAAAAGAACGCCAGACTAGCCATAGCCCATCCTCTCCAAATTCGCGGCAAGCACGAAGCTGCCTCTATACCCTAGCCGAACCTGCAACCGGCGTTTCACCGGAGGCCCCTCAGTCCGGCGCGTTCACCACCGGCATCGTCGGCGCCGATGCGACCGCACTGCCCTGCGACACCACTTGTTGATTGCGCTGCCGCGCAATGTCGATCTCTTCCAGCAACTGCGGGCGAGGCGGCGGTTGCGGCACGGCCTCTTCAGTTCGATTGCGCCCCATGGTCTCGATCTGCCGCGCCAGTTCACGACGATACGCGACGACCGCGTAGGCATCCGGACCCGGCTCCGCACGCAGCGACTCCAGCTGCCCCCGCGCCTGGAACATCTGGTTGAGCGCCACGCCACTGCCCATCGCCGCTGCGACCAGCAATCCCACGACCCACAACCGGACCACCGACCGCGCGACCCACGCGACCGAAATGCGGACCATGCGCCACACGACTCCCGGATCACGCAGCGAATGTCTCGCGCCTTCGGCAGGAGGGGAAGTCACCTTGCCGATCATCGTCTCTGGGTCGCTTTCTCGACAAACTCTTGCGGGCGCACCTTATCCGGGTTGCACCAGATCTCGCTATTGCTTTTGGAGCACACCGTCGCCAGCGCGCTCGGCGTACAGCGCAACGCGGGATCGCTGTCGGCGCGTCGACGCGCCAACTCATCGTTGCGTTGTCGCGCGAGGCTTTGCACCTCACTGTCCAGCCGGATCGCTTCGAGGGAATTGGATTGCCGCGCGCGCTGGCGCTGGGCTTCCGCAAGGCGCGCCTCCAGTCGACCGATACGTCGGTCGTAGATGCTGTCGCGAACACTTTGACACTTCAGATCCCAGGCACGGCGCAGCTCATCCACGCCGCCTGGATTGCTCAGCAGCGGGTGGGTTGCACGCGTGCGCCGGCGATCGAAATTGTCCGCACGCACCCTGTCGATGTAGGTCACGAGATCGGCCGAAAGTGCGTTGATCTGTTTGCGCTCTTCAATCTGCTTGGCGAGCCCGATGGGGCGCCCCTCCGCATAGATCGGCGAAGCTTGCTCCGGATCATGCGCCGGATTCCAGACGTTCCAGAAACACGCGCCGATGATGAAGAGGCAAAGGCTGAGCAACGCCAGCCAGGACAAGAGGCCAAGCGAATTGCTGGCCGCCTGTTCCATCTGGTTCGGCGGTGCGCCCTGATAGATGATGATCGGCCGATCGGAGTTGCGAACAATGTCCGGCAGCCCGTCAATCGTATCCTCGGGTTCATCCATGGGCGGGACTCACACAACGCCGATCAGCTCGGGCGTCCCCCGCACTGCAACGGTATGCCGGACAGCCGATAGTACTCCTTCACGTCCGAGGCTGTCTGTTCGCCGTCGTTGTAGTTGATGCCCCGGCACGCCAGCACATAGCGCTGGCCGTACGTCAGCATGGCGCCAAGGTCGATCATCGGCGGCAGGCTGGGGTGGCCGGACTCAACGGTCTGGTCGAGCGTCTTTATCGCCACGCCGCGGTTGAACGCCTGAATGGAGCGCGACCAGCTCTTCAACCGCTCGTCGGTACGCGCTTCGCGCTGACCGCGGCGCAGCCAGTACATGCCCTCATACAAGAGCGTTTCAGCCCGATCGTCCGCCTGCCCGGCGGCCGCGCAGAACCCTTGCTCCCCCGTCTGGCCAAAAAGGATCTGAGCCCGGCAAGCCTGCCGACGGAACTGGGGGCGCTGCGAAAGGCTGTAGGCCTGCGATGCGTAATTCACGGCCAGTTCGCCGTCGCGGAGGAAGCTGCGGTCAGTGGTGCTGCGGCTGCGCGCCGGATCGGCGAGCGCGTATTGCTGCGCCAGCGTGAGACGCAGACTTGCGAGGTAAAGCCCCTCCGCATTTCCTTCCACGCTGCCTGTCTGGCGGCGCGCAAAGAACTGCAAGGCCTGATCAGCCTTTGGATAGGGCGGCCGGTCGATCTGCAGTCCCAGGGACGGCTCAGCGCCAAGGCGCAGATAGATGTGGCCAAGCGTCAAGCGCGCTTCGACATTGTCGTAGTTGAGATAGATCGCGCATCGCAGGTCGGCTTCGGCGTCGCGCAGGCTGGCCGGACGCGCGGCCGCCACTTCCGTGATGGCGCGGTAGTAGAGGTCGCTGCCGCCTGCGCCGGCGCCTGTCAGAGGATCGCTATCGCGCGGCACGGCGCCGTAAGCGTACCGCGTGCGCGCCAACTCGACATAGATGCGCGAGGCCAGAGCATCGCGACTGCCGGGCGTGAATTCCACGTCGCCGCGCGGGCAGCGGGTCGTCGCGCCAGAGAGGTTGAGCGCCTGGTTGAAGCTGGTGCGGGCGCTGTCGAACTGCCCCTGCATGACCTGCGCGCGCGCGAGCGTTAGCATGGTGAGCGGACGGCTCGGCGCCAGTTTCAGCTGTTCGATGGCCTGCGCGATCTGACGTTGCCGCTCACCCGGCTCGCCGACGTTCGGCAGGTTTGCGAGGATCGTGCAGCCCAGTCCCCAACGTGCATCCGCCGCTGACGCTGCAGAGGTCGACGAACGGCGCGTGTATGTATCGAACGCGTAGCGCGCGCTCTGGAAGTGCTGCGCGGCATCCGGCGAGAGCTGGCTGCCGACGCAATCAAGCGCGCCGACGCCGCTAACGCCCGAGGAGCCTCCAAGTGCTGAAAGGCCCGGGCTTTCCTGCAGCCCGGCGGCTTTCAGATGCGCAATGCCAATCTGGAAAAAGACGTCGAGGAGTTGCTCGCGGTTGGGCGCCGGACGGCTTTCCAGCGAGCCAATCGCCTCCGTTGGACCAATGCCGGTGGAACAATCTATGGGGGCGGGATCCGGACATGCGGCGTCGATCGCAGACGCGACTGGCCCGAGGAAATCGATGGCGCGTTGTGCATCGCTACGCCGCTGTTCGGCGTCCCTGCCCTGTGGCTTCAGGGACTCACGTCCCAAAGACAGACCAAGGCGATACAGCCAAGAGCGGCCCCGCGCGATCTCGCCGGCAGTCATGTAAGCGGGACCGCCCGGCGCGCCGCGCAGACGCACGGCATCTTGCGCGAAGACCACCTTGAGCGCGCTGAAGGCGCTCTCTTCTCCGGCGGCCCCGAGTTCGGCGAGACTTAGCAGCGCGCGCTGGTACGCCACTGCGGGATCGGAAGGACTGAGCGACGAGCTGTTGAGAAGCACGCGCGCCGCTTCAACGCGGCCCTTGGAAAGATAGGCCGTCGCCAGTTCCAGTTGGCCGGCGCGCAGCTCGGCGCGGAAGGCGGGTTCGAAATCCTGCCCCGTGTTGACCGCCGCCTCGAGTTGGCGAATGGCGTCGTCAGGCCGGCCAGCGCGGGAGAAAGCGCGTCCGGAATAAAAGCGCGCGCGAGCGGCATCCACGCCCCGCGCGGTCGCGCTCACCCTACGGCAGGCCTCAGCGACCTGAAGTTGCGCGGAGACGTCGGATGGATCGACACTCTCCAGCACGCTCTTGGCGAGCTCGCGAGTGCAGGCATCGCCGCGCACCTGCGCCGACGCGTCCTGCAGGTGGAAAGCCACGGTGACTACGGCGCCGACGACAACGACGGCAGACAAGGCTTTGAACATGCCATCCCCTTCCTTGTGGACGCCCACGCACGCCCCACGCCCCACATTTTGTTAATGATTATGACCTCACGCCCAATAGGTAAAGGCGCTCAATGGGCGCCGCCTCCCATACCTCGCACCACCTGCGACCTTTCGGCCACATTCTGTGCCGCCTATCCGACAGTTGGGGTCTTTGGCGCACATCCGACTGCGCCGGGGGGCGCCCAGTGCAGCCGGCCTCGATGACCCGGATGGCGAGGACGCCCTGGCGCGCTGCAAACAGCGTGCGTCGCGCGTCGAGAACCGCGGTAGCTGTCGACGCCCCACTCATGGCGCAGACAGCGAAGCGATGAAGCCCGTCCTGCGCGCGGTGACCCGCAGTCTGTTCGATGATCGTTAGATCCGCGTGGGAAGCCAGCAGGACGCGCGTCTTCTTCACCCCCAGCACGTGAACGAGCGCTTCATCGAGTCCGATCTGGATGCCCCCCGCGCGGATCCACGACGATTGTCTTTTCCAGCGCAACACGCCATAAGCCCGCCCTCCGGACAGGTGGCCGAGTGGCTGAAGGCGCACGCTTGGAAAGCGTGTTTAGGGGCAACTCTAACGAGGGTTCGAATCCCTCTCTGTCCGCCACTTCCTTGTTGCGAAACAAGATGATGGCCCGCTGTAGGGCCGCAACCCCCCGTAGTCGCGCCGTTTGGGCGATGCCGACCGAACCTCGGAGACTGCCGCGAAGGCCGAAATCGGTCTCTGAACGGCTTTTGTCTCTAATCACCCGAACC
>JAWXBS010000236.1:0-9654 GCA_034440275.1 Alphaproteobacteria bacterium
GCGCCAGCGCGGTGAGGCTGAAATCGTCATGCGTAGCGGCGGCCGCCTCGAACGCCGCGCGCGCTTCCGCCGGCTGGTCCGCCGCGATCACGCCAGACACGCTCGAAGCGCAACTCGTCGTCGTGCCCGGCGTGATCGCGGCGGACCAGCCGGCGGAAGCGCGCGCGGCGTTCGAGGCGGCCGCCGCTACGCATGACGATTTCAGCCTCACCGCGCTGGCGCACGCCGTCGGCATGGCGGGCTCCGGCGTCATCGGCTTTGCGCTGGCGCGGGGCCATCTCGATGCGGTCGCCGCGTTCGAGGCCGCGAGCCTCGACGACCTGTGGCAGCTGGAGACGTGGGGCGAGGATCACGTCGCGCGGCAGCGACTGGATAATCTCGAGGCGGAATTTCTGGCGTTGGGGCGGTATTTCGTGGCGTTGCGCGCGTAACCTCGTGGTGCATTGCGCTCCGCTGCGTGCACCCTGCCGCAACGTCGAAGCTTCCCCAAGGGGTCACTTCTTGCCTCCCGCCCCGCCCCTCGCTAGCACCGACGCAACATTCTCCCTCACCCGAAGGCCCGTCCCCATGAAGCACATCGTTGAAGCGCTCGAAGCCAAGCGTGCGGCCGCCCGCGCCGGCGGCGGCGAGAAGCGGATGGCCAACCAGCACGCCAAGGGCAAGCTGACGGCGCGCGAGCGTATCGAACTGCTGCTCGACGACGGGTCGTTCGAGGAGTTCGACATGTTCGTCGAACATCGCTGCGCCGAATTCGGCATGCAGGACCAGAAAATCCCCGGCGACGGCGTCGTCACCGGCTGGGGCACGGTCAACGGGCGCGTGGTCTATGTCTTCTCGAAGGACTTCACCGTCTTTGGCGGCTCGCTCTCGATGGCGCACGCCGAGAAGATCGTGAAGGTGCAGGCCATGGCGATCCAGAACGGCGCGCCGGTCATCGGCATCTTTGACGCGGGCGGCGCGCGCATCCAGGAAGGCGTGCAGTCGCTGGCGGGCTACGCCGACATCTTCATGAACAACATTCTGGGCTCCGGCGTCGTGCCGCAGATTTCCGTCATCATGGGCCCGTGCGCGGGCGGCGACGTCTATTCCCCCGCGATGACCGACTTCGTCTTCATGGTGCGCGACACGAGCTACATGTTCGTCACGGGGCCGGACGTGGTGAAGACCGTGACCAACGAAACCGTGACCGCCGAAGAACTGGGCGGCGCGCGCGTGCACTCGTCGAAGTCGGGCGTGGTCGACGGCGCGTTCGAGAACGATTTCGAGACGCTGAGCGAAATGCGCCGCCTGATCGATTTCCTGCCGTCGTCCAACCGCGAGAAGCCGCCGGTGCGGCCGAGCTTCGATGACGGCGAGCGCGAGGACATCTCGCTCGACAGCCTCATCCCCGACAATCCCAACAAGCCCTACGACATGAAGGAGCTGCTGGAGAAAGTCGCCGACGAAGGCGACCTGTTCGAGATCGGCAAGGATTTCGGCAAGAACATCATCACCGCGTTCGGGCGCCTCGAAGGGTCCACCGTGGGCTTCGTCGCCAACCAGCCGATGACGCTCGCGGGCGTGCTCGACATCGACGCCTCGCGCAAGGCCGCGCGATTCGTGCGGTTCTGCGATGCGTTCAACATCCCGCTCGTGACGTTCGTGGACGTCCCCGGCTTCCTGCCCGGCACACGCCAGGAATACGGCGGCCTCATCAAGCACGGCGCGAAGCTGCTGTTCGCCTATGGCGAGGCCACCGTGCCGAAAGTCACCGTCATCACGCGCAAGGCCTATGGCGGCGCCTATGACGTCATGAGCTCCAAGCACCTGCGCGGCGACGTGAACTATGCGTGGCCGACGGCGGAAATCGCGGTGATGGGCGCCAAAGGCGCGGTGGAGATCATCTTCCGCGCCGATATCGGCGACGCAGAAAAGATCGCCGCGCGCACGAAGGAATACCAGGACAAGTTCGCCAACCCCTTCGTCGCGGCGTCGCTGGGCTATCTCGACGACGTGATCATGCCGCGCGAAACACGCAGGCGCCTGGTGCGGTCACTGCGCGCGCTGAAGGGCAAGAAGCTGGAAAACCCGTGGAAGAAGCACGATAATATTCCGTTGTAGGGTAGGCACATGACCGACATCCTCGCCCTCGCCCGCCGCTTTGTCTCCGCCATCGAGAGCGGCGATTTCGACGCCATGCGCGACTGCTACGCGCCCCAGGCGCAGATCTGGCACAACACGGACGGCATCGGCACACCGCGGCAGGATCGCGACACCAACGTGAAGTCGCTCAAGTGGATGCGCCGCTATCTCACGGACATGCGCTACGACATCGCGCGCCGCGAGCGCACGGACTCAGGCTTCCTGCAGACGCATGTGCTGCGCGCAAAAACCACGCTTGGCGAGGATTTCGCGCTGCCGGCGGCGGTGATCTGCACGGTGGTCGACGGGCAGATCACCAAGCTCGACGAGTACTTCAGCACCGCCGACCTCGCGCCGCTGATGCGCGCGGTGGACGCCGCGAAGGACTAGCGCCGGCGCGCCCCTCTCAGGGGCTCTGGCGCACCCCGTCACTCCCCTCAGCCGCGAATGGTCGCGCGCGACGCGTCGAGGCGCTCTAATCGGGTAGTGGTGAGTCGACCGGAGCCAGGCCTTGAGACAGCAGATCGAACGCATCCTCGAAAGCACGCTGTTTGCGTCGCGGTGGCTGATGGCGCCGATCTATATTGGCCTGTCGCTTGCGCTCGTGGGCCTCGTGATCGTGTTCACGCGCGAGCTGATCCATGAGGCCGAAGGTCTGCTGACGATGGATCCCGACCAGGGCATCCTCGCGATCCTGTCGCTGATCGATCTGTCGCTGGCCGGCAATCTGCTGCTGATCGTGATCTTTTCCGGCTACGAGAATTTCGTCTCGCGCATCGACAAGGCGTCGGCCGAAGATCGCCCCGAATGGATGGGCACCGTCGATTTCTCGGCGCTGAAGATGAAGCTGCTCGCGTCGATCATCGCGATCTCGGCGGTGGCGTTGCTGAAGCAGTTCATGATCATGGGCGAACCCGGCGCCATGTCGCGCGAACAGCTCATCTTCCTCATCGTGATCCACCTCACGTTCGTGGTGTCGGGCGTGCTGATGGCGGCAATGGACTGGCTCTCAAGCCGGTCGAGCAAACACTAGAACCCACCAGGCGCGAGGATCGCCTTGATCCAGAGCCAGATCGGTTCGAGCACGTCGCGCGCGGCGGGCCAGTACTGGTAAGCGTACCAGAGACCGCCGACGGTGAAGATGAAGGAGAAGAAGCCGTACGCGGCTTCCGAACTCGCGGCGTTGTAGCCGAGCGCGGCAAACGAGGCGCGCCGCGCGGCGCGGAACGGCCAGCTCACGAAGATCGACGCCGCGACCACCGCGATCACCGTGCCCCACACGGGCCACGCATCGGGCGCTTCCACGCCGAGCACCGCGCCGGTGGTGAACAGCGACCACACCGCAAAGATCGTCGCCAATCCCAGCACGGCTTCCACGAGCGCGCAGATCGAGGCGACGACGCCCGCAAACATGCGCGTGCCGTAACCCGTCGCAGGCTGCTGCACCGGTGACACGAACGCATTCACTTTCGCTTCGCGCTTCGGCGCACGCTGCGACCTGCTCCACGCGCGGTTCTGGTTTTCCGCGACTTCGGCGAAACGCTTCTTTGCGGTGTCGATGATTTCCTGCGCGTTGAACGGCAGCCCGTGCGCGGCCGCCCACTCCTCGCTCGTCTCGGCGGAAGGCACAACGAACATCATCACGAGATACACAAGCAGCGCTGCGCCCTGCGTCAGCACCGCCGCGAGCACGAAGACGACGCGTACCACAGTTGGATCGACTTTGAAGAAGGCGCCGAGACCCGAGCACACGCCCGCAAACCACGCGCCCTGCCGCAGGCGATAGAGCCGCTTCTCCACGTCGACCGCAGATTTGGGCTGCGGCGCTGCATCTTCGGCAAAGTTCTGACTGTCCGTCACTGGCCCCATCTCCTTCAGGATTGATTGCATTTCGCTCGCGCTCACCACGCTCTTGCGGGGGCCGAGCACGACGCCGCACTTGTCGGCGATGGCCTGCTCGAGATCGGAGATAATTTCAGCGCTGTCGGGATTGTCTTTCAGCCCTGCAACCGCCGCTCCCAGATAGGCGCGCAGCGCGTCGTAGGCGGCTTCATCGAGCTGCCAGGCGTTGCCGTTGAGATTGATCGTGACGACGCGTTCCATCGTTAGTGCCCCAAGCTGTCCAATGTGGTGTTGAGCCCGCGCCAGTAGGTCTGCAGGGCGTCGAGATGCGCCCGGCCCTTGTCGGTCAGGCGGTAGTATTTGCGCGGCGGCCCCGCCTGGCTCTCCTGCCACTCGTAGTCGACGAGCTCGTCGCGCCGCAGCCGCGAGAGCAGCGGATAGAGCGTGCCCTCCTGGGTCGCGAAATCTGTGCCCTGCAGGCGGGCGAGGATGTCGGCCGCATAGACCGCGGGGCCGGAGATCACCTTCAGGATGGCGAACTCGAGGAGGCCCTTGCGGAGCGGCGCGAACTTTTCTTCGGGGTTCATAAGCTACCTTGTATAATAAAGGTAGCTGGTCGCACTAAGATCGTCAAGAGCCCATCTGGGGCGTTGTACCCCCTTCTGGGCCGCGCTACCCCAAGGGCCTGTTTCGCCGCCCCGCGGCTAAGAGGACCTGACGCCATGATGCTGCGCCTTCCCCTGCTTGCCGCCCTTGTGCTGCTCGCCGCTTGCGGTCCGAAGCAGGAAGCCGCGCCCCCACCTGTCGAGACTCCGACGGAAGTCGAAGCGCCGGCGTATCAGGCGCTGACAGGCCTCTTCACCGCCACGTCCACCACAGCCATGGGCATCACGGGCGATCTTGCGGTCACGCCGGAGCGCATCACGCTCTCCAAGGGCCAGCAGCTCGACACGGGACCCGCCACCGCGATCTCGCCGACCACGCACATCGGCGCCGGCCAGCCGAGCTTCGCGGCGACCTACGTAGCCCCCACCAGCCTGGCGCTCGAACTGCGCAAGGTGACGTCGACGACCACGACGGAAGGTTCTGCGCCCCAGCCGCTGTGCGGC
Source organism: Alphaproteobacteria bacterium (assembly GCA_034440275.1). GTDB lineage: Bacteria > Pseudomonadota > Alphaproteobacteria > Caulobacterales > Aquidulcibacteraceae > VFBF01. The sequence goes on from JAWXBS010000236.1 coordinate 5,073, forward strand.
GCCGCGCCCGTCAGCTACGTCGCCTTCGCCTCGAACCCGGAACAGAGCGCGGTGACGATGCTCGTCTTTTCTGGCGAGGAAGCGCCCGGAGACACGGCGACGAAATCCCGGCTCTGCGGGACGTTCCTCTACGGTCCCCTGTAACTGGGCTGCCGCAGCGTCGTCTCGACACCGGCGTCCCGCCTCGTTACCCAAAGGGCATAACGAAACGCGGAGGAAGCCATGCGTGAAGTCGCCTATGCGGACATCAAGTCCCTTGTCGGTCAGGAAATCGGCGTGTCCGATTGGGTGGACATCACGCAGGAGCGTGTGAACCAGTTCGCGGAAGCGACGGGCGATCACCAATGGATCCACGTCGACGTGGAACGCGCGACGAAGGAAATCGGCGGACCGATCGCGCACGGCTATCTGACGCTGTCGCTGATCCCGTTCCTTGGCGCCAAGCTCCTGAAGATCAACGGTGTGACGCGGGGGATCAATTATGGGTCCGACAAGGTGCGTTTCACCAATATGGTGAAGGTCGGCAAGCGCGTGCGCATGCGCCAGAAACTGCTAGCGGCGGAGCCCAAGTCCGGGGGCATGCAGCTGAAGAACGAATGCACCATCGAGATCGAGGGCGAGGACCGCCCGGCCTGCATCGCCGAGACGATTTCCGTCGTCTACGGTTGAAACAGAGGCGTGGGCGGCCACGTATGTCCCAACAACGGAGCCGCTCATGCCCACGCTGACGAAGATCACCCGCACCGAACCCGAATGGCGCTCGCGCCTGACCGACGAGCAGTACCGCGTCGCCCGTCGCGAAGGCACCGAACGCGCATTCACGGCGGGCAATCACAACACCGAAAAGCGCAAGGGCGTGTTCCAGTGCGTGGGCTGCGACACACCGCTCTGGTCGAGCGAGCACAAGTACGACAGCGGCACCGGCTGGCCGTCGTTCTGGCGTCCCCTCGATCCGGAAGTCATCGGCTCGAAGATCGACAAGAAGCTCTTCTCCGCGCGCACCGAAGTGCATTGCGCAGTGTGCGAGAGCCATCATGGCCACGTCTTCGAGGACGGCCCGGCGCCCACGGGCCTGCGCTATTGCATCAACGGCGCGGTGCTGAAGTTCGTGCCTGAATAACCATTGTCGCGATCACACACAGCGCTTCGACGCGTATCGATTGACGATAACTCACCACGCTGTAACGTCCGTCCCCTGTACGCTTTGACAGCCACACGGGGTCTCTCCATGAATCGTCGTTCCCTCCTCCAGGCCGGAGCCGCAGCGCCCGTTCTCTTCGCACTCGGCGCCTGCGCGTCCGGCGCCGAGGGCGGATCGCCTGCCGGTCCCGCGCCGCAGTCCCCGGCTCTCCCCATGGCGCCCGTCGCGAAAAAAGTGCCGCACACGATCACGCAGCTCGGGCGCACGCGCACCGACGACTATTTCTGGCTGAAGGATGAGAACTGGCAGCAGGTCATGCGCGACCCGAAGGTGCTGCGCGCCGACATCCGCGAGTACCTCGACGCCGAGAACGCCTACACGAAGGCCGCACTCGCCCCGACCGAAGCGCTGCAGACCAAGCTGTTCGACGAGATGAAGGGCCGCATCAAGGAAGACGACTCCTCCGTCCCTGACGCCGACGGTCCGTGGGAGTACTTCACGAAGTTCGACACCGGCGCGCAATATCCCCGTCACCTGCGCCGGCCGCGCAACGGCGGCGCCGAAGTGCTGCTGCTCGACGAGCCCGCGCTTTCCGCCGGCAAGCCGCACTTCGACATCGGCGCTGCGGAGCATTCGCCCGATCACACACTTTACGCCTACGCGCTCGATGAGCAGGGCAGCGAATACTACACGATCAACATCAAGGACCTCGCCACCGGACAGGTGCTGGCGAACGGCCCGACGAGTTCGACGGGCGACTTCGTCTTCTCGCCGGATTCGAAATATCTCTTCTGGCTGTGGCGCGACGAGGAAGGCCGTCCGAAGAAAGTGTTCCGCCGCCCGATCCGCGGCGGCGCCGCCGACGACGCGCTGATCTACGAGGAAAAGGACGACGGCATGTTCGTCGGCCTCGGCGTCACCAACAGCCGCGAATGGATCGTCATCGGCTGCGGCAACCAGGAGACGTCGGAATCGCTCGTCATTCCGGCGCGTGCGCCGACGACGGCGCCACGTGTGTTCGCCGCGCGCGAGACGGGCGTGCTCTACGACATCGAGCACTGGAAGAACGAGTGGTACATCCGCACGAACGCTGATGGCGCCGTCGACTTCAAGGTGATGACCACGTCCGCCACCGCCACGCCCAAGCGCAACTGGAAGGCTTTCCTGCCACATGAGCCAGGTCGCCTGATCATGGGCCTCGGCGCATTCAAGAACCATCTCGTGCGGCTCGAACGCGTGAACGCGCTGCCGCGCATCGTGGTGCGCAATCTCGCGGGCGAAGAGCACACCGTCTCCTTCCCGGAAGAGGCCTACGCGCTCTCGCTCGATGGCGGTTACGAGTGGGACACCACCGTGATGCGCTACATCTACAATTCGCCGACGACGCCTCGCTCGTGGGTCGACTACGACATGACCACGCGCGCGAAGGTCGTGCGCAAGACGCAGGAAGTACCGTCGGGCCACGACTCCGCGAAGTACGTCACCAAGCGTCTCATGGCGCGCGCCAGCGACGGCGCGGAAGTGCCGATCACCATTCTCATGAAGGCCGGCACGCCGGTCGACGGTTCGGCGCCGATGCTGCTCTACGGCTACGGCTCGTATGGAATCCCGATGGAAGCGAACTTCTCGACCAATCGCCTTTCGCTCGTCGACCGCGGCTGGATCTGGGCGATCGCGCATATTCGCGGCGGATCGGAAAAGGGCTGGGGCTGGTTCCTCGACGGTCGAAAGGACAAGAAGAAGAACACCTTCACCGACTTCATCGCCTGCGCCGAACACCTGATCGCGCAGCGCTATGCGACCAAGGGCAAGATCGTCGCCCTCGGCGGTTCGGCCGGCGGTCTGCTGATGGGCGCGGTGACGAACATGCGTCCCGATCTGTGGGCGGGCGTGATCGCAGCAGTGCCCTTCGTCGATGTGCTGAACACGATGAGCGACACCTCGCTTCCGCTCACGCCGCCGGAATGGCCGGAGTGGGGCAATCCGATCGAGGATCCAGCCGCCTACGACTACATCCAGAGCTACAGCCCCTACGACCAGATCCGCCCGCAGGCGTATCCGGCGTTCCTGGCGACGGGCGGTCTCACCGATCCGCGCGTCACCTACTGGGAACCGGCGAAATTCGTCGCCAAGCTCCGTCCCGCGACCACGAGCGGGCGTCCGGTGTTCTTGAAGATCAACATGGACGCCGGTCACGCCGGGGCGTCCGGCCGGTTCGACTATCTGAAGGAACAGGCGCTCGATTTCGCCTTCGCCCTCCGGGCGGTGGGATCGGCGGAAGCCGGCGCTTTCCCGGCTACCGCCACCTGAACCACACGATGAGCCATGGCGCGCAAGCTTTCGGGCGGGCGCGCCATTGCTGCTTTCAGCCCCCCGACCGATCTGTTAAGAAGCGGCCCTGCGGAAGCGCGGGGGCACTTCCGCGCGGGATCAGGTCGAGTTTTTCGGCGAATAGTTCGGGGAGATTGAAGCATGGCGCTTCTACGTAATCTGGCGATTGGTGCGGTGGCCTTGGCGGGCGCCGGTGGCGGAGCGTACTTCGTCGCAACGCCCAGCAAGGTGGAGAAGGACGTCACCTTCACCGTCGACCGGCCGCTGACGACGGTCTATGCGCGTCTTGCGTCCACGCCGGGGGAATCGGCGGTCGTCGATGGCGTGACTCAGACGGTCACGGCCCTCGACCCGCGCAAGTCGATCGAGTCCGACGTCACCTTCCTGACCAACAAGAAGGCCGACGTCACCTACACGCTGACAAGCGAAGGCGCGAACACGAGCGTCAAGATCTTCGTGCGCCACGACCTCGGCCTGAACCCGGCTGAACGCCTCGGCAAGGAACGTAACGATCAGGTCGCCACCATTCTCGCGTCGCTGCAGACGTGGGTGGCGGCGGAAGCCGCCCAGACCAAGACGGCGGACTTCTCCGATCTGACCTACGAGATCGTGACGCGCACCGCGCAGCCCTATCTCTACCTCGAAGGCTCCACCACAAAGGGCCCCGGCCAGATCGGCGAGGGCGCGCGTCAGGCCACCGCTCTGCTCAAGACCGTGTTCCTCAGCAACAATCTCGCGATGACGAACCCCATCGCCATCGAGACGGCATGGACCGGCGACACGTACGGTTTCAACTTCGGCATGCCTTACACCGGCCAGCGCCCGCCGGTGCTGATTGGCGTGAAGGCGGGAGAGACGCCGGCGGGTCAGGCCATCAAGGTCAGCTATACGGGCTCAGAGGATACGATCATCACCGCCGTCTATGACAAGATCGACTCGCTGATCGCCGCCACGCGCCTTACGGAAGGCACGAACTTCGAAGTCTATCTCGATGACCCGACGCAAGTGGGCGGATCGCGCAACCGCGAGATCTACTACATCGTCAGCGGCGACACCGAGAAGGTGACGACGTACGCGCCGCCCGGCGCGGGCGTCGGCGTGACCGTGGAC
>JAWXBS010000237.1:0-27314 GCA_034440275.1 Alphaproteobacteria bacterium
GCGCGACTGGAGCCTTCGTTGTGCGTGAGCATCGGCGTCGTGGCGCAAACGGCGGCGAAGCCCATCTCGCCGGCGCGCAAGCAATAGTCGATGTCGTTGAATTCGACGACGTAGCTCTCGTCGAAACCGCCAAGTCTCTGGAATAAGTCGCGCCGCGTGAAGAGGCAGGCGCCCGTCACGGCGGAAACCTGTCGCGTCGTTGTCAGCATGGCAGCGGGACCGGGGTCATCGCTGCGCCGGCCGCGCCCGGTGTGTCCGCTCAAGCCGCCGATGCCGAGCGTGATACCGGCGTGCTGCACGCGGCCGTCAGCATAGAGGAGCTTCGCGCCGGCGGCGCCGACGCGCTCGTCCATGGCCAGCGCCACGAGCGGATCGCACCAGTGCGGATCGGCGCTTTCGACGTCGTTGTTGAGGAAAGCGAGCACCTCGCCCTTCGCGGCGCCCGCGCCGGCATTGATCAGTCTTGCAAAGTTGAAAGGTTCGTCGAGGCGGAGAATCTGGACGTCGGGACGCGACTGCAATCTTTCCAACATCTCCAATGTCGATCGTTCCACGGAGCCGTTGTCGACGATGACGAGGTCGGTCGCTGCGCGTTGCGGCGCGAGAAAGAGCGTGTCGACGGCGCGCGCGAGCAGGTCCGCGCGGTCGCGGGTGGGGATGATGATGCTGACGCTGGGTGGGGAGTCAGGCGCAGTATAGCGCCAGGGCGTCACCGGCGCACGTGTTTCTGCAAGTGCGGCGGCGGAGGGCATCGTGGGCGAGAGGCCGATCTGTGCCGCCATGCCACGCAACGCCGTGTAGAGCACGCCGCGCGGCGTCACCGTCACGCGGATGCGCGCGTCCGATTCGGCGCACACGATCTCCGCGCGCGCGGAGGGGTCGAGCGTCACGCCGTTCACGACCGTGCGCTCGCCTTCGAGGCGAAACGGGAGCGCCAGCACGGTATCGCCGGCGGCGTTCACGAAGCGCACGAAGGCGACCACCGTGCGCACAGGCGCATCGCGAAAGACTTCAATCCGGCAGAGTTTCTCGGCGGCCATTCAGCTTCCCGTCGCGCGCGCCGACATGCCAGCAGGCGCGCGGCGAGGGCAAGGGCGCGGTCACATTGTGCTTCAACGCATGGGGCTAGAGCCCTGAAAACCGCTTGCGCGCCAACGGGTGCGGGTGTGGGATTGTTACGCGGCGCGGTGCGCGGCGCCACGCCCGATTGACCGCCGCGCGGGAGCCCATCATGGGACCGGCCACGCAAGCCCCACTGGAATCCAGACCCATGAACGCGCCCCTCGTCGCAAAACCGCTCGCCTTCATCGACCTCATGGCCCAGCGCCATCGCCTCGGCGCGCGCATCGACGAGGCGGTGATGCGGGTCATCAACTCCGGCGCCTTCGTGATGGGCCCGCAGGTGCGTGAGTTCGAACAGAAGATGGCGGCATTCGGAAACGCAGAGCACTGCGTCTCCTGCGCCAACGGCACGGACGCGCTGGCGCTGCCGCTGATGGCGTGGGGCGTGGGCACGGGGGACGCGGTGTTCTGCCCGTCCTTCACCTTCGCGGCGACCGCCGAGGTGCCGCCGTGGACCGGCGCATCGCCAGTGTTCGTCGACGTGCACGCCGACACCTATTGCATGGATCCTGCGAGCCTCGAAGCCGCGATCCTTGCCGTGAAGAAAGAAGGCAAGCTGACGCCGAAAGTGGTGATCGCGGTCGATCTCTTCGGCCAGCCCGCCGACTATCCGGCGATCGCCAAGGTCGCGAAGGCGCATGGTCTCAAGCTCATCGCCGACAGCGCGCAGGGTTTCGGCTGCACCCTCGGCGGCAAGCATCCGCTCGAGTGGGCCGATTGCGTCACCACCAGCTTCTTCCCGGCCAAGCCGCTCGGTTGCTACGGCGACGGCGGCGCGGTTCTGACGAACGATGCGGGTCTCGCGGAGCTGATGGATTCGCTGCGCGTCCACGGAAAGGCGACGGCCGCCGACATTGCGGCGACGAAGTTCACGCACGATCCGAAGTACATGGCCATGCGCATCGGCATGAACAGCCGCCTCGACACCGTGCAGGCCGCAATCCTGATCGAAAAGCTCGCCGTGTTCGCCGACGAGATCGTCGCGCGCAACAGTATCGCCAAGCGCTACAACGATGGCCTGCGTGATGTGGTCGACGCCGTGCCGACGGTGATTGAGGGCGGCGTCTCCGTCTGGGCGCAGTACACGATCGAAGTGCAGGGGCGCGATGATCTCGCCGCGCACCTGAAGGGCGAGGGCGTGCCGACCGCCTGCTATTATCCGATCCCGCTGCACCGCCAGATTCCCTACCGCGACTATCCGGTGGCGCCGGGTGGTCTGCCGGTGACGGACGCGAAGGCGGACGTGGTGATCAGCCTGCCCATGCATGCCGACCTCACCGAGGCCGATCAGGATCGCGTGATCGACGCCATCCGCGCCTGGAAACGCTGAGCCGCCTTGGCGTTCGCGTCCCGCAGTCGTAAGCGGAACGGGGAAGAACGCGGGAGGTCGCCATGAACCGTCGGGAATTTGCGGGGAGCGCTGCGGCGCTCGCGCTGGCAGGCTGCGCATCGACGCCGTCGTCCGATCTCAGCCAGACCGAAGCCAACGACGCGTTCCTCTACGCATTTGCGCCCTTCGAGATGGCGCGCGTCGCGGCGCGATCGACGATAGGGCCGGTAGGCTTCAACCGCTTCGCGCACCGCGCGACGCTCGCCGATCACACCGCGCGCACGGTGACGACGCCGAACAACGACACGCTCTATTCTTCTGCATGGGTGGACCTCACAGGCGGCCCCGTCGAACTATTCGTCCCCGACATTCCCGATCGCTATTTCAGCGTCGCCTTCCTGTCGGCGTTCACCGACAATTTCCACATCATCGGCACGCGCACGACGGGCGGTCGCGGCGGGCGGTACTGGATCGTCGGGCCCAGCTGGCGCGGGCGCGCGCCGGAGGGTGTGGAGACGATCCGCGCACCGACGGTCGATATCTGGGTGCTCGCGCGCATTCTCGTCGATGGTCCAGAGGATCTGGCGACCGCCGCCGCCGTGCAGCGCTTGTTCACGATAGCGCCGGTGACGAACGCCGCCCTGATCCCGCGCCGCATCGCGCCGACCTCCGTCAACGAGGCGCGCAATGTGCTGGCCGTCGCGAACGAAACGCTGTGGCGCTCGCGGGGCGCCGGCGGCCAGGTGGCGCGGGCGAAACAATTCCGGGCGGCGGGCATCGGTCCGTTTGCGGAGGATCGGTGGGATGCGCTCAGCGACACACATCATGGGCTCTGGAACGGCGTAGCGGCGAAGACCTACGGCATCCTGAAAACCGGCCAGGGCGCGCGCGGTCGCGAGGTGAACGGCTGGCGCTATCCGGCCGCACACACCGGCGATTTCGGCGATGACGACTTGTATCGCGCGCAGATCGCGCTGTCGGGGCTCGGCGCTTTGCCGCCGGCGGAGGCCGTGTATCTCTCCGCGTCGCGCGATGCGGAAAACCGCGTGCTGAACGGCGCTTTCGCCTATCGCTTCAGCCTGCCGGCAGGCGGGGCGCCGGTGGACGCGTTCTGGTCGCTTTCGATGTACGAAGTGGATGCCGAGGGGCGCCTCTTCTTCATCGATAATCCGATTTCGCGATATGCCATCGGCAATCGCTCGAAGGGGCTGGTCATCGCGCCGGACGGCGCGCTCGACATCACATTGTCGCACGCGCGCCCTGCCAATGCTGCGAACTGGCTTCCGGCGCCGCGTGACCTCTTCCGTATCACGTTCCGCGGCTATCTGCCGAAGCCGGCGCTGCTCAGCGGCGCCTGGACGCTGCCGGCGATCACGCGGCTCTAGCGTGACAGCAGCGCCGCGCGCTCGCCGGGTTCGAGCGGACGCCAGCAGCCTTCCGGCAATTCGCCGAGTTCGATCGGGCCGATGCGGATGCGCAGCAGGTCGACGACCGTAAGCCCGACCGCCTCGCACATGCGCCGGATCTGGCGGTTGCGGCCTTCGGTGAGCACGAAGCGCAGGCGTTGCGGGCCGATCTCCTCGACCGTTGCGCGACGCAGCGCCTTGCCGTCGAGCACGAGACCATGGCGCAGGCGCATGAGCATGCGCGCGTCGATGTGACCGTCGACGCGCACGAGGTATTCCTTGTCGAGCGTCGACTCCGGTCCGATCACCGCCTTCGCAAGAACGCCGTCTTCCGAGAGCATCAAGAGTCCGCGTGAATCACGATCGAGACGGCCGAGCGGCGGCAGCGATTTTCCGGTCGGCGCGTCGGCCTTTGCGCGCCAGAGGTTTTGGGCGGTGAGCAGCTCCGCCGCTTCAGTCTGTCCGGGGTCGGGATGCGCGGAGACCACGCCCACCGGCTTGTGCACGATCGCTGTCAGCTGCGCACCGAGCGCCGCGCACGCCGCGTCGCGCAGTGTCAGCATCTGGCCGCGCGTGATCTTGCGGCCGGGATCGACGACGGTCTCGCCATCAATCGCGACGAGACCGTCGGCGATGAAGGCTTCCGCCTCGCGTCTGGAACACACGCCCGACTGCGCGAGCCATTTGTTGATCCGCTGCGGTTCTTCGCCGTCGTAGGTGCGGGAGAAGGGCATGGAGCTCAGCGCTGCCGCGCGTACTCCCTCACCACTGCATCAAGGAAATCGCGGCCTTCATAGAGCGACTTCACGCGGATCTTTTCGTTGAGGCCGTGCGGATTGGTCTCGCCGGGGACGGCGAACATGCCGCTCAAGCCGTAAGTCGGGATGCCGGCGGTGTTGAGGAAGCGGCCGTCCGTGGCCCCGGGCAGCATGATCGGGATGATCGGCACGCCCGGCCACATCTTCGCGGCCACGCGCTCCACCGGCGCCATGATCGCGCGCGTGAGCTGCGGCGCCTGCGAGCCCTCGCGGCGGCGCACGACATCGACCTTCACGCCCGCGTCGGCGACGACGCGCTCAAGCTCGGCTTTCACTTCCTCCGGCGTGTGGCCCTGCAGAACGCGACACGACAGCGTCGCCTTGGCGCTCTGCGGCAGCGCATTGGCCGCGTGGCCGCCTTCGACCTGCGTGACCGTGCAGGTGGTGCGCATCATCGCGTTGTAGGTGGCGTCGGTCGCGAGCTTGTCGCTGGCGGCGGTATCGGCGGGATTGCGCGCGAGGGCGGCCATCGCCGCGCCCATGTCGCCGCCGGTGAGCGGCGCCATGCGTTCGAAGAAGGTGCGCGTGACGGGATTGAGTTCGATGGGGAAGCGGTGCGCATCGAGGCGCTGCAGCGCGGCGGACAGTTGCGTGATCGCGTTGTCGCGGCGCGGGCGCGAGGAATGGCCGCCGGGATTGGTGACGGTGAACGTCATCACCTGGTGGATCTTTTCGCCCGACTGGATTTCGAGCGCGACCGGCTTGCCGTCCGGCGTGAGCGAACCGCCGGCGCCTTCGTTGATCGCAAAGCCCGCCTCGATGAGATCGCGGTGGTTCTTCAGCAGATAGTCGACTCCATTCACGCGGTTCGACGTTTCCTCGCCGCACGTCAGCGCCATTTTCAGCGTGCGGCGCGGACGGAAATTCTCCGCCTTCATGCGGATCATCATGTCGAGGAAGACGGCGGCCATCGCCTTGTCGTCGATGGTCCCGCGTCCGTAGAAGAAGCCGTTCTCCTCCACGAGCGTGAACGGATCGCGCTCCCAGTCGGCGCGGTTGGCGTTCACGACATCGATATGCGCGAGCAGCAGGATCGCCGGCGAACGCGCATTCGTGCCGCGCAATGTCGCGACGAGATTGCCGTCCTCCGGCGCGCCGGTCGGGATGACGAGCTGCACGTCGGCCTGCGCGAAGCCCGCATCGGACAGCCGTTTCGCGGCGGCGGCCACGACGCGCGTGCACGAGCCCGTGGCGGGCGATGAGTCGATCTCCACCATCTCCTCATAGATCGCGCGAAAGGCGAGCTGGTCTGCACGTGGCGCCTGCGCGGCGGCGGGGAGGGTGAGGGCTGCGAGCGAAGCGGCGACGGCGAAAGCGCGGAAAATCAATGGCTACCTCTTACTTTGTACTGGCGTCTTGGCGCCCCTTCGCGGCGCGCGCAAGATGAGGTTCCAGGGCAGGGGGAATTCGCGTGAAAGTGTTCAGCAGGATCCCGACTATGGCCGAGGCCGGCTGGACTCTTGTTTCGGCGGAGGAGCGAGCTCGCAAGTATGCCGACACATTTCACATCCCAGATGCGAAGGCGCGGGCGTCTTTGCAGTATGGAGACGCCGCGAGACTGCTATTCGATATCGAGACGCGGCAGGGTGGACGGGTCGCTGATGTCGGCGTTGATCGGATGTGGGTCGTGGTTTTGCGTATAGACGACGACGGTTATTGGGGCGTGCTCGATAACGACCCGGGAACTGCCGAAGGCCTAAATTTGAATTTTGGCGACGTGTTGTGTTTCTCGGATGAACACATTTGCGAAGTTGCGCGTCCACCAGAAGGCTACGTTTCCGAGAAATACGGCGAGGCATATTTCAAAGGCAGTGGATGATCACGCCGCCTTCACAAAGCTATCAATCACCTTCTTCTCGCCCGCCTTCTCGAACGCGACGGTGAGCTTGTTGCCTTCCACGGCGCGGATGCGGCCGTAGCCGAACTTGTCGTGGAAGATGCGCGAGCCGACGGCGAATTTCGCGTCGCTGTCGGCGGATTTGGCGACGAGGCGGGCTTCGCCTTCGATGGCGGGCGGGCGGCCAAAACTCTTGCCTTCACCCATCCTGTCCTGCGCGCGTTTCCAGCCGGGGCTTTCGTAGCCCGAGTTGAAGCCTGCGCCCGGCGCATAGGCTTCAAAGCGCGCGCCGTTTTCGCCGACGCCGACACGTCCGTAGCCGGTCTCGGAAATCGCATCGACATGCGCTTCCGGCAGTTCGTCGACGAAGCGCGACGGCAGCACGTTCTGCCAGCGGCCATAGATCTGGCGGTTGGCGGCGAAGGAAATGCGCGCGCTTTCCCGCGCCCGCGTGATGCCGACATAAGCGAGGCGGCGCTCTTCTTCCAAACCCTTCAGGCCGTTCTCGTCGATCGAGCGTTGCGAGGGGAACACCGTTTCCTCCCAGCCGGGCAGGAAGACGAGCGGCCATTCGAGGCCCTTGGCGGCGTGCAACGTCGACAGATGCACTTCATCGCCATCGCCGCCGGTATCGATGTCGAGCACGAGTTCGACGTGTTCGAGATAGGCTTCCAGCGTGTCGAAATGGCCCATCGCCTGCACGAGTTCCTTGAGGTTCTCGAGCCGCGTCTGCGCGGTAGGCGACTTGTCGTTCTTCAGCATCTCCGTGTACCCGCTCTCGTCGAGCACGATCTCGGCGAGTTCGACATGGCTGACCTGCTTGCGGCGTTCGCGCCAGCGGTCGATGTCACTGATGAAGCCCTTCAGCGCCGTGCGCGCTTTCAGCGGCAGACTGTCGCCCTTCACGATCTCGCGCGCGGCTTCGAACAGCGAGCGGAAGCGCGTGGACGCGGTGACGTTTTCCGGCGGCGGATACTCGGTGATTTCGCCGGTGAGCATGTCGAACAGCGGCTCGTCCGGCTTGAAGGTGGGCACGCGCTGGCTGGCTTCGGCGTGCAGTTTCTTCAGCGTCGCGTCCGCGAGGCCGCGCTTGGGCTGGTTGATGATGCGCTCGAAAGCGAGGTCGTCGTCCGGGCTGCGGATGAGGCGCAGATAGGCGTGTGCGTCACGCACTTCCGCGCGCTCGAAGAAGCGCGGACCGCCGATGACCTTGTAGGGAATGCGCAGCATGAGAAAGCGTTCTTCGAACGCCCGCATCTGCCAGGCCGCGCGCACGAGTACGGCGCAGTCCGAGTGCTTGCGCCGGTTCTGCACCCATTGCTCGATGTCGTCGCCGATGAGGCGCGCTTCGGCTTCGCCATCCCAGACGCCGCGCACCTTCACCCGATCGCCGGGTTCGTCCTCGGTCCACAGCGTCTTGCCGAGACGCCCCGTGTTCTTGTCGATGAGCTGAGAGGCGGCCGCGAGGATATTGCCGGTGGAGCGGTAGTTGCGTTCGAGGCGCACGACCTTGGCGCCCGGAAAGTCGCGCTCGAAGCGCAGGATGTTGTCCACCTCCGCGCCGCGCCAGCCATAGATCGACTGGTCGTCGTCGCCGACGACGCAGAGATTGCTGGAGCCCTGCGCAAGCAGGCGCAGCCACAGATACTGCGCGACATTGGTGTCCTGGTATTCGTCCACCATCAGGTAGGGGAGCTTGCGGTGGTACTCCGCGAGCACGTCGGGGCGTGTCTTGAAGATGTCGATGACGTGCAGCAGCAGATCGCCGAAGTCGCACGCGTTGAGGATTTTCAGGCGCTCCTGATAGGCCGCGTAGATCGCGATGGCTCGGCCATCGCCCCACGCATGCGCTTCGCCCTTCGGCACGTCCTTCGGAATGAGCGCGCGGTTCTTCCAGTTGTCGATCTGGCCGGCCATGGCGCGCGCAGTCCAGCGCTTCTCGTCGATGCCTTCGGCTTCGATGATCTGCTTCAGGAGTCGGATCTGATCATCGGTGTCGAGGATCGTGAAGCTCGACTTCAGGCCCGCAAGTTCGGCGTGGCGGCGCAGCATGAGCGCGCTGATCGAGTGGAAGGTGCCCAGCCACTGGATGCCGCCCGCGCCGGGGCCGAGCAGGTGATCGACGCGCTCGCGCATTTCGCGCGACGCCTTGTTGGTGAACGTCACGGCGAGAACGTTCCACGGCTTGGCGCGACCAGTGGAGAGGAGGTGGGCCAGCCGCGTCGTCAGAACGCGCGTCTTGCCGGTCCCCGCGCCCGCCAGAACCAGCACGGGACCGTCGAGCGCCTCCACCGCCGCGCGCTGCTCGGGGTTGAGCTTGGCGAGGTAGGGGGCTGCGGCGCTGGCGCGCTGGGAGATGGGCAGGTGCTCGGTCACGGCGTCCGTGTGTGATTCGTCGAGGCTCATATAGGAGCCTAGCACGAAGCGGGAACAGGTTCGTGCAGCCTAGCCCAGAAGGCGGGTGAACTCGCGGGCCACCACGCCGTAGCATTCGCACGCCGCGTTCTCGAGGCCGGGTCGGTCGAGGATCTCGATGCTGCCGTGCCGGTACTGGATGTAGCCCGCCTTCTGCAGGATGGCCGCGGCGATGGACACCTGCTGGCGGCGCACCCCGAGCATCATCGACAGGAATTCCTGTGTCAGCGGCATCGGGCGGGCGCGGTACTTGTCGTCGGCCATCAGCAGCCAGCGGGCGAGACGCTGTTCGGTGTCATGGCGACCGTTGCAGGCGGCGGTCTGGGAGACCTGCACCTGCATGGCCTGCACGTAGCGCAGCAATACCTCGCGCACGCCGACACGGCTGTCGAAGGCGCTCTTGAGCGCATCGACTTCGATGCGCAGGCCCGATCCCGGCAACTGGACCAGCGCCTCGGCGGGCGACCGCCCCGCGCCGAGCAGGGCCGGCAGGCCGACGACCCCTTCATAGCCGACAAGGCCAGTCTCGAGGGGCTCGCCGTCGCTCAGCACGGCGACGATGGAGACAATGCCGGTCTCGACGAACCAGCAGTGGGTGATGGGCATGTCGGGTGTCTGCAGCGTCAGGCGCAGCGGAAGATCGACTGCGGCGCACTGGGCGGCGATAAAGGCTGCGTCTTCGGCGGGCATAGCCGCCAAAAGGGCGTTCTTGCGGTCGGACTTCACGTGCGCTTCCCTTCAAGTACGGGAGCGCGCGCCTCTCTCAGCCGCCGAACGCATGTGCATCCGACGATGGCGTACCTACCGGCCCATTGGGAGCGACGGTCAATGCGGAACCTCAGTGAGCCGCTTGCCGAACCCGATGACAGGCGCACTGGTATGAAGTGTCGGGGGCGCCGTCTGCCCGGTTCCGGACGTGACGGTCACGTAACTGACCGGCAACAGGCTGGATGGATCACGCGACCGTCCGGGCGCCGACCTGATCGAGGAGACCGGGACGCCGCAGGTCCTCTGGCGATATGCGCGCGTGGCGGCGCTGGCCCACCCTAGGGTCGTGGTGGCTCGGGGGCCGGATTGATGCGGTGCTCTTGAAGCCCGTGACGATTTCCGCGCTGACCACCCAGATCGAATGCGCCCTTGAGCGGGCGACTCGCGGCTGACCAGTTTATTTTTGGTTAACTTTGTGCGGACGCGTACCGATCATGCACCGGCGGGGGGATACGAATGGAACTTATCCACGAGCTGGGATGGCCGTCATGAACCTGCAACGATCCAAGAATCAGAGCCTGGTGTTTGCCGGCCTCGTCATTTGCGGACTGTGGGCTGGCGTGTTCCTCACCTACATGTTCTGAGCCCGGCACGCTGGCGCTGACCGCGCCTTGCCGCAGGACGAGCCGCGCTTCTACGATGCGTTCATGGATGAGAATGCCGCCCACAAGACATTGCGGTCCCTGATCAGCGCCGCCTCGCGCATCGTCGTCTTCACCGGCGCGGGCATTTCCACCGAATCCGGCATCCCCGACTTCCGCAGCCCCGGCGGAGTCTGGTCGAAGATGAGCCCGATCTACTTCCAGGATTTCGTGGCCAAGGAAGAGATGCGCCGCGAGGCGTGGCGGCGGGTGTTCTCGGGCGCGGCGGGCTGGGTCGGCAAGCAGCCGAACGCGGGGCACATGGCCGTGGCGCGGCTGGTGGATCGCGGCAAGGCGTTCGCGGTGATCACGCAGAACGTCGACAACCTGCACCAGGCCTCCGGCGTGCCCGACGACTCCATCATCGAGCTGCATGGCAATGCGAGCTACGCGACCTGCCTCGACTGCGGCACGCGCCATGAGCTGGACGAACTGCGTCCCGCCTACGAGCAGGGCGACATCCCCGCGTGCAGCGCCTGCGGCGGCATCGTGAAGACCGCGACGATCTCCTTCGGTCAGCCGATGCCGGAGTTCGAGATGGCGCTCGCCGACACGGCGGCGCGCACCTGCGATCTCATGCTGGTGCTGGGCTCCTCGCTGGTGGTCACGCCCGCCGCGACCTTCCCGGTGATCGCCAAGCGCAGCGGCGCCAAGCTCGTGATCCTCAACCGCGAGGAAACCCCGCTCGACGGCTACGCCGACCTCGTCCTCAACGACGAGATCGGGCCGGTGATGACGGCGATGGTGCCGACCAATTCCTGATCGAGCGCGGGCGCCGTGGCGTCAGCGATGGCGTTCGCTACAGCGGGTGCTAGTCTCCCGGCCAACAACACAAGAACGACCGGGAGAAATGCCATGTCCAAGCCGCGCGTCGCTGTCGTGGGAGCGGGCCTGGGCGGCCTTTGCGCCGCCATCAAGGTCAAGGAGGCGGGCTTCGACGTGACGGTGCTGGAAAAGGCCGAAAAGGTCGGCGGCACCTGGCGCGACAACGAATATCCCGGTTGCTGCTGCGACACGCCGGTGGCGCTCTACGAATTCTCCTTCGCACCCAACCCGAAGTGGAGCCACCTCTTCCCGCGCGCGCCGGAAGTGCAGGCCTACACCGAAGATCTCTGCGACCAGTTCCAGCTTCGCCCGAACCTGAAGCTTGGCGAGGAGCCGACGCGCGCGGTGTGGGACGACGCCAAGGGCGCCTGGAACATCACCACGCAAAAGGGGACGAGCTACGAGGCGGAGGTGCTGATCCCCGCGCTCGGCCAGCTCAATCGCCCCTCGATTCCCGACATTCCCGGCAAGGACAGTTTCAAGGGCAAGAGCTTCCACTCTGCGCGGTGGGACAAGTCCGTCGATCTCAAGGGCAAGCGCGTCGCGTGCATCGGCTCGGCGGCGAGCGCGGTGCAACTCATCCCGGAAGTGGCGAAGATCGCCGGTCACCTCGACGTGTTCCAGCGCACGCCCAACTGGTGCATCCCGCGCAACGACATGGAGATCACCGACGAGGACAAGGCGCTCTTCTTCACCGATCTCGAAGCCGCCCTGCGCCTCGGCGCCATGAACCGCGAACTGATCTACGAGCGCGCGGACCGCTTCTTCTGGCAGGCGTTCGAGTGGACGGACGCAGGCCGCAACGCGCTGACGAAGCAGGCGCTGAACCACCTGCATGCTCAGGTCGCCGATCCGGAACTGCGCAAGAAGCTGACGCCGGACTATCCGATCGGCTGCAAGCGCGTGCTGATCGTCGACGACTTTTATCCGACGCTCCAGCGCGACAACGTCTCGCTGGTCACCGAAGGCATCGAGCGCATCACGGCCACGGGCGTTGTCACCAAGGACGGCGTGGAACATCCCGCCGATGTCATCATTTGGGCGACCGGGTTCGAGACCACGGGCTGGCACTGGTCCATGGACGTCATCGGCAAGAACGGCGTGCATCTGCAGGAAATGTGGAAGGACGCGCCGGAAGCCTATCTCGGCATCACCGTCGCCGGTTTCCCGAACATGTTCATGCTCTACGGGCCGAACACCAATCTCGGGCACAACACGATCACCTTCATGATCGAGCAGCAGGTCGGCTACACCGTCGATGCGCTGAAGAAGCTGCGCGACAAGGGCGCGAAGTCCATCGAGGTGAAGCCGGACGCGCAGACGCGCTTCAATGCCGAGCTGCAGAAGCAGCTCGCCGGCACCGTCTGGGCCGATCCGCACTGCCATTCCTGGTACAAGACCGCCGACGGTCGCATCACCCAGAACTGGGGCTGGCACACGCGCGAATATGCCAAGCGGACAAAGGAAGTGGCGCTGGCGGACTACGTCGTCGGCTGAGGCGCAGGGCGACCTGCCCAACCCTTGAACCGCACGCGCACGAGCCAGAACGCCAGCGCTGCGATCGGCGCCAGCGCGAGCAGGTAGAGCACGGGCGTGTCCTGCAGCCATTGCGGAAAAACCTGCATCTGGCCGAGGAAGAATGAGCCCGTGGCGATGAACAGCGAAAAGCACATCCGCCACAGGTGACGCGCGATCCGTGAGACCGGCGCGAGCGTGCGCCGCACGAGCACATGGATTTCGCCTGCCGCGGAGAACACGCCTGCGATCGTGAAGAGCACGAACGCCTGCGGCGGCGAGCCGTCGACGGTGCCGCTCGGGTCGTTGGCGCCCATGTGCATGAAGACGAGCCCCGCCGCCGTGATCGCGAGCGCGAACAGAAGTCCAATCACCTCGAACGCGCCCGCCGTCACCTGCGGTCGCCGCACCGCGCGCCAGCCGCTCAGCAGCAGATAGAGCGCCATGATGCCGGCGACGAAATTGGTGCGCTGTCCCTCGTCGAGAAAGGGCGCCACGCCCGCGCCGACCGCGTAGCAGATCGCCATGGCGACGAAGAACACCGTGCCCGCCGCCCGATGCACGCGCGCGCCCTTGCGGCTCGCAATCGCCGTCGCGCCGGAAAGAACGCCGATCGCGCCGCCGCCGATGTGCAGATAGAGCAGGGCCGCCGCGCCGAGGTGCGCCCACACGGGGGCGTCTGCAGCGACCTGCAGGTTGTCGGCATGCGCCGCGTTCGCGGCGAAAACGACGGCGAAGACGAGCGTCCACACGGCGGCGCGGCTGGTCATGTCCAGCGATCTCCTGATGACAATGCGTATGATGCGTTGAATAAAGGTTCAGTCCGGCGCCGTGCGGCGACGCCAGAGCGAGAGCACAAGACCGAGCCCCATCAGCGACAGCAGCACGATGTTGATGGGCGAGACGCCCGAAGCGCCCTCGACGCGGTCGATCGGGTAAAGTGTGAGGACGACGCGCCGCCCGAAAAATTCCGCCAGCAGCCAGAGAAACATGAGCGGGACCATCGCACGGTAGCGGACCATGGCCATGACGCCGATCGCGACGATGCACAGATGCAGCAGCCCGAGGAGCGCCATCGACGTCGCCGCTTCCCGCAACGCCGCGGCCGAATAGGTGGAAACGTCGATTGCGTCGGCGCCGCTGGCCTTCGCCGGCATCACGATCGAGACCACGGCGATCGCGAGTTTCAACAGCAGCACCGGCGCAAGCAGCCACAAGCCCAGCCATTGTCCTCGAAATCTGTTGTCGATGACTGGCGGAAACAGCAGGCGCAGCATGTGAACTCCAAAGCGATTGTTCGTACGCCGACCATTGTCGATAAACGATAAGGAGGCCATGATGCTGCGTTGCACGCGCATGATCGGGCGTAACAGGAGCAGACATGCCGGCGCTGACGGTCTCAGCCGGAATCGTGAGCGGGCTCGCGGCATTCGCAGCCTCGCGTGGCGCCGATCGCAACGCGCTGTACGCGCGCGCGGGTATCGACGTCGAAGCGCTTGACGATCCCGACGCGCGTCTGCCGTTGGAATCGTACAAGGCGCTCCTGCGCGCCGCGCAGGACATGTGCGCCGATCCCGCGCTCGCGCTCCACTGGGGCGAAGCGGTCGACATGGCGGAGGTGTCGATCGTCGGCCTCATCATGAATGCGTCGGAGACGATGGGAGAGGCGTTCGCGCAGATGCAGCGCTTCGGGCGGCTCGCGCTGGAAGTGGAGGGCGTCAGCAACGGACCGCGCTTCGATATCGCGCCGCGCGACGGTCAGCTCTGGATGCGCGACAACCGTTTCGATCCCGATGATTTCCCCGAACTCACGGAAGGCGCCTTCGCGCGCCTCGTCTGCGGCCCGCGCCGCTTCCTGCCGAAGCCGCATGTGCTGGAAATCCACGTCACGCATGCCGCGCCGGCCTACCGCGCTGAATATGACCGCATCTTCCAGTGTCCGGTAAAGTTCAACGCCGACTGGAACGCGCTCCGCGTCGATCCTGCCACCACGACGTGGCGCGTCGCGCTGCAACCTCGCTACGTGTTCGGCGTGTTGACCGAACGCGCCGACACGCTGCTGGAAACGCTCAATGCGTCGAAGACGACGCGCGACGATGTGGAACGTCTTCTGCTTCCGTCGCTGCACACGGGCGCCGCAAGCGCCGACGCCATCGCGACCGCCATGGGCTTCAGCCGCCAGACGCTCTTCCGCCGCCTCAAGGCCGAGGGCGTGACCTACGAAGAAGTGCTCGATGCGCTTCGCTACCGCATGGCGCTGCACTATCTGCGCGGCGGCAAGGCGTCCGTGAACGAGACGGCTTATCTCGTCGGCTTCTCCGATCCCGCCGCGTTCTCGCGTGCGTTCAAGCGGTGGGCCGGCAAGACGGCGCAGGAAGCGAGATTGGAAGCGCGCAGGGCGTGATCAACGCGCCGCTGGCTTTGTGACGCCCGTCTTGTCGGCAATCCTGGCAGCGGATTTCATGGCGTGGACGCGAATGTGTTCAGCACGCTTGGCGGAGAGATTGGTCGTGCGAATGGTGCGGGAGCGGTTCATCTGTCTTGTGCGATCCTGTGTTCAAAGCCCCCTGTGTCCGGCCGGAATAGCCATACATGCACATTCTTGGAAATGTTGCGGGAACAGCCTGACGAGAACGTGCACGCATGATGCGTAGTTCCGGCTGGTCCGCCGCGCGCGGCTCCTGATCACGCGATAAAGCTCAGGTTCCGAAATCGACGACGAACTGTTCGTAGCGCCCGGTGGCGGGATCGGCGCGGACGACGATGGTGGCGCGGCGGTCGGCGAAGGTGACGTTGAAGACTTCCACGGTGAGCCCGCCGCGCAGGCGGTCGGCCTGCTGGGTGATGAGGCGGGCGGGGCCGAGGGGTCGAAGTACGCGGGAGAGTTCGCGCACAGCCGCGTCGTCGTAGTAAGCGCTGCCGTTGGGGGTGAAGCGCGTGCGGTCGATCCGGCCGACCTGGAATTGCGCGAGCATGTCGCGCGCGGCGATCACCTTGGGCGGTTGTGCGCGCAGCAGAAAGGCGAGGCGGGCGGTGAGCGCATCCTGCACGCCGCCGAATTCGCCGTTGGTCAGCACCGTGAGCGCGAGGTTCTCGTCGGCGTAGATGACGTTGTTGGCGAGGTAGCCGCTGACGGCGCCGCCATGGCTCCACACGCGCTTGCCGTTGATGGTGCGTACATCGAGGCCGGCGCCGTAGTTGGCGGGCTGGCCGCTGGTCAGCATCACTGAGGTCGTCATCGCGCGCAGCGACTCCGGCTTCAGCAGCGTCCCCTTCATCAGCGCGATGTTCCAGAGCGCGAGATCGGTCGGCCGCATCGCCAGCTCGCCGATGGCGTAGAGCCAGCCGCGACCTTCCTTCACTGCGGGTCGCACGGGACCGAGCGCCCAGCGGGCGTGTCCTTGCGAGTCGAGCGCGCCGGTGAGCGGGCCGCTGTCGATCTCCGTCGCGCCAGTCATGGCGAGACGGTTGAAGATGCGCGTCTGCTGGACCTGATGCAGCGGCTGGCCCGCGATCTTCTCCACGATGAGCCCGGCGACGGTGAAGCCGGTGTTCGAATAGCGGTATTCCGCGCCCGGTTCGTAGTCGAGCGGGATGCGCGCCCAGCGCGTGAGCGTGGCCTGCGCGTTCGTCTCGCGCTGCATGAGGCCGGGGACGAAATCCTGCGGCCAGTAATCGCGATAGCCAGAGGTGTGGCTGAGGATCTGCCGGATGGTGATGTCGCGTCCGCGCGTCAGCGTCGGCACATAGGGATCGATGCGATCATCGAGCGTGAGCTTGCCGTCCTCGGCGAGCATCAGGATCGCGGCGGCGGTGAACTGCTTGGAGATCGAGCCGATGGCGTAGCGCGTCTCGGTCGTCGCGCGCACGCCGCGTCGCGCCTGGCCGTAGGCTTGTGCGTAGGCGATCTCGCCGTCACGGACGATGGCGATGGACGCGCTCGGCACGCCGGAGGTGCGCAGTGTCTCGTTGGCGATGGCGTCGACTTCGCGGGAGAGCGCCGGATCGAGCGGCGCGGCATCGGCGCTGGCGGCGAAGGCGAGGGCGGCGACGGCGAGGAGAAGGGTGCGCATGCGCGCGAGACTAGCGGGGCGGCGGGAGGATCGCCATGCCGCCGGGGTCGTCGCGAGGTCCTTCGATCTCGTGGGTCACGTCGCGCGGGCCCGAGGTCTGGCGCGCGATCTCGGCGCGGATCGCGTTCGCCGCCGCGCCGTCGCTGCGCACGCGGGTGAGGCTGTCGAGCGCTGCGACGCCCGCCCATAGAACCGGAAATGCAAGGAACGCCAGAAAGAGCGGCCACAGGCCCAGCCACACGCCCGGCGTCGGCTGCGCGAACAACGCGTTCCAGAGCCAGCCGACCAGGAAGATGGCGCTTGAGGCGCCGAACGCCTTCCAGCGTGGCCCGAAGAACTCCGTGCGGATGGCCTGCGCGAACCCTTCGGGAAATTCCTCGCGCTGGCCGGTGCTCTCGTTGATGAGCGTCAGCATCACGGGGCCGCGTCGCCCCCGCACGAAAGCGCGTGCGAACGCGATCAGATGGCCCTGGTGCACGCCGACGGTTGAGTTGGTGAAGACCGCGTCGGCGTCGCGGCCGCTGACGCTGTCGCGCAGGTGTACGCGCATCTTGTTGACCGGCACGTTGCGCGCGGGCCGGCCCTTCGCGGCGGGCTCGACGCGGGTCTCGGAGGTGAGCTGCACCTTGGAGACGTCGCCCTTGAGGACCTCTATGCGGGGAAGCGTGGCCATGCCTGTTCCTCCCCGGCGAAGGCGGCGAGGTCAAGGCCGTCACTTGCATCGAAGGGGGTGTTGCGCGAGCAAGGCGCCATGCCTGCGCCGCGCCTCTACGTCGAACATGCTCTCGCCCTCGGCGCTTTGGCGCCGCTGGAGGAGGGGCAGGCACGTTATCTGACGAGCGTGATGCGGCTGCAGCCGGGCGCCGGCGTGCGCGTGTTCAACGGCGTCGACGGGGAGTGGGACGCAAGCCTCACGCCCATCGGGCGCAAAGGCGTCGGCCTGACAATAACGACCCAGACGCGCACGCAGACCGCAACGCCCGATCTCGCGCTCTACTTCGCCCCGGTGAAACGTCACGGGGCCGATCTCATCGTCGAGAAGGCTACAGAACTCGGCGTGCGCATGCTGCAGCCCGTCATCACGCGGCGCACCGTGGCGGAGACGGTGCGCATCGACCGTCTGCGCCGCATCGCCATCGAAGCGGCGGAACAGACCGAGCGCCTCGACATTCCTGATATCGCTGCACCGCTGCCGCTCGGTCGCATTCTCGACGGTTGGGATGGGGAAAGGCCGCTCGTCTATGCCGATGAAGCGGGCGACGATCCCGGCGCCGCTTGGGGAGGAGCAACAGGCCGCGCGCGACCCATCGGCGAAGCCCTGAGGGATGTGAATGCGCCGTCCCTGGCGCTGCTGACGGGTCCCGAAGGCGGCTTCGATGCGGAGGAGCGGCGTCTGCTGCGCAGCCTGCCGTTCGTGATCCCGGTTTCGCTTGGCCCGCGAATTTTGCGCGCGGAAACGGCCGCCATCGCGGCGCTGGCCGTCATCCAGTCGTCATGGGGCGACTGGTAGAAGCCGATCTGAATTGCGGCGACCTTGCGGCGGGCCGGTCGCGGCGCCACATCCCCGGTTCAAGAGGGAAGAGGAAGCGTCATGGCCGAGACGAAAGAACGGGCGCGCCCCATCGAAAGCCATGCCGAACTGGTCGAGCATTTCGAGAAGGGCAACAAGCCCGATCCGAAGACTTGGCGCATCGGCACCGAGCACGAGAAATTCGGCTTCCACGTCCGCGATCATTCGCCAGTGGCCTATGAGGGGCCGTTCGGCATCCGCCAGCTCCTGAACGGGCTCGCCGAGAAGTACGCCTACGACCGCATCATGGAAGGCGAGACCATCATCGGTCTCAAGAAGGACGGCGCCTCGATCAGCCTCGAGCCCGGCGGCCAGTTCGAGCTTTCCGGCGCGCCGCTCGAACATCTGCACCAGACGTGCTCGGAAGTGGGCGTGCATCTCGCGCAGCTGCGCGACGTGGCGGGCAATCTCGGCA
The DNA here is from genome assembly GCA_034440275.1 of Alphaproteobacteria bacterium. GTDB lineage: Bacteria > Pseudomonadota > Alphaproteobacteria > Caulobacterales > Aquidulcibacteraceae > VFBF01. Next base: position 18,736 of record JAWXBS010000237.1, read on the forward strand.
TCGCGTTTCTCGGTCTCGGCGTCTCGCCGAAATGGTCGCTGGAAGAAACGCCGATCATGCCGAAGGGCCGCTACAAGATCATGCGGGACTACATGCCGAAGGTCGGGCGTCTCGGCCGGCAGATGATGTTCCGCTCGTGTACGGTGCAGACCAATCTCGACTACGGCTCGGAAAACGACATGCGCAAGAAGATGCGCGTATCGCTGGCGCTGCAGCCGATCGTGACGGCGCTCTTCGCCAACTCGCCGTTCATGGAAGGGCGCCCGAACGGGTTTCTCTCATACCGCGCGCAGATCTGGACCGACACGGATCCCGATCGCACCGGCATGCTGCCCTTCGTCTTCGATGAAGGCTTCGGGTTCGAGCAATACGCTGACTACGCCCTCGATGTACCGATGTATTTCGTCTACCGGAACGGCAAATACATCGACGTGGCGGGGCAGAGCTTCCGTGACTTCCTCGCTGGCAAACTCCCCGGCCTGCCGGGCGAGAAGCCCACGCTCACCGATTGGGAAGATCACCTCTCGACGATCTTCCCGGAAGTGCGTCTGAAAACCTACATCGAACAGCGCGGCGCCGATGCGGGCCCGTGGTCGCGCCTGTGCGCGCTGCCGGCCTTCTGGGCGGGCATCTTCTACTGCGACGCGGCGCTCGAAGCGGCGTGGAGCCTCGTGAAATGCTGGACGGCGGAAGATCGCGAAGCCCTGCGCCGCAGCGTCGGCGTGTTGGGTCTCAAGGCTCCGATCCGCGGGATGACCGCGCGCGATGTCGCCCAGCAGGCGCTGGCGATTTCCCGTCAGGGGCTGAAGAGTCGCAACAAGCTCAACGCCGGCGGCGATGACGAAACGCACTTCCTCGCCGAACTCGACGACATCGTCGCCACCGGCGTCACGCCCGCCGAACGTCTGCTCGAACGCTGGAAGACGGACTGGAAGGGCGACATGACGAAGGTGTTCGAGGCGTGCGCGTACTAGCGGCTTGCCGCGCGCGCGCCGGGGCGTATCTTCCCCGTCACCGCAAGGGATGGAAGCCATGAGCTACGCTGTCGGCCACGACGATATTGTTCTCTGCGTCAACGCCGCCGCGAACCATGTCACGGGAGAGCCGGTGCCGCTCGTCGCCGGCGAGACCTATCGCGTCTGGGCGGTGCTGGAGTTTGCGTGCCCGTGCGGGCGTTCCGACGCGCTCTTGGACATCGGCGTTGACTTCGCCTGGTGCCAGTCCCGCTTTCGGCTCCTGCCCAAACCCAAGTTCGAGAGCAGGACGCGCGACGTCTCGGCGCCGAGAGAGAAGGAGACGGTGTGACGAGGGGCAGAGTGGGTAGCGATCCTGCCTTAGAGTGGTTCACCTTCGCGTCCTGCACACTTCCCCTTGCGCACCGCCGCGACGCAGCCCACCTTCATGATCCATGTCGCTCTCTCATGTGCTCTATACGAAGCGTCTGAGGCTCGAACCGGTCACCTCCGAGGTGATCATCGCAGCGAATCGAGGACGTGCGGCGCTTGAGGCGTCCATCGATGCGCAGGTCGACGACGGCTGGCGCGGTGAGCACGTGTTCGGCGCGGGCCGCTCCACGACCGTCGATTCCAAACCCCGTCACATGCTGGTCATCCACGAAGTCGCGCGCTCGCTGATCGGCGAGGTGCGCTTCGAACCGCTGCGCGGCGGCGAGGGCTACGAGATCGGCTACGCCATCGCTTCCGGGTGGCGGCGGCAGGGCTTTGCGACCGAGGCGGCGGCGGCGGTCATCAAGCGGCTGGAAGACCACGGCGCGATCCAGATCATCGCCGGCTGCGCCATGACCAACAAGGCGTCGATCCGCACGCTGCGGCGGTTGGGCTTCGACCTCGACGGCTCCTCGGCGCGCGGCAACGCCTTCTGGTGGGTGCGCCGACCCGGCGTCTGAGGCGCGAGGCACGAAGATGCCCTGTCGAGGGCATCTGATCGAAATCCTGCCCCTCAGGGGCGCATCCGTTCATCCCCGGTTCCATCACTTCGGCGCAAGGCGCTTGAAACCGCCCGCGACCGTGTGCTCTGTCTCGGTCAAATGACTGCGCCGTAAGAGAGCGCGGGGGAGAACATCGGATGAGCGTATCGGATACGGGGGCCCCGACGCCCCCGCAGACGCCGGCGACCGGCGCGGAATTCATGGGCCACCCGCGTGGCCTCGTGACCCTCTTCTTCACCGAGATGTGGGAACGGTTCTCCTTCTACGGCATGCGCGCCCTGCTGGTGATCTATCTCACGCAGCACTTCCTCTTTTCCGACGACAAGGCGCAGGGCCTCTACGGGGCGTATGCGGCGCTCGTCTATCTGATCCCGGTGATCGGCGGCGTGATCGCCGACCGCTTCCTTGGCGCCCGCAAGGCGGTGACGATCGGTGCGCTCTTTCTCGTGCTCGGCCACTTCGGCATGGCGTTCGAGGGCGGCGGCTCGAAGCAGTATCTGGATGCGGGCGGGGAGAGCTATCTCGTCGCCGCCGATGGTCGCGGCGATGACCGCAAACTACAGATCACGCTGCCCGAGGGCACGCACGAGCTGAAATTCGACAACAAGAGCTTCGCCGATCTGACGCCGGTAGCGGGTGGTGCGGCGGAGCGCTTGGCGGGCGACGCCTATACGGTTGAATCCGAACCGGCGACGCTCGTGCGTTCGCTCTGCACTTCGGTGGGCCTCACCTGCGGCGAAGTCCCGGCGTCGAAACTCGTCATCACGGGGCGTGGCGAATATCCCGTCCGCGCCGAGGGAGGCGATGCGGTCGTCGACATCAACGGCGCGGCGTTCAAGCTCAAGGAAGGCTCGACGACGGACGCCGTGGCAGTGGCGGCGGACGGACGTGAAGTCCGTCGCCTGGCGGCCGGCGGCTATGAAAGCCGCGTGGAACAGGAGCCACTCTACGTCCAGATTCTCTATCTCTCGCTCGCGCTGATCATCATCGGCGTCGGGTTCCTGAAAGCGAATATCTCGACCACGGTCGGCGCGCTCTACGGCCCCGGCGATCCCCGTCGCGATGGCGGCTTCACCATCTTCTACATGGGCATCAACCTCGGTGCGTTCCTCGCGACGCTTGTCTGCGGCTATCTCGGCCAGACCTATGGCTGGAAGTACGGCTTTGGCGCCGCCGGCGTCGGCATGCTGTTCGGCCTCGTGCAGTACCTGATGGGCCAGAAACACCTGATGGGCAAAGCTGATCCGCCGAAGCCCATCGGCGCGCTGACGGAAGGCCTCTTCTGGGTCGGCGGTCTCGTGGCGGTCATTCCGGCGTGGATGCTGGTGCAGCAGACCGAGCTCATGGAGCAGGTGCTGCCAATCCTCGTGCCGACGCTGTTCGTCGCCGTGCTCGGCTACGCCGTGCTGGCGTTCAAGGGCGAAGAACGGGGCAAGATGATCGCCGCGCTCGTGCTCATCATGTTCAGCGTCATCTTCTGGATGCTGTTCGAGCAGGCGGGCTCCTCGCTGTCGCTCTTCGCCGAACGCTCGACGGACCTCACCATCGTGCCCGGCGTCGTGATGACGGCGGCGCAGACGCAGTCCTTCAACGCGGGCTTCATCGTGCTGCTCGCCATTCCGTTCAGCGCCATGTGGGTGTGGCTCTCCAAGCGCAAGCTGGAGCCGTCCACGCCCGTGAAGTTCGCGCTGGCGCTGTTCCAGGTCGGCATCGGCTTCTTCATCCTCGTCGCCGGCGCGCAGTTCGCGGGCCCGGACTTCAAGGTGCCGCTGATCTTCCTCGCGCTGCTCTATCTGCTGCACACCACGGGCGAACTCTTCATCTCGCCGGTGGGGCTGTCGATGATCACCAAGCTGTCGGCAGCGCGCGTGGTCGGGCTGATGATGGGCGTGTGGTTCCTGTCGAGTTCGCTGGCGCACATCCTCGCGGCGATCATCGCCCAGCGGACGTCGTCACAGACGATCGGCGGGCAGGTGGTCGATCCGGCGGGGCAGCTGGAGAGCTACGTGACGGTGTTCACTGCAGTCGGCATTCTCGGCATCGCAGCGGGCCTTATCCTCTTCGTGCTCTCGCCCTTCATCAAGAAGTGGATGGCCGACGTTCACTGAAAGGCCTGGGTAATTTTCCGAACGTGGCGGGTGGCATTAACCACTCGCCACTTTCGCGCCCATAAGCGCCGCCGCTGCGCACAATTCACCCGCACTCATGGCTAAATCCAGAGCGACTTCTATAGTCGGGATGGGGGAGCGATCGCTTCCCCGCGCGAAGGAGGCGCTCGCTCATGGCTCGCAAGAGGGCAACCGTGGCTTCGGTCCGCACCGCTCCCCCACCGGAGCCGGGCGCGATGGATCTCTTGCTGGGCTGGAAGGCCGCCGATGACGGCAAGGCCGCCATGGGGTTTTCTTCAGCACGCGCCGAAAAGGCCGATGCCCCGATCATTGCGGAAGAGCCGATCTTCTATGGCGAGGACCGCCACCTCCTGACCATCGCCCCCACGGGCGCCGGCAAGGGGCGGGGCGTCATCATCCCCAATCTGCTGCGTTTCGAAGGCTCGGTGATCGTCATCGACCCCAAGGGCGAGACCTGGCACGTCACCGCACGGCGTCGCCGCGAGATGGGCCAGCAGGTGCTGCTGCTCGATCCCTTCCAGGCGGTAGGCAAGCGCACGGACAGCCTGAACCCTTTCGACCTCTTCGACCGTCCCGGCGCGCTGCTGGATGCCGACGCTGAAATGCTCGCCTCGCTGCTCGCGGGCGACGCTGGCTTCCACAAGGAGCCCTTCTGGGACAACTGGGGCCGCTCGCTGATGAGCGGCGTGATCGCGGCCGTTGCTGAGACGTCCGCCCCGGGCGACCGCCACTTCGGCCGCGTCCGCGAACTGCTGATGAGCGACGATGCGGTTTTCAACCTGCACACGCTGCTCGAGAACAACGAGGACCTGAACCGGCTCTCCAAGCAGAACATCTCGTCGTTCCTGCCGATCACCGAGCAGACGCGTTCAGGGATTCTCTCAACGGCGCAGAGTTATCTGAAGGTCGTGAATTCGGACTCGGCGTTGCGCTCGCTGACGCGCTCGTCCATCGATCTCGATGCGGTGCGCGAGGGCGCGCCGATGACGATCTACATCGTCATTCCGCCGGACAAGCTCGAAAGCCATGGCGCGCTTCTGCGCTTGTGGGTCGGCGCGCTGATGCTGACGGTCATGGGTCGTCGTCGTCGACCGAAGCGCTCCACGCTCTTCCTGCTCGATGAGTGCGCCCAGCTCGGCGAGTTCGGACCGCTGCGCCAGTCCATGACACTGCTGCGCGGCTACGGCCTGCAGGTGTGGCCATTCTTCCAGGACCTGTCGCAGCTGCAGCGGCTTTATCCGAAGGACTGGCGCACGATCTTCAACAACGCCGGCGTCTTTCAGCTCTTCGGCGTCGCCAATCACCTGATGGCGAAGGAGAGTAGCGACCTCATCGGCGACATCGACGCCGACACGCTGCGCAACATGGCGCCTGATCGTCAGATCATCGCCAAAAGCGGTGTGAAGGCGATCGCCTGCCGCCTGCCGGACTACCTTGAGGATGCGCCGTTCAAAGGCATGTGGGACCAGAACCCCATGTTCGAGGAAGAGCCCGAACCTGCGCCGGTAAAATCGAAGAAGCCGCAAGAGCCGGGGCTGTTCTAGCCTCAGAAATTCCCGCTGACCTCGATCCCGAAGAACCGCCCGAACTGGCGTTCGCGTTCCTCGTCGAGGAACACCGCGCCGTTGCGGTTGGGGCTGGAGAAGCGGCGCTCGCGGCGGAATTCGGAGTCGAGCAGGTTCCACGCAAAGAGCCGCACCTTCATGCCGGTGAAGCGCGTCGTCTCCACGAAGCCGTCGAGGAAGGGGCCTTCCTCGTAGGTTTCCAGTTCGCCCACGCGGAAGAACTGCACCTGGCTGCGTTTGAAGTACTCGAAGCCGTAGGCGAGTTTCATCGACGTGATGTCGTGCCGGAATTCAATCTCCACCTCTGTCTCGGCGAAGCCTGAAGCCTGACGCGTCCTGCCGGTGACCGGATCGGTGACTTCGCTTTCGGCCCAAGAAAGCTCCGGCTTCAGCTGTGCGCCCTTCAGGATGAAATCGAGCGGCAGCGTGCCGGTGAGGCGCACGCCGAACAGCTCGCCTTCGCCGATATTGCCGGGCGCATCGAAGAAGTCGCCGCTCAGCGTATCGAGGATCGGCACGAGATCAGAAGCGTCCTCGATCCACTCGCGCGTGAGTTCGAGCGCGACGGCGCCGTTCTTGCCGAAGCGCTTGTCGATCGTGCCCTGCAGACGCCACGTCGCCTGCGGCCGCAGATCGGGATTGCCGGCGGAGACGGTGTTATCGGCGAGCGTGGCGGAGCTGACGAAGTCGCCGAAGTCGAGTTGGCTCACGTCACGCAGGAATTTCACGCGGATCTGGTCGCGTTCGCCGATCTGGCGCGACACCTGTACGCTGGGTTTCCAGTAGGTGAGACTGCGGCTTGCATTGCCGCCGCCGGATTGCGAGATCGTGGAGTTTTCCACGGTCACGCCGGTCTCGAGCGTCCAGCGCGGTGTGACTTTCCAGTTGTGCGTGACGAAGCCTTCGAACCGCTCTTCCTCCACGGTGGCGTTGGCGCCCTGCAAGGGAAACACGACGGGGCCCGCGCCCTCATCGACAGTGAGGTTGGTCACCGCATAGAGCACGTTCAGCGCGCTTTCGCCGCCGATCTCCACGCGGTGCTCCGGCGACACGTTCCAGCCCAGGGTCGCGCGGCCGATGCTTTCCTGCAACTCGACGCGACGGCGCTGGCGCAGGATTTCCACCTGACGGTCGGTCTCGTCACGCGAGAGCGTGCGTTCGTCGTTGGCGTACCAGAAGCGGCGGTCGAGGCCGACGAGCTTCAGATTCCAGTCGCCGAAGCGGCGCTCCCAATCGCCGCCGATTTCCCGGTTGCGCTCGCGCTCGTTGATGGAGAGACGGAAGGAGTCCGTGGGGTTCGAAAGTTGATCGAAGCCCGCCGATTCCAGATCCGTCTTGAAATTCCAGCGTCCGCCCGAGGCGTTCAGGTTGAACGTGCCGCCGAAAAGTGGCGCTGTGATCGCGCCGTTGGTCTTGGCCTGGCGCCATGTGCGCGGCGTCGTGTCGGTGCGATACCCGATCAGGTTGTCCTGTCCGTCGCGGATGAGGCGGCCGCCGGAGAGCGGGCGCTCCTCGAGCCAGCGTTCGGCGCCGACGGTGAACTCCACGTCGCCCAAGCGCCCGTTGTAGGAGAGCTCGCCGCGCGGCGTGACACGTCCGCTTTGCGAGCGTTCGAAGTCCGCTTCATAGCGGCCCGATCCCGCGCTCGCGGTGCGCACGACGTTGACGAGCACCGACTGGCCCGCCGCTCGAGGCGCCGCGGATGAGTTCGAGGCGCACAACCTGCTTGGCCGGGATGCGGCCAAGGATGTCTTCCAGTCCCTGGCTCTTGGCGCTTGGGCGCGCGCCGTCGATGAGGACGTTGCCGCCTGTTCCCGAAAAGCCGCGCCGGTCAGAGCCGGAGTCGACGGAAAAGCCGGGCACGCGGCGGACCATGTCGAGCGCGGTCTGAGGGGCATACTGGGCGAAGAAATCGGGGGCGTAGGCGACCGCGCCTTCCGTGGCCGCACGGCCGGTCGTCGCCGGCGCCGTGGGCGCAGCGGAAACGGGCGGCGGGTCGACGTCACCCGCACCGGCCTCGGCGCCGGCGGTGGTCGTCTCCGCATGCGCCAGCCCTGTCATGGCCAGAAGCGCCGCCAGGCTCGCTGCGTTTTTCATCCGTTTCCCCAGGGGTTCCGTCCGCGAATTATCGAGGATCGTTAGTTTATTATTGTTTATCGAGAATACCCACAATGTGGCGAACATGGGGCCGCACGTCGCCGTTCGTCGCTTTCATGCGCCTCCCGATTGGAGGATGCTGCCCCTCCGCCGGTTGGATGCGCGGGGCACGGAGAGAATACATGACCGCTGCGAATGCCGACCAGATCGCCCTCTGGAATGACGATCTGGGCCAACGGTGGGTGCGAGAGCAGGCGCGGCTGGACGCGTCGATCGCACCCTTCGGTGCGGCGGCGTTGAAGGTGGCTGCGCCGCGATCTGGGGAAGTTGTCCTAGATATAGGATGTGGGTGCGGGGACACAAGTCTTTTCCTCGCGAAGGCCGTATCTCCCGGTGGCGAAGTGCTCGGCGTCGACGTCTCGGCGCCGATGCTCGCGAGGGCAGATGCGCGGGCGGCGGAAGCGGGGCTGCAGCATGTGCGTTTCGCTGAGGGCGATGCGTCTTCGGCGAAACTGGGCGGGCCGTTCGATCTTCTTTTTTCCCGCTTCGGCGTGATGTTCTTCGACGATCCGCAGGCCGCTTTTGCGCACCTGCGACTGGCGATGAAGCCGGGCGGGCGGATGGCGTTCGTGTGCTGGCGCACGTTTGCCGAGAATGAGTGGGCGCGATTGCCGGCCGTGGCGGCGATCGGCGTGCTGGGGCCGCCGAAGACTCCCGCCGATCCGCTGGCGCCGGGGCCGTTCGCGTTTGGCGATGCGACGCGCACGCGCGCGATTCTCGAAGGGGCGGGGTGGCGCGATGTGAAACTCGAGCCGTTCGATGCGCCGATGAAGATGGGCA
>JAWXBS010000238.1:0-7770 GCA_034440275.1 Alphaproteobacteria bacterium
ACCGGCGCGCCGGTTGCCTTCGCGACGAACGGCACCGTGCGCGATGCACGCGGGTTGGCTTCGAGGACGTAGATGTCGCCGTCCTTGATCGCGAACTGGATGTTGATGAGGCCGCGCACTTCGAGCGCGCGCGCGAGCACTTCCGTCTGGCGCTCGATCTCGGCGATGATTTTCTTCGACAGCGTGTAGGGTGGCAGAGCGCACGCGCTGTCGCCGGAGTGGATGCCTGCTTCCTCGATATGCTCCATGACGCCCGCGACCCAGACGGTTTCCCCGTCGCACACGGCGTCGACGTCCACTTCGATCGCGTCGCGCAGGTAGCGGTCGACGAGCACGGGCGAATTCTGGCTCGCCTTCACCGCATGCGTCACGTACCGCATCAGGCCTTCGTCGTCGTAGACGATTTCCATTGCGCGTCCGCCAAGCACGAAAGAGGGGCGCAGCACCACCGGGTAGCCGACGGCGCGGGCGGCGGCGAGCGCCTCTTCCTCACTGCGTGCGGTGGCGTTGTCTGGCTGCTTCAGGCCGATCTTGTGCAGCAGTTTCTGGAAGCGTTCGCGATCCTCTGCGAGGTCGATGGCGTCGGGCGTGGTGCCGAGGATCGGTGCGCCCTCGGACTCCAGCGGCTGCGCGAGTTTCAGCGGCGTCTGCCCGCCGAACTGCACGATGACGCCCTTGAGCTTTCCGTTCTTCTTTTCCACGTCGAGAATTTCGATGACGTCTTCCGTCGTCAGAGGCTCGAAATAGAGGCGGTCGGAGGTGTCGTAGTCGGTGGAGACGGTCTCGGGGTTGCAGTTGACCATGATGGATTCAACGCCGAGGTCGCGACACGCGAACGCCGCGTGGCAGCAGCAATAATCGAACTCGATGCCCTGACCGATGCGGTTGGGGCCGCCGCCGAGGATGACGATCTTTTCGCGATCAGTTGGGTCGGACTCGCATTCCGGTTCGCCGCCGAACACGGCGGTTTCGTAGGTCGAGTACATGTACGGTGTTGAGGCCAGGAACTCCGCCGCGCAGGAGTCGATGCGCTTGAACTGCGGCCGCACGCCGAGCTTGTGGCGCGCCGCGCGCACCTCGGTTTCATTCTGTCCGACGAGTTTTGCGAGCCGCACGTCGGAAAAGCCCATCGCCTTCAGCGCCCGCATGCCGTCGGCGGTCTTCGGCAGGCCGGCTTCGCGCACGACCGCTTCCATCGACACGATCTCGGCGAGCTGGCGCACGAACCAGGGATCGTAGTGCGAGGCCGCGCAGATTTCCTGTTCGCTCAGGCCGCGTCGAAGCGCCTCCGCCGCCACCAGAAGCCGATCGGCGTGCGGCGTCACGAGACCTTCGCGCACCGCTGCGCGTCCGCCGTCCTCGTCAGTGGCGCCCTTGATCTCGATCTCATCGAGACCGGAAAGACCCGTGTCGAGCGAACGCAGCGCTTTCTGGAGCGACTCCTGGAACGTGCGTCCGATGGCCATCGCTTCGCCGACGCTTTTCATCGACGTCGTCAGCGTCGGGTCGGCGCCGGGATATTTTTCAAATGCAAAGCGCGGAATCTTGGTGACGATGTAGTCGATCGTCGGCTCGAAACTCGCCGGCATGGCGCCGCCGGTGATGTCGTTGGCGATTTCGTCGAGCGTATAGCCCACCGCCAGCTTCGCCGCGACCTTGGCGATCGGAAAGCCGGTGGCTTTCGAGGCCAGCGCTGAAGAACGCGACACGCGCGGGTTCATCTCGATGACGATGAGACGGCCCGTTTTCGGGTTCACGGCGAACTGCACGTTCGAGCCGCCCGTTTCCACGCCGATCTCGCGCAGCACCGCGATGCTCGCATTGCGCATGATCTGGTATTCGCGGTCCGTCAACGTCAGCGCCGGCGCCACAGTGATGGAATCGCCCGTGTGCACGCCCATCGGATCGATGTTCTCGATGGAGCAGATGATGATGCAGTTGTCCGCCTTGTCGCGGACGACCTCCATCTCGTATTCCTTCCAGCCGATCAGACTCTCGTCGATGAGAATTTGGCCGACAGGGGAGGCGTCGATGCCGCTGCGCGCGATCGTCTCGAACTCTTCGACATTGTAGGCGACGCCGCCGCCGAGCCCGCCGAGCGTGAATGACGGGCGCACGATCGCAGGTAAGCCCACTTTCTCCAGCGCCCGCATCGCTTCTGCAAAACCCGTGACGCGATCGTAGGTGGACGAGCCGCCCGCGTTCTTGATTTCCGGCGAGCTGGCGATGGCGGACCGCGGGCTCTCCAGTCCGATCGCGTCCATCGCCGCGCGGAATTTCTGGCGGTCTTCCGCTTTCTCGATGACATCAGCGCGCGCGCCGATCATCTCGACATTGTATTTCTCGAAGACGCCGCGATGGAACAGCGCGAGCGCCGTGTTGAGCGCCGTCTGTCCGCCCATCGTCGGAAGCACCGCGAAGCCGCCCTTCGTCAGCGGGCGTTCCTTCGCAATGATCTTTTCCACCATGTCGGGCGTGATCGGTTCGATGTAAGTCGCGTCGGCAAGATCGGGATCGGTCATGATCGTCGCCGGGTTCGAATTCACCAGCACGACGCGGTAGCCTTCGCTCTTCAGCGCCTTCACCGCCTGCACGCCGGAATAGTCGAACTCGCACGCCTGGCCGATGATGATGGGCCCGGCGCCGATGATCAGGATCGTTTCGAGGTCCGTACGTTTCGGCATGCGCGCGCACCCGCGTTCGGCGGGCCTCCGAGTCAGCTGCAAATGGCAAAATCGGGCGTGGATAGGCGATAGGGGCCGGGGGTGCAAGCATCGTCCTCGATGCGGCGCTGCAGGAACTTCCGGGCGATTCGATCCAGTCCGCGCAACGCCCCGTAAGACGGTCCGGGAACAGCGCAGGGATGGTCATCGCAATGTCACAAGGGAGCACGCTGTGCTTTTGAAATCGTCTGTATCCGCTCTCGCCGCGCTCGCATTTCTCGCGGCGTGCTCGTCGCCTGAAAAGGCCGCTGAAACCGAAGCCGCCGCGCCTGCCGCCGAAGCCATGACGACGGAAGCCTCGGTCACCGTGGGCGGCGCGCCGATGTATGCGTCGAAGAACATCATCGAGAACGCGGTCAACTCCGCTGATCACACCACGCTCGTTGCGGCGGTGACGGCTGCCGGTCTCGTCGAGACGCTCTCGGGTCCGGGACCGTTCACGGTGTTTGCGCCGACGAATGCGGCGTTCGGTAAGCTGCCGGCCGGCACGGTCGATACCCTTCTGCTGCCGGCCAACAAGGCCAAGCTGTCGGGCGTGCTGACTTATCACGTGGTGAGCGGCCGCACGACGGCGGCTGACCTCATCGCCGCCATCGACGCCGGCGGCGGTCAGGCGGAACTCACCACGGTGCAGGGCGGCAAGCTTGTCGCGCGCAAGACCGCGACGGGCGTGTCGATCACGGACGCCAATGGCGGCGTGTCGAACGTCACGATCGCGGACGTCTTCCAGTCGAACGGCGTGATCCACGTCGTCGACACGGTCGTGCTGCCGAAGGCCTGATCGAAACGGAGCGGGGTCGACCTAGATCGACCCCGTTTCACTTTCCGGCGTTCGTCGTTCCACCGGAACGCCCCGTGTTTTCAACGCTTCCCGCAACATGAACTCGATCTGCGCGTTGACGCTGCGCAGCTCCGCCGCCGCCAGCCGCTCGACCGCCGCGTGGAGCGCGGGATCGAGACGGAGCGGAAATGCCTTGCGAACGGCGGCGGTCATGAGCGTTGCGCCTACTGGTAGAGCGTGCCGGTGTTGAGCACCGGTTGCGCATCACGATCGCCGCAGAGCACGACCAGCAGGTTTGATACCATGGTCGCGCGGCGATCGTCGTCCAGCGTGACGATGGAGCGTTCCGAGAGCTGGTTCAGCGCGCTTTCCACCATCGACACGGCGCCCGCGACGATCGTCTTGCGCGCGGCGAGCACGGCTTCTGCCTGCTGACGCCGCAGCATCGCGCCGGCGATTTCGGGTGCGTAGGCGAGGTGCGAGAGCTTGGCCTCGTCGATCTCGACGCCCGACACGACGATGCGCTCCTGCAATTTGTCGCGCAGCAGTTCGGAGACTTTTTCGCCGTCGGCGCGCAGCGTGGGCTCTTCGTGCTCGGCGTGATCGTAGGCGAAGTGCGACGCAATCTCGCGCAGCGCGGTTTCCACCTGGATGTTCACGAACGTCTCGTACGCGTCGACGTCGAACAGCGCCTGCGCGGTGTCGGCCACGCGCCACACGACAACCGCGCCGATCTCGATCGGGTTGCCGCGCTTGTCGTTCACCTTGAGCGTCTGCGAGGTGAGGTTGCGCACGCGCAGCGAGATCTTCTTGCGCCCGTACCAGAACCAGACCCAGCGCAGGCCGGGCTTCTTGTCGGTGCCCTTGTAGTTGCCGAACAGGGTGACGGCGGCGCCCTCGTTGGGCTGGAGGCTGTAGAAGCCGCAGGCGATCAGGATAATGCCGAAGACCGCCGCGATCAGTGTCAGGATGGCCAGGCCGTCCTCCTCAACCAACGCCGGCATGGCGCTTGTCGCCCACCAGATCACGAATGCGATCAGCCCAAGAAGGGCGAGCAGCATCAGCCCGCCGTCCATGGTGTTCGCCCGCCGCTCTTGCGTTCGTCCCAGACTTGCCCGTTGTACAGCCACATCATCCTCCAACATCAATATGATATCATTGTGATGTTGAACGCACTGACGGTCAACCGAAATACGTGGGGGACGATCCGTTAAGGCTGGGCCGGTAGAAGCATGGGCAGTTCCTATTGGGTCCAGCGATGCCGCGACTGCCTGCCTTCGGGTTTCCCCCTTTGCGCCTCCGGCTCGACCGGCAGGGCGGGGCGCTGATCGGCTGGGCGTTCGCTGGCGCCCTCGTGGCGGGACTCGTGGTCTGGTCCGTAGCCTTGGCGGAGCGTGAGAGCCGCGCGCACACGATCGTACAGGCCGCCTGGTAAGTGTTTGAAAGATAACGCCTGTTAACGATTTGTTGCGGACGGAACTTTAACCGCGAAGTGGCACGGTGGGGGTTGAAACTGCCCAGACTGGATCACGCACAATGACTGCGAAGCGCTCCCATTTCCGCCTCTCGCTCGCGAAGTTCGCGGCGGACACACGCGGCAACGTGGCCATGATCTGGGCGCTGACGGCGCTCGGAGTTCTCTCGTTCGTCGGCATTGCGATGGACTTCTCCAACGCGAACGCCGCCAAGCAGGTGTTGCAGAACGCCGCCGACAGCGCATCGCTGGTCGCCGAACGCATGGCGGACAAGCCACTTGCGGAGCGGCAGGCCGCAGCGGAGCAGTACTTCCGCGCCAGTCTCGCCGACTACCCCTATGGCGCCAGCGCGACGGTCCAGGTCGAGCCGATGAGCGGCGGCGGTCACAAGGTCACGGCGTCGATGCCTGCGGCGACGAACCTGTCGCGCCTGATTTCCAATCAGGGGCTTGTCGTTGAGGCGTCGTCCGAGGCCAAGCAGGAGGGTTCGGATCTCGAGGTTTCGGTCGTTCTCGACGTCACCGGCTCCATGGGCGGCCAGCGGATCACCGATCTCAAGGCTGCGGCCGTCGATCTCGTGGACATCGTGGTCCGCGATCAGCAAGAGCCCTACTATTCGAAGGTCGGGCTTGTGCCTTACTCCATCGGCGTGAACCTCGGCGCGGACGCCGCCGCTGCGCGCGGACCGATCACGGGGCCGTCAGACATCACGAACGCGACCTGGCGCGATGGTCCCACCAAGGCGATCACTGTCGCGGCGCGCACCAATCCCGTCATGATATCCTCGCCCGGCCACGGCTTTGCGAACGGCGACTACCTTCGCATCACCGGCGTCGTCGGCATGACGCAACTCAACAACCGGATATTCCAGGTCGCCAACGCGACCCCCGGCAACTTCCAGCTCGCGGGCGTCAACGGCACCGGCTTCTCGAACTATACGTCCGGCGGAACCATGCAGAAGTGCTACTCGTCAACCTGCGGCGTGCAGGTGACGGCCAACAACCACGGCCTCGCCGACAACGGCTATGTTTTCATCTCCGGCGTCGCCGGCATGACACAGCTCAACAACGTTCGCGCAAACAGCGCCACCGCCACGCCGCCGAACGCCTGGTTGGTCACGAACGTCACCACGAACACCTTCGTGCTCCCTGCGACGACCGGCCCGAGCTACGGGACGTACACATCTGGCGGTCAGGCATTCTGCACTGTCGCTGGCTGCGAGTATCTGCGCTTCACCAACGCCAGCAACGCGGTGCGCGTCCACCGCATCAGCACCTGCGTGAGCGAGCGTGTAGGCGCGCAGGCTTATACTGGCGTGAGTCCGGCCACCGCGTGGGTCGGGCGCAACTATGCGTCGACGGCCAACCCGTGTCCGGCTGCCGTCGTTACGCCGATGACTGACGACAAGGCCGCGCTGAGGTCGCAGATCAATGCCTACACCGTCACCGGTTCGACTTCCGGCCAGATCGGCATCGCGTGGGGCTGGTACATGCTCTCACCGAGCTTTGGGAACCTCTGGCCGGCCGACAGCCGACCGAAGCCCTACGGCAGCGCTAACCTGAAGAAGATCGCGGTTCTGATGACGGATGGCGAGTTCAACACGCCCTACTGTAACGGCGTCATCGCGGCGAACGCGGGCTCCGGCAGCGGGTCGGCGGCCGACCACATCAACTGCAACGCCACCAACGGCAATCCCTTCGACCAGGCGCGTTCGCTCTGCACTGCGATGAAGAACGCCGGCGTCACGGTTTACACCGTTGGCTTCGGACTCTCGAACGGAAGCCAGGCAAGTGACGTCATGGAAGAATGCGCCTCGGGTTCCGAAAACGCCTTCAACGCTCAGAACGGCACGGAGCTGCGCGCAGCGTTCCGCAGTATCGCCACGGCGATCTCGCTGCTCAGGCTGTCGAAATAGTCGTTCGGCCGGGCTTCAGGCGGCTTGGCGGACGACGTCGTTGGCTTCGTCGAGCAGGACGACGGTGGGGCTGTAGTTGCGCGCCTCTTCGGCGGGCAGCTGGCCGTAGGTCACAACGATGATCCGGTCGCCCTTCTGGACCAGACGGGCCGCCGCGCCGTTCACGCCGAACACCCGCGAGCCGCGCGGCGCTTCGATCGCATAGGTCGTGAAGCGGGCGCCGGTGGTGATGTTCAGCACATCGACCTGCTCGTGGGGATAGATCTCGGCTGCGTCGAGGAGATCGCGGTCGATGGCGATGGAGCCCTCATAGTGGAGGTCCGCCTGGGTGACCGTGGCGCGGTGAAGCTTCGACTTCATCATCGTCAGGAGCATATGGGCCTCCAGCCAGTCGCACGCCTCAAGTGTGCAGTCGCGAAGGCGCGCGTCAGATAGGGCGTCCGTGACCCGATTGCAACTAATCTCGCCGGTGCGAAGAAGCAGCCTCAGCCCGGCTTGAAGCTGATCGCGATCGTCGCGCGCTCGCCGGCGGCCGGGCGGCCATCCTCCATTGTGGGCTGCGCGCGGTACTTCTGCGCGACGCGAAGCGCCGCCGCGGCAAAGCCATAGCCGCCAGGGGTTTCGGAGGTCGCGCGGCAGCGGATCGCGAGGTCGGCCCCGATCAGGCAATCGAGCACCACACGGCCTTCCACGGCCCGGCGTGCAGCTGCGTCCGGGTACGCGGCGGTGAGATCGCGCTCGCTCGCGCGCTGCGCCCATCGCGGGCGCGAAGGCGCACGCACGGCGGGCGCTGCGATGGCAGGCGAGATCGCCGGCGAAGTCGTGGCGACCGGCGGCGGGGCGACGTCGCGCAGGAAGGCCGAAGCGGCTTCCGGG
>JAWXBS010000239.1:0-11031 GCA_034440275.1 Alphaproteobacteria bacterium
ATGCTCCACGTGCACGACAAGCGCTTCACGTTGTTCGCCCGCGATGGCGATCTTGCCGTCGCGGTTGGCGTCGGCGGCGTCGAAGAAGCGCAGTTGCTGCGCCACGAACTCTTCCTTCGACAGCGCGCCGTCGTTGTTGAGATCCGATTCTTCGGCGTTCATGAACAGCATCATCGTCATCGGCGCGCGCGGGGGGCGCGGCGGTACGGGCGGCTGTGGTGCTGCGGAGGGCGCGGTCGGGCCGGCGCCCGCCTTCGGCGCGATGCGGACCTCTCGACGCTCGATCACTGTGCGTTCGCCGCCTTCTTCAGTGCGCACTGTCACGTCGACGTCGTGGTCGCCGCCGCGACCGCGACCGTGATGACGGCCGCCCTTGTGCTCGCCGCCGCTGCGACGATGCACCATGACGTGCCGGCCACCGTGACCGCGATCGGCGCTGTCGAGCTTGCCGTTGTCGTCACTGTCGAGTTCGCCGAATGCGCGCTCGGCTTCGGCCTGGGCTTCGGCGCGGGTGACGAAGCCGTCGGTGTTGGCGTCGATGCGGGACATCTGCTCGATACGGATCTCGTGGCGCTCGCGACGTACCTCGCGGCGCTCCTCGGCGTGGGCATAGGCGCCGACCGCAATCGCGGCGAAGGCTGCGCCAGCCAGAATCAGGGCTCGCTTCATGGGTGTCTCTTTCTCATTTTGGACGACGCATCTCCCGGGACATCCGCCTTGGATATCCCCCGGGCGTCGCGGGCCCTGTATGGTCGGGCCCGGTTGCACCATTGCGGCGGTTTGCGTCCACGGTGCGTCGGGCTTGAAACACCTCTGAAACGTCCCGCGTGCTCTTGATGGAGCCAAATGGCCATGACCGAAGAAATCCTCGCCCCCCCGGACGTGCCCCACGTACTGATCGTCGACGACGACGCCGACATCCGTCAGGGGCTTGTGGAGGTGTTCCATCGTGCGGGCTTCAAGGCGTCCTCGGCGCCCGACGCCGCCGCTATGGACAAGGCGCTGGAGGCTGATGGCGCGGACCTCGTAGTCCTGGACCTGATGATGCCCGGCGAGGACGGTCTCTCCGCCGCGCGGCGCCTGGCGACGCGGGGCTGGCCGCCGGTGATCATGCTTTCGGCGCTGGGCGATGACGCCGACCGGATAGTGGGTCTTGAGGTCGGTGCGGACGACTACCTCTCCAAACCCTGCAACCCGCGTGAACTCGTAGCGCGGGCGCGGGCGGTGCTGCGGCGCGCGAAAGATACGGACTCCAGGCGGGGCGCGACAGAGGCGGCGCGGTTCGCCGGCTTCCGGTTTGACTTTGCCCGGCGCGAACTCGTCGATCCCGACGGCGTGCTGGTGTCGTTGTCGACGGGCGAATTCCGTCTGCTGCGCGCCTTCATGGAGCGTCCGCAACGCGTGCTGTCGCGTGACCAGCTGCTTGATCTCGCGTTCTCGAATGAAAGTGACGTGTTTGACCGCGCCGTCGACGTGCAGGTGAGCCGCCTGCGCAAGAAGCTGGAACGTCCCGAGACCGGCGAACTCATCCGCACCGTGCGCGGCGAAGGCTACCTCTTCACCGCCAAGCCGACGCCCGCGTGACATGAGCGACCCCGAAACACCCGCAAAATCAGGACAGCCCATCGCCGCCCACCTCGCGGTGCTGGTCGCGATCGCGTTGGCTGCCGCGTACGTGGTCAACCTCGTCGCCGTCGTGATGCTGCCGCCGCGTCCACCAGACGTGATGCGCGGCGACAAGGTGCTAGAGGCGTTCACGGCTGGATACGCGATCGCAAGGACCGGCCGCACGCCGCCCACTGGCGACGGCGCCAAGTGGACGATCCAAAAGCAGAAGCCCCGCGTCGCGGGTGCGCCGCGCGCGGGGCGCATCATCGTGCATGATCTCGCGCGCCGACTCGAAACAACGCCGCAGAAAGTGGTGGTGGCGTTCGACGCGACGCCCACGGACGTTGTCGTTTTTCGCGTGCGCTCGGAAGAGTTCCGCGTGGAGCATGAGAAGCGGCGCGCAGACGGCGAGAAAGTTCGCGAGATGCACCTCCGTGCGCGGGCGTCGCGCGAGGGAGAGTCGCGTGTCCGTCGCGAAGTCATCATCTCGGAAAACGGGGATGTGACGTTGCGCGCGCCGAACGCGCCGCGTCCTCCGCACGCCGGGGTGGAAGCGCCCATGCCGCCGCAACCGCCGAACGCCGTGACCGAACAGCCTGTGCGTATCGCGCCGCGTCCGCCGGAGCCGCCCGAACCTCCGGAACCGCCGCGATTTGCGCCGCCGCCGCCAGGGGTTGTGCTGATGTCGGGCTTCCTTGTTGCGGCGGAAATGGCCGACGGGCGCTGGCTCGTGATGCGCCAGCAATCCAACGCCGAAACCCTTGACTGGATCATGCGCGCGGCGCTCGGCATCGGCGCAACTTTGGTGATCCTGCTCTTGCTCGCGTTGCTGTTTGCACGCCGACTCGCCGCGCCGATCCAGCGCTTTGCGGAAGCGGCGCGGCGGGTGGGCATCGACGTCGGCGAGGCGCCGGTGAAGGAAGAGGGGCCGCGCGAACTGCGCACCGCCGCGCGTGCGGTGAACGCGATGCAGGGCCGTCTGCGCTCGCTCGTCGCGGAGCGCACCGAAATGCTCGCCGCTGTGGCGCACGATCTGCGCACACCGTTGATGCGTCTTAGGTTGGCTGCGGAGAACGCCGATCCCGCGTTGCGCGACAAGCTGGCGAAGGAGACCGGCGAGATCGACGCGATGGTGTCGTCGTTCATCGCCTTCGCGCGCGATGATCCGACTCGTGAGGCGCGGGTGAAACTGGATCTTGCAGCGCTGCTGCAGAGCGCCGTCGATGACCGCACCGAGGCTGGACAGGACGTAACCTATGAAGGCCCCGATCGTCTCGTCGTGATGGGGCAGGCGGTGGGGCTGAAGCGGCTCGTGGAAAATTTGATCGACAATGCGTTGAAGTATGGTCGCGTCGCGCGTGTCGCCATGCGCCAGGATGGCGCCGACGTGTGCATCGACGTCACCGACGAAGGACCCGGCATTCCGCGTGAGGAACGCGAGAAAGTCTTCCGCCCGTTCGTGCGCGGCGAAGGCGCGACCGGCGCAGGCGCTGGTCTTGGATTGGCCGCCGCGCGCGAGATCGCGCGTGCGCATGGCGGCGATGTGGAGATACGCGATGGTCAGCCGCGCGGCGCGCTGGTGCGGGTGACGCTGCCGGTGTGAGACGCGTCAGAGGACCGGCAGGCGGTCCTTCCACGGCTGTGCACTTTCCAGTTGCGCAGCGAGGCTGAGCAGCGTCGCTTCCGCGCCGTAGCGCGCGGTGAACATCACGCCGATGGGCAGGCCGCTCTTGCTCGTCGCTAGCGGGACGCTCATGGCGGGCTGGCCGGTGTGGTTGGCGAGCGCGGTGAATGGGCTGAAGGCGACGACGTCGCGCCCATAGGCCGCGAAATCGGGATTGGACAGCGACAGCACGCCGAGCTTTGGCGGCGGCGTGCCTTGCGTGGGCGAGAGGATCAGATCGTAGTCGGCCATGAAATGCGCGAGCTGGATGGCGGCGCGCTGCTGCACGCCGAGCGCATTCTGGATGTCGACGCCGCGGACCTCTTCGGCGCGCTTGCGATAGAAGGCGGTGATCGGCTCCAGTTCGTCGTCGCGCACGTCGGCGCCGCGCGCCGCGCCGCGATCGGCGATGTCCTTGGCCACGCTCGTCATCAGCAACGGCATGAAGGCGGCGGCGAGCGCGCCGCCGTCGATGGGCGGGCGCACCTCTTCGACGCGATGGCCCAGTTGTTCGCACAGGCGCCCCGTAGCGCGCGCCGCCTCCGCGCACTCGGCGTCGATCTCGGCGTCCGCCCAGGACCGGGTCCACAGCGCGATGCGCAGGCCCATGGGTGCGGAGTCGAGTGAAGCGAGAAAGCCGCCGCCGGGCGCGGGCGGCGCGTCGTAGCGCGCTCCGGGCTCGATGCCCGATGTCGCGTCAAGAAAGGCCGCGCTGTCGCGCACGCTCCGCGACACGCACCCTACCACGCTCATGCCGTTCCAGCCTTCCGTGCGCAGCGGACCGAGCGGCACGCGCCCGCGTGAAGGCTTCAGGCCGAACAGACCGCATGCCGACGCCGGAGTGCGGATCGAACCGCCGCCATCGCTCGCCTGCGCCATCGGAATGACGCCCGCCGCGACGACCGCTGCCGCCCCGCCCGAGGACCCGCCGGCGCTGTAGCCGTTCTTCCACGGATTGTGCGTCTCGCCCTGAACCTTGTTTTCCGTGGTGGGCGTCAGGCCCAGCTCAGGCGAGGTCGTGGAGCCGAAGATGACGAGGCCCGCCTCGCGCATGCGTTCGGTGAAGACGCTGTCGACGCTCGCGACATTGTCCTTCCACGCGCGGCTGCCCGATGAAAGCGGCGCGCCCGCGACCATGACGGCGAGATCCTTGGTCATGAAGGGGACGCCCGCGAAAGGACCGTCGCCGACGCCCGCCGCGAGTTGCTTCTGTGCGAGTTCGACGAAGCGGAATGCCTGCGCGTTGATCGTCGGATTGACGGCATCGAGCCGCGCAATCGCGGCGTCGAGCAATTCGCCCGCCGATACTTCTTTGCGCCGCACGAGTTCCGCAAGGCCCAGTGCATCGTGGCGGACATAGTCGGCGTGGCTAATGGCGGGCATGCGCGTTCCTCCTGTTGGGAGGAATGCTAGCGTTTAACTCAGGCGGTTTCGAGAACGCCCTTCTCGGCGAGGTAGGGCTTCAGTTCGCCGGTTTCGAACATCTCGCGGACGATGTCGCAGCCGCCGACAAATTCGCCCTTCACGTAAAGCTGGGGGACGGTGGGCCAGTCGGAGAAGACCTTCACACCCTCACGGATGGCGGGATCGGCCAGCACGTCCACGTCCTGGAAGTCGACTCCGAGGTGGTCGAGGATCTGGACCACGGTGGACGAGAACCCGCACTGTGGCCGGGAGGCGACGCCCTTCATGAAGAGGACCACGTCGGCGCCCTCCACGAGGGCCTTGATGCGGTCTTGAGCGGGGGCGACAGTCATGGGGGGGCTCCAGATGCGTACCGTACAGCTAGGGAATCGAAGGGCGACCATCAAGCGCCGCGGTTCCGCCTTCAACCTGTCCAACTTGTAAGGTCAAGGTCCGGCTCAGGAGAGCCTAGAACGCCAGATCGGCGTTTCGGCGCCTCCTCAGGGGTTATCTTCGATGAACAAGATGTTCGGTCTCCTCGCCGCCGCGAGCGCCATGACGCTCGCTCTCGCCGCACCGGCCCACGCCCAGGCGCAGCGGACCATCAATGTCGGCCAGACCCTGTCCGGCGCCCTTACCGCCGATGATCCGAAGTCCGAGGATCAGAGCGCCTATGACGATTTTTCCCTCCGGCTGAACGCCGGGCAGGGCGTGGAGATCGTGCTGAGCTCGTCGGCCTTCGATTCCTTCCTGCTGCTCGGCTCGGGCACAGGCTCGGCCTTTTCCTCAACCGTCACCGACGATGACGGCGCGGGCGGGCAGGACGCGCGCATCCGCTTCGCGGCGACCGAAGCCGGCCTCTTCACCGTGCGCGCGAACGCGCTCAACGCCGGAATGACTGGTCCGTATTCACTGCGCGTCTCGGCCTACAACGCGCCCCCGGCGCCGGCCGCTTCGCCGATCACCGCAGGGTCGACCGTCAACGGCACGCTGGCCGATGGCGGCGGTCGTCTGGAAGACGGCGACAAGCTCTACGCGCTCTACACCTTCACCGGAAAGAAGGGCGATCGCATCGCGCTCTCCACGGCGTCGAGCGCGTTCGACTCGCTCGTCGAACTCGGCCGCACGAACAACGGCGCGTTTGAATCGATCGCCACCGACGACGACAGTGGCGGCGACAAGAATGCCCGCCTGCTCGCGATCTTGCCGGACGACGGTCAGTACACCGTGCGCGTCGTCGGCTTCGACAAGGACGCGAAGGGCGCCTACACCCTGAAGTTCGAGAACCTGCCGCCGGCCGGCCCCGCGCCGCGTCCGAAATCGATCAACAAGGGCCAGGTCGTGCGCGGCGAACTCACGGACCGCTCCGCGCAGTTCGATGAATTCCGCCCGTATGACTACTACTCGATCCGCGGCCGCGCCGGCGAGACGGTGACGATCATCCTGCGCTCGGAAGCCTTCGATGCGTTCCTCGACATCGGCGCCATGACGCCGGGCGGCTTTGCCATCATCAAGAGCGACGACGACAGCGGCGGCGACACCAACGCCAAGGTCGAGTTCACGTTCGCATCTTCGGGCTCGGTGATCATCCGCACCAGCGCGCTGCAGGGTGGCAAGACGGGCGCGTTCAGCTTGTCGGTGGAGTAAGCCCCGCGCGGCGGGCGTTTTCTTCAAGGTGGGCGGGGCGCGTCGTCGTGACGATCGCGCTCCGCACGCCGGGAAGGGCGAGCGCCGCTTCCAGACCCGGTCCTGACGGTTGCGGCACCTTTGTGTAGGCGTCGCGTGCGTCGCGGGCGAGATACCACAGATCGGACTGCGATCGCGGCAGACGGAAACGTCGCCGCGATCGCATCGTTTCGATCGCCAGCACGCCGACGCCGGTTTCCGCAGCGTGCGCCAGCAGCGCGGGATCATCGAGCGGCGTCATCAGCAGATCGTACTGGTCGGCGTTGGCGGGATCGTCCCAGATCGCCCAGCGCGCCGCATCGCGCGCACACACGCCGCCATAGCGGATCATGCCGAGCGCCTTTGCCTCTCGTAGGTCGCCGGTCCAGCCTACCGAGACCTGTTCAGCGCGAGGGCCATGCAGCAGCACCGCGTCGACGTCATTCAGGCCTAGCCGCTTCAGGCTCGCGCGCATCTGCGCTTCGAAAGGCGGGCAGAACGATCCGTCAGGCATGAAGGTGCGGACCTTGGTGATCACAACGGCCTTGTCGCGCGGCACGCCTTTCAGCGCGACGCCCAATCGCCGTTCCGCCTCGCCGTTCCCGTACATCGGACCGGTGTCGAAGAGTGTCACGCCCATGTCGATGGCGGCGTGGATGAGGCGCACCGTGTCCTTCTCGCTGACGAAGCGCGTGGCGTGCGGACCCGAAATGCCGAGGCCGAGGTGCGGCCAATCGGGCGGGATCACTTCGCCTTCGTCTCCAGCGCCAGCGCGTGCAGCTCGCCGCCCATCCGGCCCTTCAGCGCCGCATAGACGAGTTGGTGCTGCGCCACGCGTGTCTTTCCGGAAAACGCTGCCGACGCGAGGATCGCCTTGTAATGGTCGCCATCCCCCGCAAGATCGACGATCTCGATGTCGGCGTCCGGAAACGCTTCGCGGAGGAGCGTTTCGATCTCGGCGGCGGGCATCGGCATGGGATTGGCCTCGTAGGGTGGATCAAGCGGAGCGAAATCCACCATCGTTTGTCGCAGATCAAGGTGGATATCTCGGCCGGGCGATCCACCCTACACCATTCGCGTAGGCAGGAGGGACGTCGATGAAGATCCTTGCGGCGCTGTTGGCGGCGGCGACGCTCGCCGGATGCGCGATGCTGACGGCTGAAACGACGCTGTTCACGCCGGCGGATCAGGATGGCGTCTTCGTGCTGTCGCAAGGTCTGTGGGCGCACCGCGAGGACGACTGCAAGATCGATCCCGCGACGAGCGCGCCGGAGCGCAACGACTGCATCGACTGGGTGCGCGTCACGCGGGAGGCGGATGGCGCCTGGCGCATCGTCTTCATCGGTGAGGACGATCCGCCGATGCGGTTCGTGGCGGTTCCGGCCGCGAAGGGCGATGGTGAAGCGCTTGCGCCGCTCTATGTGGCCGAGGTGACGAGCCCGAAGGAAGAGGGGCCCGCCTACGCCGCACTTGCGCCGCGCGGGGCCCTGCGGACGCCGGTGACGCGGGTGGCGATGACGGTGATTTCCTGCGGCCCGATCCTGCGCGACGGCGCCATGGCCGACATCACCGTGCAACGCGATGGCGACCGCATCGTCGGTTGCACCGCACTGACCAAGGACGCCGTGCGCGAAGCCGCGCGCCGCGCCGTGATCGCCGATCTCGCGCGGTTCGGGGAATCGGAGCTGGTCTGGGTGCGGTGACGCGCGCCGCAAATTCGCCGCGTGCCGGGATTGTCCTTGGGCGCATGAAGATCGACCGACGGGCGACGCTCTTAGGATTGCTGGCGGCGACGCCGGCCTTTGCGCAGCAGGCGGACTTCGGCAGGCGGGTCGCGCTCGGCGCGGAGGCGCGGACGCGGCGGCCCGAACTCTACGATCCCGCGTACCGATCGATCGCGTATCCCATGGGAGACGTGGCCGACGATCGCGGCGTGTGCGCCGACACGGTGGTGCGCGCCTTCCGCGCGGCGGACGTGGACCTGCAGCAGCTCGTGCACCGCGACATGCGCGCGGCGTTCGCCGCCTATCCGAAAATCTGGGGCCTCAACCGCCCCGATACGAACATCGATCACCGCCGCGTGCCGAACCTTGAGACGTTTTTCACCCGCAAGGGCGCCAGTCTTGGGCGGCAGGTGGATGTCGCGATGCTGCAACCGGGCGACGTGATCTCGTGGCGCATCCCGGTGCCGCATATCGGCGTCGTCTCCACGCAACGCGCGCGCGGGCGACCGCTGATGGTGCACAATGTCGGCGCGGGCAGCCGGCTGGAGGATGTGCTGTTTGAATGGCCGGTGCAGGGGTGGTTTCGGTATGGTGCGTAGCGGCCCGCTCCCCAGCCGTTTGAAAGTTTGCGCGAATGAAGATGCCTTGGCAGTTGTTCAGGTTTCGAAGTGTGAATGAGTATCTCTGGCAAGAGCTTGAGTTCTCCGAATTTTACTGTTGCTCGCCTTTCAAGCTCAATGATCCGTTCGATTGCCGAATTGATTGGCGGCGAGCGATTGAGCGGACTTTGCTGCTACCTCAGTTGCCAGCGCACCAACGGGCAACCCTGCGCGCCATCCATCAAGGCTTTGAGAACAGAGAGCCATCCGACAATTCAGGCATCTGCTGTTTTAGCGTGAACATGGAGAATCACCTGATGTGGTCTCACTATGCGGACGCTTGGCGGGGTGTTTGCCTATACTACGAGATACCGCAAGACTATTTCTGGGACCGATATCCGGCGCCTACCAACGCAGATCTGAATGCGACAACGTTTTTTGTGGGTGGCACGCCGGTTAGGTATCAAGAGGACGCCTTCGCGGGATGGCTCGCAGTTGGGGACTTTAGTGAGCCTTTGCCGGACGCGCCGGTGTCCAATGCCGCCGCCAAGATTCTATCATCGAAAGCGCCAGCTTGGGCTCACGAAAAAGAGTTTCGGATCGTAACGAACAGAGAGGGCGCGCTGAAGTTTGAGCCAGAATTTTTGAAGCAAGTGACGTTCGGACTTGGCGCAAGCGCTCGACACCGCGAAATGATCACCAGAATGGCGCGTCGCAATAACTCTCAGGTTGCGATAACGGAGGTGGTCCGAAGCGCGTCTTCCGACTTTGGCTTAGAATTCCCGGATGTAACCTGATAGCCGCCTGTCTCAAATCCGCGTCTCTCGCCCCTCCCAGAAGGGCTCGCGCAGTTTGCGTTTGAAGATCTTGCCTGAATCCTCGCGCGGCAGGTCGGCGGCGAAGGTCACGCGCTTGGGCACCTTGTAGCCGGCGATGCGTTCGCGGAGGTAGGCGCGGACTTCGGTTTCGCTCAGTTCCACGCCCGGTTGCGGTTGCACGACCGCGTGGACCGCTTCGCCGTATTCGTCGTCGGGCACACCGAACACCGCGCAGTCGGCGACGCCGGGCATCTTATGCAGGTCGCTCTCGATTTCGGCGGGATAGATGTTCACGCCGCCGGAGATGATCATGTCCTTGGCGCGGTCGCACAGATAGAGAAAGCCGTCGGCGTCGAAGAAACCGATGTCGCCGGGCGCGATGAGGCCGGCCTTTTCAGATGCGCGGCGCTTGGCGTCGTCGCCGTGATAGGTGAAGTCCGCGATCTCGAAGCTGCGCGCGACGACTTCGCCGATCTCGCCGGCCTTGAGCGTGTTTCCATCGTCGTCGATGACGCGCACGTCGGCGCCGGGGATCGGCGTGCCGACCGTGCCGGGATGGGCCAGCCATTGTTCCGAGGTGCAGAACACCACGCCGCTCGTCTCCGTCGAGCCGTAGTATTCGTTGATGATCGGCCCCCACCACTCGATCATCTCGCGCTTCACGGGCGCGGGGCAGGGCGCCGCCGCATGGACGACGAATTTGAGCGACGAGAGATCGTATTTCTTGCGCACGTCCTCGGGCAGTTTCAGCAGGCGGTTGAACATGATCGGCACCATGTGCAGGTGCGTGATGCGTTCCTTTTCGATGAGTTTAAGCAGGCCTTCCGCATCAAAGCGCGGCTCCAGAAAGAGCGTGCCGCCGAGCCGCGCGAGCGTCAAACCATAGGCGTTCGGCGCGGAGTGATACATGGGCCCCACCGCCGCGCTGATCATGCGTCGGCGTTCGCGGGATCGAAGCCGAAGATGAAACAGATATTGCGCAGCGTGATCGCGGCCTGCTCCGGCGTCGGCGGCGCCCGGCGCACGCCTTTGGGGCGACCCGTCGTGCCGGAGGTGTAGATAATCGTGCCGGGCGCGGCTTCGGGCGGTTCGGTGAGCGGTGCAAAGCCCTCAAGCCATGAACTCCACTCGGGATAGCCCGCCGGCAACGCAGCGGGCGCAACGCCATAGGCCGCGCTGATTTCCGGCGGCGTCTCGACAATGAGCACCGGCACGCCGGGTGGCAAAGCCTCGCGGATGGGGCCGAGCAGGTCGGCGTGAATGACGATGACTTTCGCGCCCGAGTTCTCGAACAGGTAGCGCGCCTCGTCGGTCGTGTAGTGCCAGTTCACCGGCGTCGGATAGGCGCCGACGAGTCCGCACGCCGCACTCGCTTCGAAGAAGGCGAGATCGTTGCGGAGATAGAGCGCCACGATGTCACCCGGCTTCACGCCAAGGCTCTTGAGCCCGCTCGCCGCGCGCGCGGCGCGCTCTTCAAGCTGCGCGGTGGTGAGTTCGCGCGCACCGCTGATGATCCGGCCCATGTCTCGCTCCCATGTGTGGCGCGAGCG
>JAWXBS010000240.1:0-3608 GCA_034440275.1 Alphaproteobacteria bacterium
ACCAGTCCTTCACTTCGATATTTGGGCAACTTGGCGCTCTTTGCAGCGATCGCCGCTTTCAATGCACCTTCGCCCCAGCCCACAAAGCCAACCCGATCTTGAATGAACTCAACCTCGTTGCGAAGCCGACGGCTTGCGAAGATGGTTACTCCGCGCGTTTCAATCTTGAGTGGAGGCTCGTTAAGCTCATGCGACTTCAGGTTTGACGACAACACTGCAGCTTCGAGTTGTTCGTTCGAGCAGTCGTCAAACGCGAAATGGTCCTCGTCGACATACTTACGCTCGCTGCTCACAAGCAACTTGATGGGGAAGCCCATCGCGGCGGAGACGCTCACGCCGATGCCAGTCAATCGAGATTGACGGCGTGACTCAGCGGACTTCATCTGAGAGCCAGCGCTGCGATCCAGAGCGTCCTTGAAAACTTGTGTGTGCTCAAGTCCGAATGAACCCGTTGATTCAGTCACGATAAAGTCGGGCGCTATCCTCTCGTCGCTAGGTACCTGAATGCGCCAATCGGCATTCAAGAGCTTTGCAAGTCGTTCGACGTGGGCAGACTCTTTGCGCTTCTTGAGTTCTGCCTTTGCGGGTCTTGCTGACAATACTCACTCTTCCTCAAACAGCCCCGTCTGCTCCACGGGCTTCGGCGGCGGTTTCCTGCCGATCCGCTCATACGCCTTCGCGCACGCCATCCGACCGCGCGGGGTGCGCATAATGAAGCCCTGCTGCATCAGGTAGGGCTCGATGACGTCTTCGATGGCGTCGCGGGCTTCGGCGATGGCCGCGGCCAGCGTCTCGACGCCCACCGGGCCGCCGCCATAGGTGTCCACCAGCGCGACGAGGTAGCGGCGATCCAGCGTGTCGAGACCGTCTGAATCCACCTCGAGCCGCGCGAGCGCCTTCTCCGCTAGCTTCACGTCGATCTTCGCGCCTTCGTTGTCGGCGAAGTCCCGCACGCGCCGCAGCAGACGCACCGCGATCCGCGGCGTGCCGCGCGCGCGCTTGGCGATCTCGTAGGCGCCGTCGGCGTCCATGTCGCACGCGAGCTTCTGGCCGGCGCGCTGCACGATGCCGTGCAGTTCGTCGGCGTCGTAGAATTCAAGCCGCACCGGAATGCCGAAGCGGTCGCGCAGGGGATTGCCGAGCAGTCCTGCCCGCGTCGTCGCGCCGATGAGCGTGAAGGGCGCGAGATCAATGCGCACGCTGCGTGCGCTCGGTCCGTCGCCGATCATCAGATCTAGGTGATAGTCCTCCATCGCCGGATAGAGGATTTCCTCCACGGCGGGGGCGAGACGGTGGATCTCGTCGATGAACAGCACGTCGCGCGGTTCTAGGTTCGTCAGCAGCGCCGCGAGATCGCCGGCCTTGGCGATCACCGGGCCGCTGGTGGCTCGGAAACCGACGCCAAGTTCACGCGCCAAGATTTGCGCGAGCGTCGTCTTGCCAAGTCCCGGAGGTCCGAACAGCAGCGTGTGATCGAGCGCTTCGCCGCGCCCGCGCGCGGCGTCCACGAACACCTTGAGGTTCTGCTTGGCCTTGGGCTGGCCGACGAATTCGTCAAAGCCCGTGGGCCGCAGGGCGCGGTCCACGGATTCGCCGGGCTGCTGCGCGGCGGATACGAGACGGGAATCGGGCATGCGGGCAAAGCCTTGATGCGATCTGGTTCTCAAATCGTTCTAGTGCGCTTCGCCGCGGCCCGCACGTCGCTATTTCAGGCTGTGCGTTTGGCGGTCAGCTGACACTGGTCAGGGTCCAGAAGGCGCCCAGGATGATCGCCGCCGCGAGGGTGGAGACCGCCAGGATGATCAGGACGTGGGTGCCCTTGCGACCGCCGCTGGCTTCTTGCGGGGTGACTTCGACGTGATCATCGACGGTCTTCATGGCGCGTGTCCTCGTGTCCGAATGGGGAGGGTGAGAACAGAGAGCGCTCGAAAACGGCGGCGGGTTCCCGCACGCACTCAGCCGCGCACTTCCTTCAGGGCCGCGCGAATGAGTTCCGGCGTGGCGGGATCGTCCTCGAACGACTTCATCGCGGTCGCCACGGCGCG
Source organism: Alphaproteobacteria bacterium (assembly GCA_034440275.1). GTDB lineage: Bacteria > Pseudomonadota > Alphaproteobacteria > Caulobacterales > Aquidulcibacteraceae > VFBF01. The sequence goes on from JAWXBS010000240.1 coordinate 2,046, forward strand.
CGCTGCAGTGGTCGCATCGATGCCGAGATTGACGAGCGCGCTGACCGCTTCGCCGCGCACGCCCGCGCCACCGGCGACGAGCACCGGTCCCTTGCCGCTCGACGGCGTCGGCGCGTGAGCGAGAAAGCCGCGCGGCGGCGCTTTGCCCGCAAGCTCCTGCACGATGCGCGCGGCGAGTTTCGGCCCGACGCCGTTGGCGCGCGCGAAGGCTGCCTTGTCCTGCAGCGAAATCGCATCGCCGATGTCATTGGTGGTGAGCGTGTCGAGAATGGCGAGCGCCACCTTCGCGCCGACGCTCTGCACCGATTGCAGATGCACGAACCAGCCGCGCTCTTCCTCGCTGGAAAAACCGAACAGACGGATCGCGTCTTCGCGCACATGCGTTTCGATGCAGATCATCGCCGCTTCGCCGACAGAAAGGCGCGACAGCGTGCGCGATCCCGCCTGCACGACATAGCCGACGCCGTTCACCTCGATGAGCGCGACGTCCTCGCCGATGGCCGTGACCACGCCCTTGAGACTGCCGATCATGAAACCTCCAGCCCCAAATTAGCCCCGAACCGGAATCAGCGGGCAGGGACTAGGCTACGCCGCCCACGCGTTTGCGGAAGCCGCCATGTGCGGCGTGACAGATGGCGACGGCCAGCGCATCTGCGGCGTCCGCCACCACGTTGCCGGCAGCCGGCATCAACCGGCGCACCATGAAGGAGACCTGCTCCTTCTCCGCCTGACCGTTGCCCACTAGCGCCTTCTTGATCTCCGCCGGCGCGTACTCGCCGATGTCGAGGCCGTGGCGTGCGGGCGCGATCAGCGCTGCGCCGCGCGCTTGACCAAGCGCGAGCGCGGACTTCGGGTTCTGGGCGTTGACGTAGGTCTCCTCGACCGCCGCCTCGTGCGGGTCGTGCTGCTCGATGACCGCTTCGAGGCCGTCGAGGATCGCGGCCAGCCGCCGGCCCATGGAAAGGTCGGCCTTGGGGCGCACAACCCCGTGGGCGACGTGGGACAGTCTGGCCCCGTCCGCCAGGATGATCCCCCAGCCACAGCGGTTCAGCCCGGGGTCGATCCCGATGATGCGAATAATTGTCATGGAGCGAGGCTCTTAAGGCGATTCCTTACCAGAGCGCTTAAGGGCCAGTTTCGTCCATCGCGCCACGCAGCGCCCCCGAAGGGGGTGTGACCCGGCTGCACATAGCCTTTAGAGGGCGCTGGAGACCGGCTTTCGCCTCATGGGGGCGCCGGAGCCTTAAGTATTGGAGAGGTGGCCGGGTTCGCCTTGACCATGGCGGGTGGCAGCTTACGCCGGTCGATCGAGGACAGCCGTCATGAGCCAGACCGTCGCCACAGCCGCGCTCGCGCAGAGCCGCCTCTTTCGGGCGCTCAGCGTGACCGCACGCCAGACGCTGATCGAACGCGGGGCCGAGGTGCGGCTGGCGCCTGACGAACGCCTCTGCGCCAAGGGGGACATGGGCGACGCCCTCTATGTGATCCTCGAAGGCGAGATCGAAGTCGGCGTCGCCACCGCCGGCGGCAAGCAGGTGCGGTTCGCGGCGCTGGGCCCTGGCG